>NZ_JBEYCF010000011.1:0-159006 GCF_040632605.1 Streptomyces sp. NPDC019224 | reverse complement strand
GGTGTGTTGTCTGGTTGTTGCTGGGGGGGCGGCGGTGGTGGTCGGTTCCGTCTCGCGTTTTTGGGGGGGGCGGGCGGCGGCTGCCGACGGAACGTTCCGTCGGCAGCCGCCGATGCACGTAATCCAGCCGGTTCCGCGTGTACCGCGCACCGGTCGGGTGAGGGGGTCAGTGGATGATGCCCGTGCGCAGGGCCACGGCGACCATTCCGGCGCGGTCTCCGGTGCCGAGCTTGCGGGCGATGCGGGCGAGGTGGCTCTTGACGGTCAGGGCGGACAGGCCCATGGAGACGCCGATGGCCTTGTTGGACTGGCCCTCGGCGACGAGCCGCAGAACCTCCACCTCGCGGCCGGACAGTTCGCGGTAGCCGCCCGGGTGGCTCGGGGTGCCGGGGGGCCGGCGGTGCATACGGGCGGCGGTGGCGCCGATGGGGGCGACGCCGGGACGGGCCGGGTGGCCGATGTTGGTACGGGTGCCGGTGACGACGTAGCCCTTGACGCCGCCCGCGAGGGCGTTGCGCACGGCGCCGATGTCGTCGGCGGCGGACAGGGCGAGACCGTTGGGCCAGCCGGCGGCTCGGGTTTCGGACAGCAGGGTCAGCCCGGAACCGTCGGGCAGGTGGACGTCGGCTACGCAGATGTCGCGCGGGTTGCCGACGCGGGGACGGGCCTCCGCGATGGACGACGCCTCGATGACGTCACGTACTCCGAGGGCCCACAGATGGCGGGTGACGGTGGAACGGACGCGCGGGTCGGCCACGACGACCATGGCCGTCGGCTTGTTCGGGCGGTAGGCGACCAGGCTTGCGGGCTGCTCTAGGAGAACGGACACCAGGCCTCCTGGGGAGTGGCGGGACGGGCCGGCTCGGGGATGAAGCCGGGGCGAACCGTGCTTGAAGGGTCATTGACTCCTTCGGCAGCGGACCCCTGCTCCTTTAGGGGAAGATCGCGATTTGCTGAGTAACAATTCGGGCAAATAGGACGCGCGATCGATTGTACGAATACCTTCCGGTGGCTGGAAGTGGCCGTATGACGCGGGGTCACGGCGCCCGTGACGCGGCCCGGGACGAGGCCGGGGCGGCGCGCGCGCCGCGCGCACGCCCCGGCGTGCGGACCGGCCCACGACGCGGCGAGCCCCGCGCGGACCGGGCCGAGGACCCCTGCGAACCGGGTGGCTACGGCGTCTGCGGGCCCCGTCGCTGGGGCAGCGTCACCACCGTCGCGTCCAGGGGGCCCGAAGGCGGCAGGCCCGCGATCTGGCAGAGCAGGTCGCCCCATGCCGTCAGGTGCGCCGCCGCGTCGGGTGCGCCGCCGCGGCCCTCGCGGGGGGTCCAGGACGCCCGGATCTCGATCTGCGTCGCGGGGCGCCGTGTCTCCAGTGCGCCGAAGTAGTGCGAGCCCGCCATGGTGACCGTGCCGCCGGCCTCCCCGTAGAAGAGGCCGCGGGCCTCCAGCGCGCCGGTCAGCCAGGACCAGCACACCTCGGGCAGCAGCGGGTCGGCGGCCATCTCCGGCTCCAGGTCGGCGCGGACCAGCGTCACGAGCCGGAAGGCGCCCTGCCAGGCCTCGTGCCCGGCCGGGTCGTGGAGCAGCACGAGCCGGCCGTCGGCGAGATCCTCCTCGCCGTCGACGACCGCGGCCTCCAGCGCGTACGCGTGCGGCGCGAGCCGCTTCGGCGGCCGGGTCGGTTCCACCTCCAGCTCGGGACGCAGCCGCGCCGCGCGCAGCGCCTCCACAGCCGAACGGAACGCGGACGGTACGCCATCACCCTCCGCACCGTCCGTGCCGTCAGCGCCATCGGATTGACCGGAGATGTGTCCCTGAGCCGCAGCCATGCGGGGAAGAGTAGGCGGAACGGGAGCTTCGCGTGCGGAAGGACACCCGTGCGGGGCCGGGCTCGTTCCCCACGCGTGCGAAGATTCTGTGCGTGAGTGCCAACGACCGCCCCTCCGGGCAGCAGACGAAGACTTCCGCCACCTACGACTCGGCGTTCCTCAAGGCGTGCCGGCGCGAGCCGGTGCCGCACACGCCGGTCTGGTTCATGCGTCAGGCGGGGCGCTCGCTGCCCGAGTACCTGAAGGTGCGCGAAGGCATCCCGATGCTCGACTCCTGCACGATGCCGGAGCTCGTCGCCGAGATCACGATGCAGCCCGTCCGCCGCCACAAGGTCGACGCCGCCGTCTACTACAGCGACATCGTCGTCCCGCTCAAGGCCATCGGCATCGACCTCGACATCAAGCCCGGCGTCGGCCCGGTGATCGCCGAGCCGGTCCGCACCCGCGCCGACCTGGCCCGGCTGCGCGACCTCACGCCCGAGGACGTCCCCTACGTCACCGAGGCCGTCGGCCTGCTCACCGCCGAGCTGGGGGCCACCCCGCTGATCGGCTTCGCGGGTGCGCCGTTCACGCTCGCCAGCTACCTCGTGGAGGGCGGGCCGTCCCGCAACCACGAGCACACCAAGGCCATGATGTACGGCGACCCGGAGCTCTGGGCCGACCTGCTCGACCGGCTCGCCGAGATCACCGGCGCCTTCCTCAAGGTCCAGATCGAGGCCGGCGCCTCGGCGGTGCAGCTCTTCGACTCCTGGGTGGGCGCCCTCGCCCCCGCCGACTACCGGCGCTCCGTGCTGCCCGCCTCCGCGAAGGTCTTCGACGCCGTCGCCGCGTACGAGGTCCCCCGCATCCACTTCGGCGTCGGCACCGGCGAACTGCTCGGCCTCATGGGCGAGGCCGGTGCGGACGTCGTCGGTGTCGACTGGCGGGTCCCGCTCGACGAGGCCGCGCGCCGCGTCGGGCCCGGCAAGGCGCTCCAGGGCAACCTCGACCCGGCGGTGCTGTTCGCGCCGACCTCCGCGGTGGAGGCCAAGACCCGGGAGGTGCTGGACGCGGCCGCCGGCCTGGAGGGCCACATCTTCAACCTGGGCCACGGCGTGATGCCGAACATGGACCCGGACGCGCTGTCCCGGCTCGTCGAGCACGTCCACACCAGCACCGCCCGCTGACCGCGCCCGGACAGGCCCCGAGGCGGGCGCCGCTCAGGCGGTGCCCGCCTTCCGCAGCACCGACACGGCCTTGCGGGCCGCCACCAGGACCGGGTCCCAGACCGGCGAGAACGGCGGGGCGTAGCCCAGGTCCAGGGCGGTCATCTGCTCGACGGTCATCCGGGCGGTGAGCGCCACCGCCGCCACGTCGACCCGCTTGCCCGCCCCCTCGCGGCCGACGATCTGCACCCCCAGCAGCCGGCCCGTGCGGTACTCCGCGAGCATCTTCACCGTCATCGGCCGCGCGTCCGGGTAGTAGCCCGCCCGGCTCGTCGACTCGATCGTCGCCGTGACGTACCGCAGGCCCACCGCCCGGGCGTCCTTCTCGCGCAGCCCGGTCCGGGCGATCTCCAGGTCGCAGACCTTGCTCACCGCCGTACCCACCACACCGGGGAAGGTGCCGTAGCCGCCGCCAACGTTGGAACCGATGATCTGGCCGTGCTTGTTGGCGTGCGTGCCGAGCGCGATGTGCCGGGTGTGGCCCGCCACCAGGTCCAGCACCTCCACGCAGTCGCCGCCCGCCCAGATGTTCTCGTGGCCCGCCACGCGCATCGACAGGTCGGTGAGTAGCCCGCCGTGCGGCCCGAGCGGCAGCCCGGCCGCCCGGGCCAGGGCCGTCTCCGGCTCGACGCCGATGCCGAGCACCACCACGTCCGCCGGGTAGGACGCGCCGGCCGTGACGACCTCCGCGACCCGGCCGTCCGGCCCGGTCCCGATGCCGGTGACCTCCGCCCCGTTCACCGTGGTGATGCCGAGCCCGTCCATGGCGTCGTGGACGAGCCGCCCCATGTCCGGGTCGAGCGTCGCCATCGGCTGCTCGCCGCGGTTGAGGACGGTCACCTCGAAGCCGCGCTTCAGCATCGCCTCGGCCATCTCGACGCCGATGTACCCCGCCCCGACGACGACCGCGCGCCGGCCCTCCGTACGGTCCAGGGTGTCCAGCAGCGCCTGCCCGTCGTCCAGGGTCTGCACGCCGTGCACCCCCGCCGCGTCCATCCCGGGCAGCTCCGGGCGCACCGGGCGGGCCCCGGTGGCGATCACCAGCTTGTCGAACGCGCTCCAGTACGCCTCGCCCGAGTCCCGGTCCAGGGCGCGTACCCGCCGCCCCGCCACGTCGATCTCCGTGACCTCGGTGCGGGTGCGCAGATCGATGTCCCGGGCCCGGTGCTCCTCGGGCGTACGGGCGACGAGATCGTCCCGGTCCGTCACGTCGCCGCTGACCCAGTACGGGATGCCGCACGCCGAGTACGAGGTGAAGTGGCCCCGTTCGAAAGCGGTGATGCTCAGTTCGCCGGGGCCCTTGAGCCGCCGGGCCTGGGACGCGGCGGACATGCCCGCCGCGTCCCCGCCGATGATCACCAGTCGTTCCGCCGTCATGCCGGTCCCTCCGAAGCGCGTCGATAAGGGCCCACGCTACGGCGCGGCCCGGCCGTCGACGCGCTCAGGCGTCCCCGGCGGGCCCCCGCCTCCCCGCCCGGCGGCGCAGCAGCAGCCGCCACAGCACGGCCAGGACGGCCGCCACGGCGAGGAACGGTGCCGCCGCGCCGATCGCCAGCGCCAGCCACCGCAGCATCGTCACGAAGGCGTGCCAGCCCCCGGCGACGGCGTCCGGGAAGCCCGGGTCGTCGTCGGCCGCCGTCTCCGGTTCCACCAGATCGAGCGTGATGGTCGCCAGCGTCGTACGGTCCTTCAGTGACGCCTGCTGCGCGAGCAGCGACTCCAGCGCCGCCTGACGACTGCTCAGTTCGCCTTCCAGCGTGACCACATCGGCCAGCTTGCCGGCCCGCTCCATCAGCTCGCGCACCCGCGCCACGCTCGCCCGCTGGGTGGCGATCCGGCTGTCGATGTCGACGACCTGGTCGGTGACGTCCTTGGCCGCCGACGTACGGGAGAGCGGCTTCCCCGTCCCCGCCAGCTCCCGCAGCACCTCGTCGTACGCCTTCTGCGGCACGCGCAGCACGAGGTGTGAGGAGTCCCGGGTGCCGTCGATCCGTTCCGTGGTCTCCTTCTCGACCAGCCCGCCCGCGACCTGCGCCGCCGTGCGGGCGTTCCCGGCCGCCTTCGACACGTCCTCCACCTCCACGGAGAGCGAGGCGGTGCGGACGACGTGGGCCGCGGCGGGCTTCGGGGGCTCCTCGCGCCGCTCCGTCCGGCCCGAACCGACCGCGGGTGCTCCGGCCTCGGCGGCCGCGGAATCCGCCTGCTGCCGCTGGGGCCCGGCGACGCCCCGGTCGGCGCTCGTGCCCGAATCGTCGCCGGTCGCGCCGCAGCCGCTCAGCGCGAGCGCGGCGGCCAGCAGTACGGCCGCCGGCGCGGTGCGTGAACGGGCGGCCCGGCCGGACGTGCCTCCGCCGGTACGGATGAGAGATGCTCCTCGCACGACTGTCCCCCCAGGACGGGTGATGGATGACGGGGGTGGGACGTGCCCGGGGGCGCCTGCGGACCCGGGAAACCGGTTTCGAACCGGTCACGGTCAGGACTCGGAACCGGTTTGAGAGAGTGGAACCATGCAGCCATCCACACACCGCGCCGACCGGGCCCCCCGCCACGTCGTCGTCATCGGCGGCGGGATCGCCGGACTCGCGGCCGCCCACCGGCTCGTCGGTGCCGGGCTGAGGGTCACCGTCCTGGAGGCGACCGCCCGGCTCGGCGGCAAGCTCATGACCGGCGAGGTCGCGGGCGTCCGGGTCGACCTCGGCGCCGAGTCCATGCTCGCCCGCCGCCCGGAGGCCGTCGCCCTGGCACGCGCCGTGGGCCTCGGGGACCGTCTCCAGCCGCCCGCCACCGCCACCGCGGCCCTGTGGACGCGCGACGCGCTGCGCCCCATGCCCAAGGGCCATGTGATGGGCGTCCCGGGCGACCCGTCCGTCCTGGGCGAGGTGCTCTCGCCCGAGGGCCTGGCCCGTATCGCCCAGGACCGCGCACTGGCCCCGACGGCCGTCGGCGAGGACGTCGCCGTCGGCGCGTACGTCGCGGACCGGCTGGGCCGCGAGGTCGTCGACCGGCTGGTGGAGCCGCTGCTCGGCGGGGTGTACGCGGGCGACGCCTACCGGATCTCGATGCGCGCCGCCGTCCCGCAGCTCTTCGAGGCCGCCCGGCAGGGGGGCTCCCTGCTCGACGAGGTCACCCGCCTCCAGGAGCGGGCCGCCGCCCGGCAGCGGAGCGGCCCCGTCTTCCAGGGCATCGAGGGCGGCATCGGCACCCTGCCGGGCGCCGTCGCCGACGCCGTACGCGCCGGAGGCGGTGAGATCCTCACCGAGACCTCCGTGCTGGGCCTGGCCCGTACCGCCCGCGGCTGGGACGTCCGCACCGACACCCGGGCCGTCTCCGCCGACGGCATCGTCCTCGCCGTACCCGCCTGGTCCGCCGCCACCCTGCTCGCCGCCGAAGCGCCGGGCGCGTCGGCCGAGCTGGCGGGCGTCGAGTACGCGTCGATGGCCCTGGTCACCATGGCGTTCCGGCGCTCCGACGTGGCCGGTACGGCCTTCGAGGGGCGCTCCGGCTTCCTGGTGCCACCGGTCGACGGGCACACCATCAAGGCCGCCACCTTCTCCACCCACAAGTGGCAGTGGGTCGCGGACTCGGCGCCGGACCTGTTCGTGCTGCGGACCTCCGTGGGCCGGTACGGCGAGGAGGAGCACCTGCAGCGCGAGGACGGCGAGCTGGCCGGCCTGTCCCTGCGCGACCTGGCCGCCGCGACCGGGCTCACCGCCCGGCCCGTGGCGACCGAGGTCACCCGGTGGGTCGGCGGGCTGCCCCAGTACCCGGTGGGCCATCTCACCCGGGTCGCCCGCATCCGCGACGAGGTCGCGAAGCTGCCCGCGCTGCGGGTGTGCGGCGCGGTCTACGACGGGGTCGGCATCCCCGCCTGCGTGGCGAGCGCCCACCGCGCCGCGGACGAGATCGCCGGAGATCTCGCCGGGGAGATCATCGCCACGCCGACCCTGGTTCAGGGCACTCGGAGCGAGGCGGGACAATAGCCGTATGAGTGCACCCGAGACTGAGACGTCAAGCAAGGTTCCGAACGCCGGCAAGAAGGCCAAGGACCTCAACGAGGTCATCCGCTACACGCTGTGGTCCGTCTTCAAGCTGCGCGACGTCCTGCCCGCCGACACGGACCGCGCGGCCGTCGCCGGCGAGGTCCAGGAGCTGTTCGACCAGCTCGCGGCCAAGGACATCACCATCCGCGGCACGTACGACGTCTCGGGCCTGCGCGCCGACGCCGACCTCATGATCTGGTGGCACGCGGAGACCGCGGACGAGCTCCAGGGGGCGTACAACCTCTTCCGCCGCACGCGGCTCGGCAGGCACCTGGAGCCGGTCTGGTCGAACATGGCGCTGCACCGCCCCGCCGAGTTCAACAAGTCGCACATCCCGGCGTTCCTCGCCGACGAGACGCCCCGCGACTACGTCAGCGTGTACCCCTTCGTGCGCTCGTACGACTGGTACCTGCTGCCCGACGAGGACCGCCGCCGCATGCTCGCCGACCACGGCAAGATGGCCCGCGGCTACCCCGACGTGCGCGCCAACACCGTCGCCTCGTTCTCGCTCGGCGACTACGAGTGGATGCTGGCCTTCGAGGCCGACGAGCTGTACCGCATCGTCGACCTGATGCGTCACCTCAGGGCCTCCGAGGCGCGGATGCACGTCCGCGAGGAGGTCCCCTTCTTCACCGGCCGGCGCAAGTCGGTCGCGGACCTGGTGGCCGGGCTCGCGTAGCGAACGGGCTCCCGACCACCCCAACCCGGAAGATCAGACGGCGGGCAGACGGCACCTCGTGCCGCCCGCTGGTCCAGCGACACCGGGTTCGGCTCGACGGTGCGGCGCGCTTCCCGCGCGCCGCACCGTTCGTCATTCGCGGCCCGGGCGTCCCCGCCCGGCCGTCAGCGCCGCCCGCGGCGCGGGATCGTCCCCCGCGCCCGCCGGCAGCGCCGCCCGCACCGCGGAGGCGATGTCCGCCCCGCGCGGCATGGCGGGACCGGAGGCGACCGGCCGCACCCCCGAGGAGTCCGCGGCCGGTCCCCCTCACCGCCCCACCAGCGCGGAGCGGGCGGCCCGTACCAGCCGGGTGGCGCGCCCGGGCGGTCGCGGCGCGGCCCGGTCCCGCCACCAGTACGTCAGCCGGCGACGGGCGGCGTCGTCCTCGGGGCGGCCCGCGAGGAGCAGGTGCTCGGCGAAGTCCAGGGCGTCGCGCCGGTACCCCGCCGTCATGGGCCGCGCTCCGGCGTACGCGAGGAACGCCTCCCGGTAGCCGCTCCCCAGGATCTCCGGCAGCTCGGGCGCCACCTTGGCCACGACGTCGGCGCGCTTGGCGGCCAGGGCGCGGCTCTGCACCCCGAGCCGGCTCCGGTCGAACCCCTTCGGCACAGGGGTGCCGGCGACCAGCGCGGACAGCAGGGCGGTCTGCGCGACCGCGACGCCGTCCCGTACGGCCTCGGGGACGGGCGGGCCGGCCGTGGCTCCCGGTACGGCCCGCCCGCCCGCACCCGGGCCGGCGCCCCCGCCCGCCTCCAGCGTCCCCCGGATCGCCTCCAGCTCGCCCGCCAGCTCACCGGCCGGCGGGAACGCGTCGTCGCGCTCCAGCAGCACCCCCGGCGGGTCGATCCGGGAACACAGCTCCGCCAGCACGTCGAGCACCGGGGCGGTCACCGGGTGGGCGTGCGTGTCGTGCCACACGCCGTCCTTCTCGACCCCGCCCGCCACATGCACGTACGCGATGGCCTCCACCGGCAGCTCGTCCAGGGCGGTCACCGGGTCCTCGCCCCGGTTCACGTGGTTGGTGTGCAGATTGGCCACGTCGATCAGCAGCCGCACCCCGGTGCGCTCGACCAGCTCCGCCAGGAACCGCCCCTCGGTCAGCTCCTCGTCCGGCCAGGAGACCAGCGCCGCGATGTTCTCCAGGGCCAGCGGCACCGGCAGCGCGTCCTGCGCGATCCGCACGTTCTCGCACAGCACGTCCAGCGCCGCCCGGGTGCGCGGCACGGGCAGCAGGTGCCCCGCCTCCAGCGCCCGCGACCCGGTGCGCGCCCCGCCCGCCCGTACGAACGCGATGTGCTCGGTCACCAGCGGCGCGTCCAGCAGCGCGACCCGGGCGGCGAGGTCCGCGAGCCGGCCGGGGTCGGGGCGGTCGGCCCCGCCGAGACCCAGCGAGACCCCGTGCGGCACCACGGTGACCCCGCGCTCCCGCAGCCGTACCAGGGAGGCCGGCAGATGGCCGGCGCAGAGGTTCTCCGCGACCGCCTCCACCCAGTCGATCCCCGGCAGCGCCTCCACCTCGTCGGCGATCTCCGGCCGCCAGCCGATTCCGATGCCCAGCCTCATGCCGTCCCCCATGCCGTTCCCCCTCGGTTCGTGCAGGGGTGATGGCCCCGGCGCGCGGCGGTGAACCCGGGAGGGCCGACCTTCAGAGCTTCATTTGAGGTTGGGCGCGCCCCGGCGGGCGGCCCGTGCTTCTCAGTGACGCCGGCGCAGCGCCGGGTGGTCGGCGACCACCGTGCACGAGCCCGGTGCGATCTCGGTGAATCCCGCGTCCCGTACGACCGGCAGCCCGCTCGTCGTCAGCTCCCGCCAGTCGCCCGGCTCCGCCGTGGCGACCGAGAGCGGGAAGCCGGCCTCGCGCCACGCCTTGCGCTCGGTCTCCGACAGCTCCCACCAGGCGAGCTGCGCCCCGTGTCCGACCTGCGCCATCTCCTTGCCGGCCGACATGCCGAGGTCCGGGTTCAGCCACAGCACCGGGTGGCCGGGGCCGGGCGCGGCCGGCGGCTCCGGGTCGTCCAGGTCCGTCCCCGAGACCTGGAGCTTGGCCAGCTCCTTCGGCCACCCGTCCAGGGGGACCGGCGGGAAGACCCGCACCTCCGCCCCGTCGCCCGTCACCGTGATCCCGGGCAGCGCGGACGCCTTGCGCCACTCCGCGCCCCGGGCCCGCCGGACCACCTTGCGGATGCGGGCGTCCTGCCAGTCCCGCATCACCCGCGCCCACTCGCCCTCGCCCACCGACCGCTCGTCGGAGAGCATCACCAGGACCGCGCGGGCGGCCGTGCGCAGGGCGTCGGTGCGGGCCGGCGGCGCGGCCTTCTCGATGTGCACCACCAACGGCAGTACGTATTGCCGGGCTTCGTCCCGGTTCGTCCGCTCGGACCGGAAGGGGCTGTCCACGGGCAGGGCGGCCGGTTCGGCGGACGGGGGCGCGGAGATGTCGTTGCTGCTCACCCGACCAGTCTGCCAGCCGCCCCGGACACCGTTCCCGGCGGAACGGGCGGCACCGTCCACCTGCCGGTGCTCCCGCGGTTCGGGGCCGCCGCCGCGGCGGCGGCCGCGCTCGCCCGCCGGCTCACTTCGGTACGCGGCTGAGTAGGCTCGTACGTATGAACGAGGACAGGAACGAGCGGACGGAAGCGGAATCCGGGTCCTCCTGCGGGACGGCTCCGGCCGAGGCCCCGGAGCGGGCCGAGGGGCCGCCGTACGCGGAGTGCGTGCTGTGCCGGAAGCCGACCGAGTACGCCGAGTCGGTCAAGGGGATCACGCTGTGCCCGGTGTGCGAGTGGCAGGAGGCCCAGCGCACGGCGTGCTCGGGCTGAGGGCCGCCGTTGTCGCGTGCCTCTATCCGGCCATCAGCTCGGACACCTTGACGAAGCGGTAGCCGCGCTTGCGCAGCTCGGGCACGACCCGGCGGACCGCCTCGGCGGTCACCGGCGCCGCGCTGCGGGTGCAGTGCATGACGACCAGCGAACCGGACCGCACCCCGTCGAGCACCTGCTCGGCGACGGCGTCCGCGTCCGTCGCGAAGGCGTCCCCGCTGACGACGTCCCATTGGACGGCGGTCACCTTCTCCGGCCCGAGGGCGCGCAGCGTCTCGTCGTCGTAGCAGCCGCCGGGGAAGCGGAAGTACGGCACCACGTTGCGGGCACCGGTCCCGCGGATCGCCCCGAAGGCCCGCCGCACCTCCTCGCGCATCGCGTCCTTCGCCACGGTCGGAAGCCCGTAGCAGGGCGCCGTGAAGGCGTAGTGGCTGTAGGAGTGGTTGCCGATCTCGAAGAGGGGGTCGGTGCCGAGGGAGCGGGCCTGGTCCGGGTACTCCTCGGCCCAGCGCCCGGTCATGAAGATCGTCGCGGGCACCTTCAGCCGGCGCAGCAGGGCGATCAGTTCCGGGTTGTCGAAGCGCTCACCGGCCGCCGCGCGCGCTCCCTCGTCGGCCGTCATGTCGGCGTCGAAGCTGAGCGCGACGACCTTCGCGGCGTGCTGCGGCCCGCGCTCGAAGACAGGGGTCAGCCCGCCGGGTCCGGGGGCCATGACGGCGGGCTGCCTGGTGGCGTGGGCCGGCTCGGCGGGCGCCGAGGGGGAGGCGGGCGGCCGTTCGGCGGCTGCACGGGGCTCGGCCTGGCCGCAGCCGACGAGTACCGCCCCCAGCACACCCAAAGCAGCCATTCCGCGCCCAAATCTGATCACTTCCGGAAGCTAACCGATCGACCGGAGGGCGCACGGGGCTGGCGCGCCAGCCGGTCGGCGCCCCACGCGGATGGCGCATGAGCCGTTCCGGGGCAGCCCGGTTCTCGACGCTCCCGGCGTCCCCGACCGGGTGGTGGCCCGGCCGGCGGTGCCGCTCCCCGCCGCCCCGCCGAAGCGCACCCCGCCGTCCCGCACGGGGTCCCGCACGGGCGCACCCGGACGGATCACACCCCGATGTCGCCGTCCGCGAAGGGCCGGCGGGGCGCGCCCCGCCCCGGTCAGTCCGTCAGCGCCACGGACCCGTCACCGCGAAGGTGGTGCCCGGCGTGTAGACGTTCACGTACATCGTCCCGTAGTCCGGTGCGAACGTGACGCCCGCGAACTCGCCCCACTCGGGCTCCTCGGGCGTGCCGGTGTTCTGCCGGCCGCGCGCCAGCGCGTACACCTCGCCGCGCCGGGTCAGGCCGAACACGTGCTGGGCGCCGCCGCCGTCCTCACAGACCATCAGGCCGCCGTCGGGGGCCAGGGCGATGTTGTCGGGGGACTCGCCGGGCAGCTGGAGGTCGGCGTCCGGGCCGAAGACGATGACCAGGGTCAGCCGCCGCCGGGCCGGGTCGTAGCGCCAGACCTGCCCGTAGTGGTCCGCCGCCGAACCCTCCGCGCTGTGCGCGAAGCTGGAGACGAAGTAGACGCACGAGCCGCCCCAGTAGCAGCCCTCCAGCTTCTGGCCGTGGGTGATGCCCCTGCGGCCGAAGTCCTGGAAGCGGATGGGGGTTTCGGCGGCCTGCGGATCCGGTACGGGGACCCACTCGACACCCTCGAACACCGCCCCGGTCTCCTGGACGGCCGAGAGGTCGGGCACCCCCGGCACCCGCATGGCCTCCAGCCGTCCGCCCGCCCGCAGCGAACCCGTACCGCCCAGCGGCTTCTCGGGCAGGAAGCGGTAGAACAGGCCGAACGGCTTCTCGAACGCGTCCTCCGTCTCGTACACGGTCCCGTCGCGCGGGTCGATCGCGACGGCCTCGTGCTGGAAGCGGCCCATCGCGGTCAGCGGCACGGCGCCGGTGCGGCGCGGGTCGGCGCCGTCCACCTCGAAGATGTAGCCGTGGTCCTTGGTGTAGCCGTTGGTGCCGGCCCTGTCCTCGGTCTCCTCGCAGGTGAGCCAGGTGTTCCAGGGGGTGCGCCCGCCCGCGCAGTTCACCGCCGTACCGGCGATGGCGACGCGCTCGGACAGGACCCGGTTGTGGCCGTCGAGCTCCAGGGCCGTACAGCCGCCCTTGCCCATCGGGTCGTACGTGAGCCCCTCGACCGTCGGTACGGGGATCGCCGCGTCCACCCGGTTCTCGTGGTTGCGCACCAGCCGGACGTGTCCGCCCCGGCCCTTGAACGCGGCCATCCCGTCGCAGTGGCTGGGGACCCGGCCCTCGCCGGAGCGGAGCGGGTCGCCCTCCCGGGACAGCACGCGGTAGTGGAAGCCCTTCGGCAGGTCGAGCAGGCCGTCCGGGTCCGGGACCAGCGGGCCGTAACCGCTGTGACCGCGGGCGGCGGCGCTTCCCGCGAAGAGTTCGGTGAACGCCCCGGTGAAGGCGATGGAGACGGCGGCGGCGCCGCTCGCGGCCAGGACGTTCCGCCGGGTGGCGGTGGGGCGGGGTGCGACTGACATGGGCAACTCCCTGCTTGGGGACAGGTGACATGGCTTCGTCAAGAGCAGGCCTGCCCGTTCGAGGCCACCGGTGAACGTTGTCACGCCGGATATCGCGGACCGGGGCCGACGCTCCGGGGCAGCGGCAGACGGAAGGCGCAGCCGTAACCCGGCCGGGTGTCGTGTGGGCGGAAACAGCCGTGTCCCCGGACCGGCGCACGGGGCGCCGGCCCGGGGACACGGGAGGGAACGATCAGGCGAGCGACGCGCTCAGCGTGATCGTGGTGCCGGAAAGCGCCTGGCTGACCGGGCAGTTGGCCTTCGCGTCCTCGGCCGCCTTGACGAAGCCGGCCTCGTCGAGACCGGGCACCTCGCCCACGACGGTGAGGTGGATGCCGGTGATGCCGGTGCCGGGCTGGAAGGTGACATCGGCCTTGGTGTCCAGCCGGGCCGGCGGGGTGCCGGCGCCGCTGAGGCCGTGCGAGAGCGCCATCGAGAAGCAGCTGGAGTGGGCCGCGGCGATCAGCTCCTCCGGGCTGGTCTTCCCGTTCGCCTTCTCCGCGCGGGACGGCCAGGAGACCGGGTAGTCGCCGATCCCGGAGGAGTCGAACGTGACGACGCCCGTGCCCTCGGTCAGATTGCCTTCCCAGACCGTGTGCGCCTGACGCGTGGTAGCCATGCTGGTTCCCTTCGAACGGAATACGCGGTTGTACGAGGCGGCGGGGCACGGCGTCGTGCCCCGCCGGTGGTACGTCCTTACGCCCCAGAACCTACTGCGCCACCAGCCCCTTCGCGTCACGCGCCAGCGCCGTGAGCCGGGAGATCGCCCGGAAGTACTTCTTCCGGTACCCGCCGTTCAGCATCTCCTCACTGAACAGCCTGTCGAACGGCAGCCCGGACGCGAGGACCGGCACCTCCCGGTCGTACAGCCGGTCCGCGAGCACCACGAGCCGCAGCGCGGTCGACTGGTCGGGCACCGGCCGCACATCGGTCAGGCAGACCGCCCGCACCCCGTCCGTCAGCGCCCCGTACCGGCTGGGGTGGACGCGGGCCAAGTGGTCGAGGAGCGCGGGGAAGTCGTCCAGGGCGGCGCCCGGCGCGGCGTACGCGGCCCTGGTGACCTGCTCGTCCGTGAACGGCGGCGGGGCCTCGGGCAGGCCGCGGTGGCGGTAGTCCTCGCCGTCGATGCGCAGCGGGCGGAAGTGCGCCGAGAGCCCCTGGATCTCGCGCAGGAAGTCGGCGGCGGCGAACCGGCCCTCGCCGAGCTTGCCGGGCAGCGTGTTGGAGGTCGCGGCCAGCGCGACGCCCTCCTCGACGAGCCGGCTGAGCAGCGAGGACACCAGCACGGTGTCGCCCGGGTCGTCGAGTTCGAATTCGTCGATGCACAGCAGCCGGTGCCCGCTCAGGGTCCGCACGGTCTGCTGGAAGCCGAGCGCGCCCACCAGGTTCGTCAGCTCGACGAACGTGCCGAAAGCCTTCAGCGAGGGCGCGGCCGGGGTGGCGTGCCAGAGGGAGGCGAGCAGATGGGTCTTGCCCACCCCGTAGCCGCCGTCGAGGTAGACCCCGCGCGGGCCGGAGGGCCGCGCCGCCGCCTTGCGGCCGAACCGCCCGCCCGTCAGCCGCCGCCACCCCTCGAGGGAGGAGCTCCGCGATCTGCCGGCCCCCGAGGCGTGTGCTCCCCCGAGCCCGGCGGCGAAGTCGCTCAGCACCCGGACCGCCTCGGTCTGGCTCGGCTGGTTCGGGTCGGGGACGTACGTATCGAAACGCACCGAGTCGAAGCGCGGCGGCGGCACCATCTCGGCGACCAGGCGGTCGGCGGGGACGTGCGGCTCGCGGGCGCACAGGGACAGCGGGGCCGTTTCGGCTATGGGGCTGGACCCCGGCACGGCGTGGGAGGACGACACAACCGCCAAGCTTACGGCCTCACCCGCGATGGTCGGCGGGAGAAGGAGCGGCGCCAGGGGCCCTCGAATCCAAGGCGGAGGAGGGAGTGATGGCGGAGCCGTCCCGACCGACGACAACGCCTGAGGCGGAGGCCCCCGGGCGCCGCGACGCCGCTGACCATCGCGGGCGAGGCCGTGAGGACCCGTGCCAGACTGCCGGACATGCGACGCCTGTTCCCTGTGACCGACCTGACAGCGGCCCACGCGCCGGGCGACTGGAGCCCGGACGACCTCGCCGACGCCTACGCCTACCCCGAGACGGACGGCCCCTGGCTGCGCGCCAACATGGTGTCGACCCTCGACGGGGCCGCCCAGCACGACGGCCGCTCGCAGCCGATCTCCGGCGAGAGCGACATGCGGATCTTCGGCACCCTGCGCGGCCTGGCCGACGTGGTGATCGCGGGCGCCCAGACCGTACGTCAGGAGGGCTACCGGCCGGCCAGGGCCCGGGACGCGTTCGCGGCGCGGCGGGCGGCGGCCGGGCAGACCCCCGCGCCGGCCGTCGCCGTGGTCAGCGGCAGCCTGGACCTGGACTTCTCGCTTCCGCTCTTCGTCTCGCCGCTGGTCCCGACGCTCGTACTGACCGGGGCGGGCGCGCCCCCGGACCGGATCGCGACGGCCCGTGAGGCGGGTGCCGAGGTGGTGATCGCGGGGGAGGGCTCGCGGGTCGATCCCGCCCGCGCCGTGCGGGAGCTGGCCGACCGCGGGCTGCGGCGGATGCTGACGGAGGGCGGGCCCCGGCTGCTCGGCCAGTTCGTGGCCGAGGACGTGCTGGACGAGCTGTGCCTGACCGTCGCGCCCCTGCTCACGGCCGGGGACGCCCAGCGGATCGCGGGCGGCCCCGCGGTGGCAGTGCCGAAACGATTCGCCCTGGACTCGCTGCTGGAGGAGGACGGGTTCCTCTTCTCCCGGTACCGCCGGAGCTGACGCGCGGGCGGGGCGCCGGGCGGTGCCCCCGTGCCGCCGCCATGGGCGGCAATAAGCGGAATATTACGTTCCGGTTAGCGTTCCATGGGCAGAATGGATCTCGCAGACCCCGTGCGAGCGCGGGGAAGGATGGTTTCGGCAGCGACCGCGACGGCCGCTGAAGAGAAGGGCTCTGTGGTGTTCACCAGCGTTTTGATGATCGAGAAGGCCCTCACGTCCGGGGACATCGAGTTCGTCACCACCCTGCACGGGGAGGAGCGGACCTCCTTCGTCGTCCTCATGCAGCCGCGCGGCGACCAGGCGGACGTACTGCTGCGGGCCATCGACGACCTGGCGATGGGCGAACTGAAGGAAGCGGCCCGCGAGAGCGAGGTGCCCGAGGGCAAGGACGCCAGGAAGTCGGCCGAACTCGCCCTCCAGGTCTCCCTGGAGGCCCTGCACCAGGCGGGCTCCGAAGCCGTCGGACAGGTGATCGACAACCACCCCCTGGACAAGCTCACCTCGGTGGTCGAGGAGTCGGGGGCCGACGAGGTCATCGTGCTGACCGCGCCCCACTACGTCGAGGAGTTCTTCCACCGCGACTGGGCCTCCCGGGCCCGGCACAAGGTCGGCGTCCCGGTGCTCAAGCTCTTCGCGCACAGCGAATAGGCTGGGAGCCCCTTACCCGTACACACCCTGGGAGAGACACGTATGGCACCCGGTATTCCTGCCGCCATGGAACGGCCGCACTTCATCGGCATCGGCGGCGCCGGAATGTCGGGCATCGCCAAGATCCTCGCCCAGCGCGGCGCGAAGGTCGCGGGCAGCGACGCCAAGGAGTCCCCGACGGCCGACGCGCTGCGCGCGCTGGGGGCGACCGTCCACATCGGGCACGCCGCCGCGCACCTGGCCGACGACGCCACCTGCGTGGTCGTCTCCAGCGCCATCCGCGCCGACAACCCGGAGCTGGTGCGCGCCGGGGAGCTGTCGGTCCCCGTCGTGCACCGCTCCGACGCCCTGGCGTCCCTGATGGGCGGGCTGCGCTCCATCGCGGTGGCGGGCACCCACGGCAAGACCACCACCACCTCGATGCTGGCCGTCGCCCTGAGCGAGCTGGACCTCGACCCCTCGTACGCCATCGGCGGCGACCTGGCGGGCCCCGGCACCAACGCCACGCACGGCGAGGGCGACATCTTCGTCGCCGAGGCCGACGAAAGCGACCGCAGCTTCCAGAAGTACGACCCCGACGTGGCGATCGTCCTCAACGTCGAGCTGGACCACCACGCGAACTACGCCTCGATGGACGAGATCTACGAGTCCTTCGAGGCCTTCGCCGGCAAGATCGTCCCCGCCGGCACGCTCGTCGTCTCCGCCGACCAGTCCGGCGCCGTCGAGCTGACCCGCCGGGTCCGCGAGGCGCTGCCCGCGCTCACCGTCGTCACCTACGGCGAGGCCGCGACCGCCGACGTACGCGTCCACAAGATCACCCCGCGCGGTCTGACCAGCGAGGTCACGGTGATCCTGGGCGGGAAGTTCCTCACCTTCACCGTCTCCGTCCCCGGCCGCCACTACGCGCTCAACGCGGTGGCCGCCCTCGCCTCGGGCATCGCCCTCGGCATCCCCGCCCACAACCTCGCCTCCGCCCTCGGCAAGTACACCGGGGTCAAGCGCCGCCTCCAGCTCAAGGGCGAGGCGGCCGGCGTCCAGGTCATCGACAGCTACGCCCACCACCCCACCGAGATGACCGCCGACCTGGAGGCCATGCGCGGCGCCGCCTCCGACGCCCGCCTCCTCGTCGTCTTCCAGCCCCACCTGTTCTCCCGCACCCAGGAGCTCGGCACCGAGATGGGCCAGGCCCTCGCGCTCGCCGACGCCTCCGTGGTCCTGGACATCTACCCGGCCCGCGAGGACCCGGTCCCCGGCGTCACCAGCGCCCTGATCACCGACGCCGCGACGGCCGCCGGCGCGGACGTCACCGCCGTCCACGACAAGGCGCGGGTCCCCGAGGTCATCGCGGGAATGGCGAAGCCCGGCGACCTCGTTCTCACCATGGGAGCGGGCGATGTCACCGACCTCGGCCCGCGGATCCTGGACCACCTGTCGAGCTGAAGGAGCCACCGTGCCGTACGACGTCGAGAAACCGGACGAACAGTGGCGGGAGGAACTCACCCCCGCCGAGTACGCGGTGCTGCGCAAGGCCGGCACCGAGCCCGCGTTCGTCGGTGAGTACACGGACACCAGGACCGAGGGCGTCTACTCCTGCCGGGCCTGCGGCGCGGAGCTGTTCCGCTCCGACACCAAGTTCGAGTCGCACTGCGGCTGGCCGTCCTTCTACGACCCGAAGGACACCGACGCGGTCGAACTGATCCAGGACCGCAGCCACGGCATGGTCCGCACCGAGGTCCGCTGCGCCCGCTGCGGCTCCCACCTGGGCCATGTCTTCGAGGGCGAGGGCTACCCGACCCCCACGGACCAGCGGTACTGCATCAACTCGATCTCCCTGCGGCTGACCCCGGACGCCTGACCGTCCCCGTGCGGGGACCGGCGCACCGCGTCAGTCCTCGTACGGCTCCTCCTGCCGCAGCAGCGGGTGCGCGACGCCCGGGAACACCCGGGCGCGCACGACCGTCTCCGCCGCGCCGCCCCGGACCACCGTCTCCGCGACGCCCCAGGGGCGGCCCGGCAGGACGACGGTCAGGGTGTACGAGGCCGGGCAGCCCAGGCACTCGTAGCGGTCCACCCACGTCTCCACCTCGGTGGTGCTGCCCGGGTAGCGCGCCACGTGCCGGTGCAGCGCGTGGCAGCGCCCGCACCGCTCACCCGGCTCGCAGGTGCCGCCGCAGGGGCAGGGCACGTCCAGCGAACCGGCCGGCTGCCAGCGCTGGGTGAGCACCGCCTCGCGCGTGGCGCCCATGTCCTTCATCGCCTTGAGATTGCGGGCGGCCACGTTGTACGACTCGCCGGTTGCCGCCATCCGGTCGCGGATGACGTCCTTGCGGCCGCGGTTCGTCGTCATGTGCTGCTCCTCCTGGGGTTCACGCAGCCCGCCAGGAGGGCGCACGAGATCGGTGCCTTCAACGGTACCCGGCGGTGCGGGGGCCTCGTGACGCGCGGGCGCCGGCCGGGCCCGCTCAGCCCCGTCGTACCCGCCCCGCGAGGCGGCGGCCCAGGCGGCCCAGGGTGCGGCGCTCCCGGCGGTGCCAGTCGCGGAAGGCGTCCGCCCGGCCGCTGCTGCCCGAGCGGCCGACCGCCTCCTCGACCGCCGCGACCCGGTCGGCGGGAAGCCTCCGCACCACGGGGCGCAGCACCTCCTCAAGCAGCCCGGCAGCGGCCGCGCTCCAGGCGGGACCGGCGTGCGGATGGGCCGTCCAGACCGTGAAGCAGTCCGCGGCGTAGCCGGGATCGGCCGCCAGCCGGGCCCGGACGCCGTCACCGCGCGCCGCCCGCTCGTAGGCGGCGATCAGGTCCGCGTCACCGCTGTGCACGACGGCGTACAGCTCCGCGTCGGGCCGCTCCGGCGCCAGCAGCCGCCCGGCCACCGCGTCGCACGCCTGCCCGAGCACGCCCGGCTCCACGGGCTCGGCCTCCGCACGCAGCGCCCGCACCCGGTCGGCCCAGTCGGGCTCCGCCGCCCCCGAGCGCACCTCACGGGCGAACTCCAGGAGCAGGAGGGCGGCGCGCACCCGGCCCCCGGTCTCCCGCGGGAAGCCGCGCAGCAGGTCGTGGGCCAGCTCCGGGGCCTGTGCCTCGTCGGCGCCGGCGGCGAGCGCGGCGGCCACCAGGCGCGCCCAGGTGCCGGCCGCCCGGTGCGCGTCGGAGGTCGCCGCCTCCAGCAGCAGCCGCGCCTCGGCGGCCGTCGGGGCGTCCTCGCCCCACACGAGGCCCACGGCCGTCCGCAGCACCAGCGGCTCCGCGAACGGGGACACCCCGCCGGCCCGCAGAATCCGCTGCAACGCCGCCACCCGGTCGTCGCCGCAGCCGGACTTGGCCTCCGGCGCCCCGGCGCACATCCGCAGATGCGGCAGCGCCTGCGTACCGGTGAAGGGCAGCGGCACCCGGCTCAGCAGCCGTTCCACCCCGGCCGGGCCGTCCGGCGCGATCCGGTCGAGCGCGCCGAGCAGGGCGGTACGGACGTCGAACTGCTCGTCCATCAGCTCCAGCAGCGCCGGCGCCCAGTCCGGGGCGCCCTCCGCACCGCCCGTCAGCAGCGCGGGCGCCAACCGGTCCACGACCGACGGCAGCAGCTCCGCGCAGTCCACCCCGAGCAGCCGGGCCACCCGCAGGAGCTGCACCGTACGGGCCACGTCCAGGCCGACGCCCGCGCCGCCCAGCTCGGACCGGATCTCCGGCCCGAGGGCCTCGGCGACGGCCGCGCCCTCGGGCCCGCCGAAGGCGGTACGGCCCGGCAGCTCCAGGGAACCGTTGCCGCCGCGCACCGCCTCCGTCACGAGCATCGCGGCGAGCGGGGCGGTGGCGGTGGCGGGGGAGCGGCCGTCGAGCGCGGCGAACAACCGCCCGGCGGCGTCGAATTCGGCCCCGGAGCGGTCGTCGACCCCGGCCGCGGTCAGCGCCTCGACCAGCTGCCGGGTCCGCTTCCCGTCCAGCGCGTACGGCCGCTCGGCGGCCCAGTCGGCCGCCGCCGCACGCTCCTCGGTCCCGAGCGGTATGCCGGCGCACAGGGCCGTCACCGCCAGCGGCCCCGCCGCGAACGGCTCCCCGGGCAGCGCGGCCGCCTCCCGGAACAGCTCCGGCGCCCGGCCGCGCCAGATCCGGGCCGCCGTCTCGGCCCAGACGTCGCCCACCGGCCCCTCCGGGCGCGGACCGCCGCACACGTGCACGCACAGTCCGGAGTCCGCCAGATCCTCGGCGTCCTCGGGCAGGACGCCCACGACGCGCTGCGCCGCGTCGCGCGGGCGGCGGGTGTAGGTGGTGAAGGTCAGACGCTCGGCGAGCCCGTCCGGCAGGGCGAGCCCGGCCAGCGCGATCCACCGGGCGACATCCGCGCTCTGCCGCTCGACGAGTACGACCCGCTCCGGCGCCTTCGGGCCGTGGAGCCGGCGCAGATCGGAGAGCACCCCGGCGAGCCAGGGGCCGCGCGAGACGGCGAAGTCGTTGAGCGCCTCCCGCTCGCGGGCCTCGTGTCCGGTCGCGGCGGTCAGCGTGGTGACCGGGTCGGGCAGCGGCCGGTCCGGTGTGGCGGAGGCCCAGCGGGCGGACCGGCAGGCGGTGAGCGGCAGCGTCCCCTCCGGCAGTCGGGTGCCGGAGGGCAGATGGACCGCGTGCGCGTGGAAGCGTACGGCGGACGACCGGGCGGAGCGCACCGCGACGGTCCGGGCCAGCAGCCGGCTGCCGTCGGACAGCAGGCTGAAACTGAGCGCCTCGGGCAGGGCCCGCAGCGCGGTGTCCGGGAGCCGGTCCGGGGTGCCGTGCGGCGCCTCGTACGCCAGCAGCGGTCCCGCCTCGGTCAGCACGGACGCGGGTACCGAGGCGTCAACCGCCGTGAACCGGGCGGCTATCGGTCCGTCCTCGCCGGTTCCGTCCCCGTCCACCGCGGAGGTGTAGTGCAACTGCGCGAGGCTCATGCGTCGGCTCTCTTCGTCCCTGCCGTGAAGATCCCCTGCCACTCGCACCCGCTCACGCGGTGGCAGCGCCGTCCCGGCAGAGCGGCGACCCCGGCGGGGAGTGCTCCGCGGTCGCTGGGGCGACGCTATCAAGGACCGACCCTGGCGCGGGGCGGGCGGACGCACCGGGGCCCAGGGGCGGCCGAGTTCTCCGGGATCAACACCGTTCCCCCGATGGCCTCTTGACGTTCCATCAACTCGGAGCCTGCGGAACGGCGGATTTTCCCGGCCGAAGAGTGGTTGGCGGCGGTGTGGCCATTGCCTAGGGTCCCTTCTCGGCCGCCGTTTCCCGGCCGCGTCCGAAGGGATTCATGACCACCTCCTCGGCGCTGCCGAAGTCCGGACAGCAGTTGATCATTGCCGTCCGCATGGTGGGTTCCATTCTGATCCGGCTCGGAAATGCCGGGCTGAGCACTGCCCCGGAGACCTTCGCGGACCCGGTCCGCGGACTCGACGCCGGCCCGGGGCGCTCCGGCCACCGGCCCGGCCCGGAGGACGGGCCGGCCGGGCCGTGGACGTGTCGCCATCGGTTCCCCGACGACCCGGTGGGATGACGAATGTGCGTCATGTCGCAGTCTCGCCACGCCGGCCGCCGGGGGCCACTTTTCGCCAGTGGGGCCTGGCCGGGCACCGGCCTGTGAGCGCTCGCGACGGCGTCGCCTGCGCCACTCCGGCCTGCGCGCGGCCCACCCCGTGATTCGCCGGCGCACGTGGGCGAGGGGACGACGCGTGTCCGATACACCACGGAATTTCGTCAACTCCCCGCATGAATGGGCATGTTGACAGTGCATGAACAACTGCAGAGTGTGGGGCGCTCGTAGCTTGTCGGCAGTGAACCGTGGAGGCTCATGATGTCTGGCAGACACCCGGATACGACCAAGGCGACCGCGTTGCCGGTCCGCCCTGGAGCCCGAGGGTGAGGGCGCGGAGATGGAGACGGTCCGCCAGGGCCGCGGTGGTCGGGGCGGTGGCTGCGGCGGTGGTTGCCGCGCTCGGCGTGGCCGGGCCCGCAGCGCAAGCGTCCGAGCGGACGGTGCGGGCCTCGGCCTCCCCTGCGGACGGGCCGGCCGCCCCGGACACCTCGGTGGTGACCGGGAAGGTGAGCGACGGGTCCGGGCAGGGCTGGCCGCTGTACACGAAGATCACCGTGACCGGCGGGCCGGGCGGGGAGTTCTACACCGACCCGGTGACCGGGCGGTATGAGATCGCCCTGCCCCGGGGAGCTTCGTACGAGCTGAAGTACGAGCCGGCCTACCCCGGTTACGAGGCGGTCACCCGCGTCGTCGATCTGGGTGCCGGCGACGTCGCCCAGGACATCGGCGTCCCGGTCGACGCGAGTACCTGCACCGCGAACGGCTACCGCTACACGTACACCGCCTCCTTCGACGACGGGGTCCTGCCCGCGGGCTGGACGGTCACCGACCTGCACGGCGACGGCGGGGTGTGGCGGTTCGACGACTCCCTCAAACGCGGCAACCGCAGCGGCGGCGAAGGCAGGTTCGCGACCGCCGACAGCAACTTCTACGGGACGGGCAACCGGCAGGACACCGTCCTGACCACCGCCGTGACGGACATGGCCGCGTTCGAGAACCCGGTCATCGTGTTCAACCAGGACTTCTACTACCGCTCGGGCGAGATCGCCGACGTCGACCTCAGCCTCGACGCCGGTCGGACCTGGACGAACGTGCTGCGGCAGACCGGCAACGTACGCGGGCCGCGCTTCACCACGATCCCGATCCCCCAAGCGGTCGGCGCCTCGCAGGCCCAGGTGCGGTTCCACTACTACAACGCCAACTTCGACGGCTGGTGGCAGCTCGACAACGTCGCCATCGGCGGGCGCACCTGCGACCCGAAGCCGGGCGGTGCCTATCTGACCGGCAACGTCACCGACGCCAACACAGGCCTCGGCCTCGACAGAGCGCTGGTCGCGGCGGGCGAGGCGTCGGTGAAGACCGCGCCGACGCCCGACGACCCGGCCCTGGCCGACGGGTTCTACTGGATGTTCACCGAGAGGACCGGCACGCAGGACGTGACCGCGACGGCGGACGGCTACGTCCCGGCCACCCGGCAGACCGACGTCAGCGGCGTGACCCGGGCCGACTTCCGGGCGACAGCCGGCCGGCTGGACGTGACACCGTCCGAGGTCGCCGCGCAGACCGAGCTCGGGGAGCGGAGCGAGACCCGTCCGCTCACCGTCACCAACACCGGCACGGCGCCCGCCCAGGTGCGGCTCGGTGAGGGGCGCGACGGATTCGTGATGCGCCGGGCCGACGGGGAGACCCTGACCCGGCAGGGGATCGAGACCGCCGAGGGTGCGCCGCTCCAGCGGCTGGACGTGCCGGTGTCGCTGGCGGCCACCGGGAACGCCGACGGGGCCACGGTGACGGACGGGCCGAGCGCGGACCCGTGGACCGGCATCGCGAACTACCCGCAGAACATCATGGACAACCGGGTCGTGACGGTGGATGGGAAGATCTACTCCGTCGGCGGCAGCACCGGCAACGGCAGCAGAACCGCGAACATGTGGGCGTACGACCCGGCCACCCTGGCATGGACACGAGCGACGCCGCTGCCTGACACCCGCGCCGGGATGACCGTCGGCGTGGTGGACGGCCGGATCGTCGCCGCGTCCGGCTGGGGGGCGACCGGGCCGAGCGCCTCGACCTGGGTGTACGAACCGCTGGAGGACCGGTGGACCGCCGCCTCCGGGAATCCGGTGCCGCGCGCGGCGGCCGGTCAGGCGGTGCTCGACGGCAGGCTCTACGCGGTCGGCGGCTGCACGACCGCCGACTGCACACCCACGTCGGGCAGTGTCGTCGCCTACGACCTCGAGACGGACACCTGGGAGACCCTCGCCGACTACCCGCTGGCCGTGGCCTTCCCCTCCTGCGGGGCGCTGGACGGCCAGGTGGTGTGCACCGGCGGCAACGACGGCACGACCGCGACCAACCGGACGTACGCCTACGACCCGGACTCCGGTACGTGGAGCCGTGTCGCCGACGCCCCGACGTCCGTCTGGGGCGCGAGCCACGCGGTGGCGGGCGGCGAACTGGTCGTCGCGTCCGGCGTACAGGACGGCACCCTCTCCAACGCCACCCACGCCTACGACCCCGGCACCGGCACCTGGCACGCGCTGCCGAACGCCGGCGCCGCCCGCTACCGCGGCGGCGCCGCGTGCGGCTTCTACAAGATCGGCGGGTCGACGGGCGGGTTCAACGCCGGCCCGGTGAGCGAGACGCTCCCCGGCTTCGGCGACTGCGACACCGGCGAGCTGGACGCCGAGTGGATGTCGCTGGACAGCACCCGGGCCACCCTGGCCCCCGGCGAGTCGCTGATGGTGCTGGTGACCATGGACGCGCGTGTCGACCAGCCGGGCACGTACAGCGGCTCGGTGCGGATCCGCGAGAACACCCCCTATGCCGCGCCCCGGCCGGTGCCGGTGACGATGACCGTCACCCCGCCGAGGTCCTGGGGCAAGCTCGTCGGGAGGGTGAACGGCGTGGCCTGCGACGCGACCACGGCACCGCTTCCGGGGGCCATGGTCACGGTCCACTCGACCCGTACGACCTGGACGTTCACCACCGGAACCGACGGAACGTACGCCCGCTGGATCGACGGACGCGACAACCCCTTCGACGTCTACGCCTCGAAGGACGGCTACCGGCCCCAGGGGCGGGAGGCCCGGATCAAGGGCCGCTCGCTGACCACGGCCGACTTCGACCTGGCCAGGGTCGGATGCTGACCCCGCCGTTCCCCGCGCCGGCGGCGGACCTGCCCGGAACTCACGCGCTTCTCGTCCGTGGAGGACTCATGATGCCTGACAGACGGCCCGGTGCGGCCACGCCCCGGACGGCCCCGCGGCGGGACGGGGGCGTCCGATGCCCGTGACACCGAGGCGCGGGAGACGGGGGCGGGGACGTGCGGTCGTCGGCGTCCTCCTGGGGATGGTCGTCGCGGCGGCCGGCCTGGGCGCCGCACCCGCGGCGCAGGCCGTACCGGCCAAGGACAAGATCCGTCCCGGCCTGTCGGCCGAACTGGAGAAGGACGGCAAGGCGGACTTCTGGGTGCGCTTCGACGCCCGGGCCGATCTCTCGAAGGTGCGCGACGGCGACTGGGACCGGCGAGGCGCCGACGTCGTCAAGCGGCTCCGGGCGACGGCGGCCGGCTCGCAGGGCAAGGTGATCGCCGCACTGGAGAAGGCCGGCGTCGACTACCGGTCGTTCTGGGCGACGAACGCCGTGTACGTCGAGGACGGACCGCGGCAGTTGGCGGTCTCCCTCGCCGCCGAGGCCGGGGTGGACCAGCTGTGGCCGTCGCAGACGTACGGGAAGGCCGAGCCGGTGAAGGCGGCCGGCGACGCCACGCAGTCCGTCGAGTGGGGCCTGTCGAACATCGGCGCCGACAAGGTGTGGTCGGAACTCGGCGTGGACGGTGACGGGATCGTCATCGCGAGCATCGACTCGGGCGTGCAGTACGACCATCCGGCACTGGTCGGCCGGTACCGGGGGAACAACGGCGACGGCACGTTCTCCCACGACTACAACTGGTTCGACGCCTCGCGCCACTGCGCCGGCGGTGTGCCCTGCGACACCAACGGGCACGGCACGCACACCATGGGCACGATGGTCGGCTCGGACGGCGGGGAGAACCGGATCGGCGCGGCGCCCGGCGCCAAGTGGATCACCGCCAACGGCTGCGCCACCTGTACGGACGCGGAGCTGGTCGCCTCCGGGGAGTGGATGCTGGCGCCGACGCGGACGGACGGCTCGGACGCCGACCCGTCGAAGCGGCCGAACATCATCAACAACTCGTGGGGCAGCCAGGTCCCGTCGAGCGACCCGTTCATGGAGGACATCTCCGCGGCCTGGAGCGCGTCGGGCATCTTCGGAGTCTGGTCGAACGGCAACAGCGGCCCGAACTGCCGGTCCTCGGGGTCGCCGGGCAGCCGGACGGTCAACTACTCGGTCGGCGCCTACGACTCCACCGACACGATCGCGTCGTTCTCGTCCCGCGGCGGCGGGCAGGACGGCAAGGTGAAGCCGGACATATCGGCGCCCGGAGTGAACGTGCGCTCGTCGATTCCCGGCTCGGCCTACGGCACCGCCTCGGGAACCTCGATGGCGGCGCCCCACGTCGCCGGTGCGATCGCGCTGCTCTGGTCCGCCGAGCCGGCGCTCGTCGGTGACATCGAGAAGACCAGGGACCTGCTGGACGACACCGCCGTCGACACCGCGGACCCGCAGTGCGGCGGTACCGCCGACGACAACAACGTCTACGGCGAGGGCAGGCTGGACGCGCTGGCACTGGTGCGTGCGGGTGACCCCGGGCCGACGGGTGTGCTGTCCGGGGACATCACCGACGAGGCCACCGGCGACCCGGTGCGCGGCGCGACGGTACGCGTGGTCGGCACCTCCGTGGACCGGACGCTCGGCGTTGACGGCTCGGGCGACTACCGGATCGAAGTACCTGTCGGCACATACGAGTTGACCGCGTCGGCCTTCGGATACCGGACGCGGACCGCCACCGTCCAGGTCGATGAGGGGGCCACGCCGCGACAGCCGTTCGCGCTCACCGCGTACGACTCCTCCGTGGTCGGCGGACGGGTCACCGACGGCTCCGGGCAGGGCTGGCCGCTCTACACGAAGATCACCGTGGCCGGCGCGCCGGACGCGGTGTACTACACCGACCCCGTGACCGGGAAGTACGCGATCACCCTGCCGGAAGGGACCTCGTACGAGCTCACGTTCCAGCCGGTCTACCCGGGTTACGAGACCGCGACCGAGGTGGTCGCCCTGGGTGCCGACGACGTGACGCGCGACGTCGACGCCAGGATCGACGTGGGCCGGTGCTCCGTCGCCAACGGATACCGGTACGCGTACGAGGGAGTCCACGCGGACTTCAACGACGGGGCGCTGCCCGCGGGCTGGTCGATCGTCGACCACATCCACTCCGGCGGCGTGTGGACGTTCGAGGACCCGTTCAAGCGCGGCAACCACACCGGCGGCGACGGCAAGTTCGCCATGGTCGACAGCGACTACTACGACTACGAGGCCAAGCAGGACACCTCGCTGGTCATGCCGGTGATGGACCTGACCGGGATCCAGGAGCCCGTCATCGGGTTCAACCAGGACTACAACAACTACCAGTCCGAGCTCGCGGACGTGGACCTGAGCCTCGACGGCGGGACCACCTGGACCAATGTGCTGCGGCAGACCGCCGACGTACGCGGCCCCCGCTTCACCTCGATCCCCATCCCGCAGGCGGCGGGCCACAGCGACGTCCGCGTGCGCTTCCACTACTACAAGGCGAACTTCGACTGGTTCTGGCAGCTGGACAACGTGTTCGTGGGCAGTCGGAGCTGTGACCCCGTCGAAGGCGGCGGCTACCTCGTCGGCAACGTCGATGACGCCAACACCGGCGCCGGAGTCGTCGGCGCCGAGGTGACGGCGGCCGGGGCGACGGTGAAGACGGTGGCCACGCCCGACGACCCGCGGCTGGCCGACGGGTTCTACTGGATGTTCGACAAGACCTCCGGCGGGCAGGACGCGACCGCTTCGGCGGACAACTACTCCACGCTCACCAGGAAGGTCGATGTCGGCGGCGTGACGGAGACCGACTTCACCCTGAAGGCCGGCCGGCTGACGGTGGCACCGGGTGAGGTGGCGGCGACCCTGGAACTGGGGGACCGCACCGCCACCCGCACCATCGACGTCACCAACACCGGCACCGCGCCGGCCGAGGTGCGCTTCGGCGAGAGCGGCTCGGGGTTCGTGATGCAGAAGGCCGACGGGGGGACCCGGAGCCGGCAGCAGACCGAGACGGACACGGGCGCCCCGGAACAACGGCTGGACGTACCGGTGTCGCTGGCCGCGGCCCCGGAGAGCAAGAAGGTCGCCACGGCCGACGGACCGACCAGCGACCCGTGGACCACGGTCACGAACTATCCGCACACCATCATGGACAACCGGGTCGTGACGCTGGACGGGAAGATCTACTCGGTCGGCGGCAACACGGGCAGCGGCATGACGGCCGAAGTCTGGTCGTACGACCCGGCCACCCTGGCCTGGACCGAGGCGGCGCCGCTGCCCGCCGCGCGCTCCGCGATGACGGTCGGGGTCGTCAACGGCGAGATCGTGGCCGCGTCCGGCTGGGGCTCCAACGGCCCGCAGGCCAACACCTGGACCTACGATCCGGCCGCGGACAAGTGGTCCCCCGGCGCCGGCAATCCGCTGCCGCGGTCGGCGGCCGGCCAGGCGGTGCTCGACGGGAAGCTGTACGCGGTGGGCGGCTGCACCACCGGCTCGTGCACACCCACGTCGAACAGCGTGGTGTCCTACGATCCGGGCACCGACACCTGGCACAGACTGGCCGACTACCCGGTGTCGGTGGCGTTCGCCGCCTGCGGGGCCCTGGACGGCAAGGTCGTCTGCACCGGCGGCAACAGCGGCGAGGCCGCGACCGACCGGACGTACGCCTACGACCCGGCCTCCGACTCCTGGAGCCGGCTCGCCGACGCCCCGGCCCCGATCTGGGCGTCGAGCTACGCGGTGGCCGACGGCGAGCTGGTCGTGGCCGCCGGTGTGCACGCCGGAGCGGTGTCGAACGCCGGCTTCGCGTACGACAGGGCCACGGACACCTGGCGCCCGCTGCCCAACGCCAACACCGCCCGTTACCGGGGAGGCGCCGCGTGCGGCTTCTACAAGATCGGCGGCGCGACCGGCGGCAGCAACGCCCTCCCGGAGAGCGAGATGCTGCCCGGTTTCGGCGACTGCGCCTCCGGCGCGACGGACATCGACTGGATGTCGGTCGACCACGACCGCACCACCCTGGCACCGGGCGATTCGGTCACGGTCGAGGTGACCGTCGGTGCGCAGGTCGAGCAGCCGGGCGTGTACAGCAGCGCGGTGTCGATCCGGGAGGACACTCCGTACGCCCAGGCACCGGTAGGGGTGGTGATGACCGTCACGCCGCCGAAGTCCTGGGGCAAGCTGACCGGAGTCGTGCGCGGTGTCGCGTGCGACGCGTCCAGGGCCCCGCTGGGCGGGGCCACGGTCGCGGTCGACGCGTCGGACGCCGCCTGGACGTTCGTCACGAAGGCCGACGGGGCGTACGCCCAGTGGATCGACGGACGCAACAACCCGCTGACGGTGATCGCCGCCAAGGACGGCTACCAGACGCAGGGGAAGGAGGCGAGGGTGTCCGGGCGGCGGACGACCACGGTCGACCTGGACCTGGTGAGGGCCGACTGCTGACACCGCGTCGGTCCGTGACCCGGGCATGAGCGGAAAGGCACGCGTACCGGCTCCGGCTCAGGGGCGTCCCGCCGGTGAGTCCGGGGCCGGTACACGTCGTCACCACGCCCGCGGCACCACCACATCCCCCGTCCGGTCGACCGGAGCGTCGCGGGACCGCGGGCGGGGGAGCGTGGGCCGGGCGCTTCGGCCCGGTCCGTCCGCCCGGTTACTCGAACCGCGACGTGTCGCCGGCTCCCCGGCGTACGATCTCCAGCTCGCCGTTGGAGAAGTCGATGACGGTCGTGGGCTCCGTGCCGCAGTCGCCGGAGTCGATGACGATGTCCACCTCGTGGTCGAGGCGCTCCTTGATCTCCCAGCCCTGGGTCAGGGGTTCGGCCTCGTCGGGCAGGAGCAGGGTGCTGGAGAGCAGCGGTTCGCCCAGCTCGCCCAGGAGGGCCTGGACGACCGGGTGGTCCGGGATGCGGACGCCGACGGTCTTCTTCTTCGGGTGCAGCAGCTGGCGCGGCACCTCCTTGGTCGCCGGCAGGATGAACGTGTACTGACCGGGTGTCGCCGCCTTGACCGTGCGGAACACGTCGTTGTCGATGTGCACGAACTGCCCGAGCTGGGCGAAGTTCTGGCACATCAGCGTGAAGTGGTGGCGGTCGTCGAGGTTGCGGACCGCCCGGATGCGGGACAGGCCGTCCCGGCTGCCGAGCTGACACCCGAGTGCGTAGCAGGAGTCCGTCGGGTACGCGACGAGCGACCCGGAGCGGATGCTTTCTGCCACGTTGGTGATGGTGCGCTGCTGGGGGTTTTCGGGGTGTACGTCGAAATACTTCGCCATCCGGCGAGTCTACGGCCGGGGGCGCGGACGGTTCCCGGCAAAGCGGATTGTCCGGGCCCCGAAGAGGCAGGACAACCGGTTCGAGTGGTGGTCGCCGCTCAAACCTTTTCGGCCGGTCCTCATGGGGCCGCGATGCCGGTGACGCGTGGACCGACCGATTGTTATGCACTATACACATTGCGTGCATCGTGCACACATTCCGTGGTATATCTGTACAGAGAGGTCGCCGTCCCCGCGGGGGAGGCGCACCGCAGTCGTAAGGAGCCGCGTGTGGACATGCCTGTGGACCGGATCGAGTTCGAGACGATGCTGCTCGGCCGGCACATGAGTCTGCTCACCTCGCGGGGCGACGGGCGGCTCGACCGGAGCGCGTACATCCTCCTCAGCCGCATCCGGGCCCAGGGGCCGATGTCCATCGGCCAGCTGCGCGAGGCCTTCGGCCTGGACGCCTCCACGCTGAACCGGCAGACCGCCGCGATGCTCCGGGCCGGTGTCGTCGACCGCATCGCCGACCCGGACGGCGGGATCGCGCGGAAGTTCGTCATCACGGACGAGGGCGAGCGCCGGCTGGACAAGGACCGGACGGAGAACCGGGAGGGCCTCCGGCGGGTTCTGGCCGACTGGACCCCGGAGGAGGCGGCCCGCTTCGCGGACGACCTCGCCCGGCTCAACCGTGACATCGAGCGCCTCGACGGCCGGCCCTGGCCGCGCGACTGAGCGGGACACCCGCGAGGCGGCGAGCCGGCGCCGGCCGGCGGCACCAGGACCCGGCGGTCGTGGACGGCACCGGCCGAGCGCGGTCGCGCCCGCCCCGTCCCCACGAGGGGTGCCCCGCGTCCCCGGTCGCGTCCTCCGCCTCGGTCGCGCCCCCGGTCGCGTCCTCCGCCCGCCCACCGAACGGAGCAAGGGGCCCCGCCCCCCGTACGGCGCGGCGTGAAGCGGAGCTGCGGTCCCGCTTAAGAAAACCTCGATGGACCTGGGGCGCGGGGTGCGGCAGATTTCTCCGTGACGGCGGAGGATGGTGCGCGGCAGCCGGTGCGAGCGCGCTGTCATGCCGTCCCTCTCATTCTTCCCCGGGCCGCAGGCTTCCTCAGGCATGCCCCCCGCCCGGGGAGCTCGACAACGCACCAGGTACAGGGAGCCGCAGCCGTGAAGGCACTCGTGAAGCAGAAGGCCGAGCCGGGACTCTGGCTGATGGACGTCCCCGAGCCCGAGACCGGCCCGGGGGACGTACTGATCAAGGTCCTGCGCACCGGCATCTGCGGGACGGACCTGCACATCCGCAACTACGACGGCTGGGCGCAGCAGGCCATCAGCACCCCGCTCGTCCTCGGCCACGAGTTCGTCGGCGAGGTCGCCGCGATCGGCGCGGACGTCGTCGACATCGCCGTCGGCGACCTGGTCAGCGGTGAGGGCCACCTGGTGTGCGGCAAGTGCCGCAACTGCCTGGCCGGCCGCCGCCACCTCTGCCGCTCCACGCTGGGCCTCGGCGTCGGACGCGACGGCGCCTTCGCCGAGTACGTGGCGCTGCCCGCGTCCAACGTGTGGGTGCACCGGGTCCCCGTCGACCTCGACATCGCCGCGATCTTCGACCCGTTCGGCAACGCCGTGCACACCGCGCTGTCGTTCCCGCTGGTCGGCGAGGACGTCCTGATCACCGGCGCCGGCCCCATCGGCATCATGGCCGCCGCAGTCGCCAAGCACGCCGGCGCCCGCAACGTCGTGATCACCGACGTCAGCGAGGCCCGCCTGGCCCTGGCCCGCAAGGTCGGCGTCAGCCTGGCGCTCAACGTCGCCGAGCGGACCATCGCCGACGGTCAGCGGGAGCTGGGACTGCGCGAGGGCTTCGACATCGGCCTGGAGATGTCCGGCCGCCCCGAGGCGATGCGCGACATGATCGCGAACATGACGCACGGCGGCCGGATCGCCATGCTCGGACTGCCCTCCGAGGAGTTCGCCGTCGACTGGGCCCGGATCGTCACCTCCATGATCACGGTCAAGGGCATCTACGGCCGCGAGATGTACGAGACCTGGTACGCCATGTCCGTCCTGCTGGAGGGCGGCCTCGACCTCGCCCCCGTGATCACCGGCCGGTACGGCTACCGCGACTTCGAGGCGGCCTTCGACGACGCGGCGAGCGGACTCGGCGGCAAGGTCATCCTCGACTGGACCGCCTGAGCCCTGTCCGTACCAGTCCCCACCCCCTAAGGAATCCGGCATGTTCGACTCCGTACGCGACGGCCTGCGCACCACCCTCGAAGAGATCGAGGCCGCCGGCCTGCACAAGCCCGAACGCGTCATCGGCACCCCGCAGTCCGCGACCGTGGCCGTCACGGCCGGGGGCCGCCCCGGCGAGGTGCTCAACTTCTGCGCCAACAACTACCTGGGCCTCGCCGACCACCCCGACGTGATCGCCGCCGCGCACGAGGCGCTCGACCGCTGGGGCTACGGCATGGCCTCGGTCCGCTTCATCTGCGGCACCCAGGAGGTCCACAAGGAGCTGGAGCAGCGGCTCTCCTCCTTCCTGGGCCAGGAGGACACGATCCTCTACTCCTCCTGCTTCGACGCCAACGGCGGCGTGTTCGAGACGATCCTCGGCCCCGAGGACGCGGTCATCTCCGACGCCCTCAACCACGCCTCGATCATCGACGGCATCCGCCTGTCCAAGGCCAAGCGCTTCCGCTACGCCAACCGCGACATGGCCGACCTGGAGACGCAGCTCAAGGAGGCGTCCGGGGCCCGGCGCCGCCTGATCGTCACCGACGGCGTCTTCTCCATGGACGGGTACGTCGCCCCGCTGCGCGAGATCTGCGACCTCGCCGAGCGCTACGACGCCATGGTCATGGTCGACGACTCGCACGCCGTGGGCTTCGTCGGCGCCGGCGGCCGCGGTACGCCCGAGCTGCACGACGTGATGGACCGCGTCGACATCATCACCGGCACCCTCGGCAAGGCGCTCGGCGGCGCCTCCGGCGGTTACGTCGCGGCCCGCGCCGAGATCGTCGCCCTGCTGCGCCAGCGCTCGCGCCCGTACCTCTTCTCCAACTCGCTCGCCCCGGTCATCGCCGCCGCCTCCCTCAAGGTCATCGACCTGCTGGAGTCCGCCGGCGACCTGCGCGAGCGGCTCAACGCCAACACCGCGCTCTTCCGTACCCGGATGACCGAGGAGGGCTTCGACATCCTGCCCGGCGACCACGCCATCGCCCCCGTCATGATCGGGGACGCGGCGAAGGCAGGCCGGATGGCGGAGCTGCTCCTGGAGCGCGGTGTGTACGTGATCGGGTTCTCGTACCCGGTCGTCCCCCAGGGCGCGGCCCGCATCCGCGTCCAGCTCTCCGCGGCGCACTCCACGGACGACGTGAACCGCGCGGTTGACGCGTTCGTCGCCGCCCGCGCCGCGCTGGGGGAGTAGCGGCACCTGTCGCGGAGGACGTTCCGGACGTCCTCCGCGACCTGGGACAATAGGGCGCATGATCGATGCCCGGCGGCTGCGCATTCTGCGGGCCGTGGCGGACCACCGCACGGTGACCGCCGCGGCCGCCGCGCTGTACCTGACCCCCTCCGCCGTCTCCCAGCAGCTCGCCGCGCTGGAGCAGGAGACCGGCCACCGGCTCGTCGAACGCGGCTCGCGCGGCGCCCGGCTCACCCCGGCCGGCGACATCCTGCTCACCCACACCAACGCGGTGCTGGCCCAGCTGGAGCGGGCGGAGGCCGAGCTGGCCGCGTACGGCTCCGGCGAGGCCGGTACGGTCACCGTCGCCGCGTTCGCCACCGGCATCGGGCTCGTCCTCGCCCCCGCCATCGCCGCGCTGAGCCGGACCGCTCCCGGCATCAAGGTCCGCGTCCAGGACGCCGAGGGCGACGCCAGCGTCCCGATGGTCCTGGACCGCCAGGTCGATGTCGCCGTCGCCGTCGAGTACCGGGGCGCACCGGGCGAGGACGACCGCCGGCTCACCCGCGTACCCCTCTACTCGGAGCCGTTCGACGCGGTGCTCCCGGTCGGGCACCGGCTGGCCGGCCAGGAGCAGGTGGCCGTCGCCGAGCTGGCCAAGGACGCCTGGATCGGCCCGTACCCCGGCAACCCCTGCCACGACGTGGTCGTCCTGGCCTGCGAGTACGCCGGTTTCGCCCCGAACCTCGAACACTCCTCGGACGACTTCCACGCGGTGGTCGCCCTCGCCGGCGCGGACGCGGGGGTCGCCCTGGTGCCGCGCACCGCCCTGCGCGGCATGCCCCTGACCGGTGTGGTCGTCCGCCCGGTCCGCGGCACGGCCCCCACCCGCCGCGTCTTCGCCGCCGTACGCCGGGGCGCCGAGGCCCACCCGCTGATCGCCCCGGTCCTGGACGCGCTGGCGGGCGCGGCGGGCTGAGCCGGCCTGGTCGTCGAGCGGACCCATCTGTCCTCGTACCGTGGCGGGGTGTGCTTCGGCCCGGCCTGGGCCTCCACCCTGGACGAGTGCCTCCAGATCGACGGCGAGGGCGTGGTGTTCGCCGCCGCCGACGGGATGCGTCTGGTCTACCCGGTCCCGGAGCCGGGCGTGCCCGGGTCCCTCGCCTATGACGACGCGGCGCGCACCACCACGTACACGGACTCCCTCGGTCGACGCTCCACGCACCGGTACAACGCCGCGGGCATGGTCGTCGAGGAGACCGATCCGCTGGGCTGCACCACCCGCACCGAGTGGACGGACCGGGGCGACAAGCCGCTCTCCGTCACCGACTCGCTGGGCCGCACGACGAGGTACGCGTACGACGAGGCCGGTCGCCTCACGGAGGTGACCCTGCCGGACGGGTCCGGTGCCCGGGCCACGTACAACGCGCTCGGCCGGCCCACCGAGGTCGTCGAACCGGGCGGAGCGGTCTGGCGCCACACCTACGACGAGCGGGGCAACCTGCTCACCACGACCGACCCTCTCGGCGCCGAAACGCAACTCTCCTACGACGAGTCGGGCAAGCTGTCCGCGATCACCGACGCCCTGGGCCACACCCGCACGGTGACGTCCGACGCGGCCGGGCTGCCCGTCGCGGTCACCGACGAGCTCGGGCACACCACGACCGCGCGCCGCGACGCCTTCGGCCGTGTCGTCGAGGTCACCGACCCGCTCGGCGGGACGACCCGCACCGGCTGGACCACCGAGGGCAAGCCGTCGTGGCGCGAGTACGCGGACGGCACCCGTGAAGCCTGGAGCTGGGACGGAGAGGGCAACCTCCTCACCCACACCGACCGCGCGGGCGGCACCACCGAGCACACCAGCACCCACTTCGACGTCCCCGCCACCCGCACCGACCCGGACGGCACGACGTACGCCTTCGCCTACGACACCGAACTCCGGCTCACCACCGTCACCAACCCCCAGGGACTGACCTGGTCGTACGCGTACGACGAGGCGGGGCGGCTGGTCCGGGAGACCGACTTCAACGGCCGGGTCCTGACCTACGCGCACGACGCGTCCGGAGGCCTGACGTCCCGCACCAACGGCGCCGGCGAGACGCTCCGCTTCACCCGGGACACGCTCGGCCGGGTCGTGGAACAGGCCGCCGACGGGGGCGACACCACCACCTACGCGTACGGGGCCTCCGGCCACCTGGCCCACACGGTCAACGCGGACGCGGAGGTCACCGTCGAGCGGGACGCGCTGGGCCGCCCGCTCACCGAGACCGTCAACGGCCGTAGCACCACGTACGCGTACGACGCCCTCGGACGCGTCACCCGGCGGACCACCCCGTCCGGGCTGGTCTCGGACTGGACCTACGACCCGGCCGGCCGGCCCTCCCGGCTCGGCACCGACGCCGGTGCGCTGACCTTCGCCTACGACGCGGCGGGCCGCGAGACCGAGCGCCGCATCGGCGACACCGTCACCCTCACCCAGGACTGGGACGCCGCCCACCGGCTCACCGGGCAGCGGCTCTCGGCCCGGGTGAGCGGAGCCGACCGGCTGCTCCAGCACCGCACCTACGCCTACCGCGAGGACGGCTACCTCACCGAGATCCGCGAACTCAGCTCGGGCACCCGCCGGTTCGACCTCGACGCCACCGGCCGCGTGACCGGGGTCCGCGCCCACGGCTGGACCGAGACGTACGCCTACGACACGGCGGGCAACCTCACCCACGCCACGGCCCCCGCGCACGAGTCCGCCGGGGACCGCGAGTTCACCGGCACCCTCATCCGCAGCGCCGGTCGCACGACGTACGAGCACGACGCCCAGGGCCGCCTGATCCACAGGACCCGCAAGCTGCTCAACGGGCAACGGCTGAGCTGGACGTACGCCTGGAACGCGGAGGACCGCCTGACCGAGGCGGTGGCCCCCGGCGGCGACCGCTGGCGCTACGCCTACGACCCTCTGGGCCGCCGCGTATCCAAGCACCGGGTGGCCGAGGACGGCTCCGCCGCCGACCGCACGGAGTTCACCTGGGACGACCTGCGCCTGGCCGAGCGGACGAGGCCCGACGGCCGGGTGACCACCTGGGACTACGCCCCCGGCACCCACAGCGTCCTGACCCAGACCGACCACAAGCCGCTGCCCAGCGAAAAGGGCGCGTCCCTGCTGGCCCAACTGGCCCTGGACGCCTCCACCGACTTCAGCACCCGCTTCCACGCCGTCGTCACGGACACCCTCGGCACCCCGGCCGAACTGGTCACCCCCGACGGAGAACTCACCTGGCAGCGCCGCACCACCCTGTGGGGAACGGACTTCCCCGCCGCCACGGACACCACGTCCGTCGACTGCCCGATCCGCTTCCCCGGCCAGTACGCCGACCCCGAAACCGGCCTGAACTACAACCACTTCCGCTACTACGACCCCGAAACCGCCCGCTACATCAGCCCGGACCCGCTGGGCATCAGTCCATCACCCAACCCGGCCGCTTATATCCCCAACCCTCATGTCTGGGCTGATCCTCTGGGGCTTGCAGGCTGCACGAACCTCAAACCAGGAACAACTCTGGGGGAGGTTGAAAATGTTCAGGGATGGGTACCCAAGACTATTCCCAAAGAGGCCATGCAAGTTCTCCGTGACGTTGAGGAGTACAATCTTGGATGGGGTGGTGGCCCGGGGTTTCACGGCCCGAAGTGGTGGACTGAAACATTTGAGAACAGTGGAAAAAATGGCGGATACCAACTTCCGGTCCAAGAGCCATCGGGCAAGCCGATCACTTATCAGGAATACGGTACCTACCCGGCGTCGGACAACCCCAAGCCGGGTGGTGAGCGCTGGGTGTTCGGCAGTGATGGCTCTGCCTACTACACCCCGACTCACTATCAGACATATATTGTGGCCACGAGTCCGAGATGGGCGGAGTGATGGAAGAGGAAGCCGAGGCGATTCACGTTGCGCCATGGATGCACGTCATTGCGGAGGGCGGCGGGTTGAGCGTCGATGAACTCCTGCCCACTTCGGGTGAGGTTCGCGTGACACGTCTCAATGGCTGCGACTTGTCGGACGAGGCATCGGTATTCGAAAAATTCTGGGAAGCTTTTAAGTTCCCTGATTATTTTGGCTGGAACTGGTCCGCTTTCTATGATTGCCTCCGCGACTTGGAATGGCTTTCATCGGATTACCATATCCTGATCATTGAATCTGCCGAGAACGCCCTTTCGGGGGACGGTGTTGCGCGCGAGGAATTTTTCAAATCCTTGTGGCGTGCCGGTCGGCGGCGCTCCTACACCAAGCGGCCTGAGGGCGTGACGCTCAGTAAATTCTCAGTCGTTCTGTCATGTGGCAAGGAGTCTGCGCCCGGCCTTGCCCGTCGCCTGGAAAGACTGCACGATCAGTCACCCGTCTGAGGGGATGGAGAGAACCGCTGAAAGATCCGCAGATCAAGCAGTGGCCAGAAGCCTCAAGAGGCGAGGCCGATTACCTGGACTACCTCTCCGGTTCCGTGGGCCCGGCCGAGTGGATCGCCCGCGCCTGGCGCCTGTCCCTCGGGGACGCCTTTCCGTACCGGGCCTTCGACGTCCGGGCGACCGAAACGGTCGACGGCCCGGTGGTGGGCTTCACGAGCCTGCCCGGCACGGGCGGCTGACGGCCCGGGCCGCCCCGTCACGCCGGCTGGAGCAGGTCCCAGCGGTTGCCGTACAGGTCCTCGAAGACCGCGACCGAGCCGTAGACCTCGTGGCGCGGCTCCTCCAGGAACCGCACCCCGGCCGCCGTCATCCGGGCGTGGTCGGCCGCGAAGTCCTCGGTGTGCAGGAAGAAGCCGACCCGGCCACCGGTCTGCGCGCCGACGCTCGCCGCCTGGGCCCCGTCCTTGGCGCGGGCCAGCAGGAGCCCCGTGCCCTCGGTGCCCCGCGGCCGCACCACCACCCAGCGCGAGCCGTCGCCCCGGTCGGTGTCCTCCACCAGTTCGAAGCCGAGGGCGCCGGTGTAGAAGGAGAGGGCCTCGTCGTAGTCGCGGACGACCAGGGTGACCAGGGCGATGTGGGGCATGGGACTCCTCGCGGTGCGGCAGGGCGGCGGGGGCAGGGCCCCGGGACGGGACACTATCCGGCATGGACCTCAGCGATCTCACCGCCCGCGCGCGCCGCCTCGCGCGCCCCGGGCAGCGGCACGTCCTCGGCATCGCCGGGCCGCCCGGAGCCGGAAAGTCGACCCTGGCCGGCCGTATCACCGACGCTCTCGGACCGCTCGCCGTACTCGTGCCCATGGACGGCTTCCACCTCGCGCAGGCCGAACTCGAACGGCTCGGCCGGGCCGGGCGCAAGGGCGCGCCCGACACCTTCGACGCCGCCGGGTACGCCGCCCTGCTGCGGCGGCTGCGCGCCCCCGAGCCCGGCACCGTCGTGTACGCCCCCGCCTTCGACCGGGCCCTGGAGGAGCCGGTCGCCGGAGCGGTCCCCGTACCGCCGGAGGTCCTGCTCGTCGTCACCGAGGGGAACTACCTGCTGTACGGGGAAGGGGGCTGGGCGCCGGTGCGCGGGCTGCTCGACGAGGCGTGGTACCTGGATCCCGACGACGCCGTACGCGTCCCCAGGCTGGTCGAGCGGCATGTGCGGTACGGGAGGACCCGGGCCGACGCCGAGCGCTGGGTGGCGCGGTCCGACGAGGCCAACGCCCGGCTCGTCGCGACCGGACGCGACCGGGCCGACCTCGTCGTACGGGAGGGAGCGGGGCCACGCGCCTGACCACTCGCGCGCCCCTCCCCGGACGGGCAGGATGGGAGGGCCGTTCCGTGCCGTCAGGAGGACCCGCATGTCCAGTACCGACCAGCCCGTGCCGTTCACCGCCGACGACTACCGGGCCCGGATGGCACGCGCCGCCGAGAGCGCCGCCGCGGCCGGACTCGCCGGGGTACTGGTCGCGCCCGGGCCCGACATGGTGTACCTGACGGGCTACCAGCCGACCGCGGTCACCGAACGCCTCACCCTCCTCGTCCTCGCGGCGGACCGGGACCCCGTCCTGGTCGTGCCGACGCTGGAGGCCCCGGACGCGGCGAAGGCCGTCGGCGCCCCCGCGATGACCCTGCGCGACTGGACGGACGGCAAGGACCCGTACGACGTCACCGCCCCGCTGCTCGACGCGCGGGGCCGGTTCGGGATCAGCGACAACGCCTGGGCGATGCACCTGCTCGGCCTCCAGCAGCGGCTTCCCGACACCTCGTACGCCTCGCTCACCGAGGCACTGCCGATGCTGCGCGCCGTGAAGGACGCCCACGAGCTGGCACGGCTCGCCGCCGCCGGGGCCGCCGCCGACGCCACGTACGCGGAGATCCTCGAGGTCCGCTTCTCCGGCCGCAAGGAGACCGAGGTCGCCGCCGACCTGGCCCGGCTGCTCACCGAGCACGGGCACTCCCAGGTCGACTTCACTGTCGTCGGCTCCGGCCCCAACGGGGCCAACCCGCACCACGAGGCGGGGGAACGCACCATCGAGCACGGCGACATGGTCGTCCTCGACTTCGGCGGCCTCAAGCACGGCTACGGCTCCGACACCTCCCGTACCGTCCACGTCGGCGAGCCCACCGCCGAGGAGCGGCGGGTCCACGACATCGTGCGCGAGGCGCAGCGGGCGGGCTGCGAGGCGGTGCGCCCCGGCGTCGCCTGCCAGGAGATCGACCGGGCCGCCCGCGCCGTCATCACCGAGGCCGGCTACGGCGAACGCTTCATCCACCGCACCGGCCACGGCATCGGCGTCACCACCCACGAACCCCCGTACATGATCGAGGGCGAGGAGCAGCCGCTGGTGCCCGGCATGTGTTTCTCGGTGGAGCCCGGCATCTATCTGCCGGGCCGGTTCGGGGTCCGCATCGAGGACATCGTGACCGTCACCGAGGACGGCGGGCGCCGTCTCAACGCCACCGCCCGCGAACTCGCGATCGTGGAGTAGGGGCGGCGGACGTCAGTCGTCGGCCAGCAGCACGCAGGACTCCGGCGGCAGGTGCAGCAGCCCGTCCGGGTCCGGCGGGTCCACCGGAAGCCACGCGGCCAGCACCCGGCCCGGCCCGCCGCGGTGGCGCCCGTTGCCCAGCGGGATCGCGGCCGGCTTCCCGCCGAGGTTGACCGCGATCCGCAGATCGCCCCGGCGCACCGCCAGCCAGCGCGCCCCGTCGTCGTACGCGGCCTTCACGCTCGCCAGGTCCGGATCGCGCAGGTCCGGCAGGGTGCGGCGCAGGGCGATCAGCTCGCGGTACCAGGCGTGCAGCCGGGCGTGCGGCTCGCGGCGGGGCTCCTCCCAGTCCAGGCAGGAGCGGGCGCGGGTGGCCGGGTCCTGCGGGTCCGGGATGTCCTCCTCCGCCCAGCCGTGCGCCCCGAACTCCCGCCGCCTGCCCGACCGTACGGCCTCCGCCAGCTCCGGGTCCGTGTGGTCGGTGAAGAACTGCCATGGCGTGCGGGCGCCCCACTCCTCGCCCATGAACAGCATCGGGGTGAAGGGGCCGGTGAGCACGAGCGCCGCCGCGCAGGCCAGCAGCCCGGGGGAGAGGGAGGCGGCGAGCCGGTCGCCGAGGGCCCGGTTGCCGATCTGGTCGTGGGTCTGGGCGTAGCCGACGAAGCGGTGGGCGGCGCTGCGGCTGACGTCGACGGGGCGGCCGTGCGTACGGCCGCGGAAGCTGGAGTACGTGCCGTTGTGGAAGAAGGCGCTCGTCATCGTCTTGGCGAGCCCGGCCAGCGGGGCGGCCGCGAAGTCCGCGTAGTAGCCCTGGGACTCACCGGTGAGCGCGGTGTGCAGGCAGTGGTGGAAGTCGTCGTTCCACTGGGCGTGCAGCCCGAGCCCGCCCTCCTCGCGGGGCGTCGTGGTGCGCGGGTCGCACAGGTCGGACTCGGCGATCAGCGGCAGCGGGCGCCCCAGTTCCGCCGAGAGCGCGTCGGCCGCGGCGGACAGCTCCTCCAGGAACGTCAGCGCCCGGGTGTCGGCCAGGGCGTGCACCGCGTCGAGCCGCAGCCCGTCCAGCCGGTAGTCCCGCAGCCAGGCGAGCGCGCTGCCCAGCAGGAACGCCCGCACCTCGTCGGAGCCCGGCGCGTCCAGATTGACCGCCGAGCCCCACGGGGTGTGGTGCGTCTCGGTGAAGTACGGGCCGAACGCCGGGAGGTAGTTGCCGGACGGGCCCAGATGGTTGTGGACGACGTCCAGGACGACGGCGAGCCCGAGCCCGTGCGCCGTGTCGACAAAGCGCTTCAGCCCGTCGGGGCCGCCGTACGGCTCGTGCACGGCCCACAGCGAGACCCCCTCGTACCCCCAGCCGTGCACCCCGGGGAACGGGCAGACCGGCATCAGCGACACATGGGTGATGCCCAGCTCCGCCAGGTGCCCCAGCCGGGCCGCCGCCGCGTCGAACGTGCCCTCGGCGGTGAACGTGCCGATGTGCAGCTCGTACAGGACCGCGCCCGGCAGCTCCCGCCCCGCCCAGGCCGAGCGCCAGGTGTACGCGTCGTGGTCGACGACCGCCGACTCGCCGTCGGGACCGTCCGGCTGGCGGCGCGAGCGGGGGTCGGGACGTACCGGACCGCCGTCGAGGGCGAAGCCGTAGCGGTCGCCGTCCACGGCCTCCGCCTCGGCGGTCCACCAGCCCGGTCGGCGCGGATCGGCCGCCATCGGCCGCAGTACGCCCGACAGCCGCAGCGCGGCCGATTCCGCATCGGGTGCCCATACCTCGAACAACATGCAGCGCTCCCTCGCTTCCGGGGCCGTTCGCCCCGACCCCATGGTCGGCAGAAGGCGCGATCTTGGGCCTATGACACTCTGGGCCGAGTCCGACACGGGCGATTCAGGTCTGAGACTGATCACTGCCCGGTCGGGTCCGGTCCTACGCAACCGGCGCCGACGCGGCGACCGATGTGCTGTCAGTTCTTCACCCCCACCATGACGAAGGCGCGCTCGAAGCCGACGTGGCCGAGCCGTGCGAACGCCTTCGCCATCGGCGTGTTGCCGAGGTCCGTCGCCGCCCGGAGCCGCTCCACACCGTCCCGCTCCACCAGGCGATCCGCGCCACCACCCGGTCACCGCGCAGCGCCACCCGCATCCACTCCGGGCGGCGGCGGCCCGTGGCGAGGACGTAGGGCAGTTCGAGGAAGAGCCTCAGCTCGTCGGGACCGTTGAACGGACGGATGGTCAGATCGAGTGGTGCGTCGGGCACGAAACCCCCAGGGAGTACGGGCACATGCGGCGACCGCCGCACGGCCCAGCAACGTTCCGGACGTACCGCCCCCGGATATCCGGAACGGTCCCGCGCAGGTCAGGAGGGGGCGGAAAGCGGGGTTGTTCTGGACACCCCGGGGCGGACGGGCCGACAATCGACCCGTGACGTCCCCGTTCGAGTTCCACACGCCCACCGCGCGCCTGTCCGACGCGCAGCGCGACCGTGTTCTCGGTGTGCTCAGGGAAGGCGCGGCCCAGGGCAGGCTCTCCCAGGACACCTTCATGCGGCGCATGGAGGTGGCGCTGACGACCAGCCGCCCCGAGGAACTGGAAGCCCTCACCAGGGACCTGGAGCGCGAAGGCCGCTGGTCCCGGGGGCTGTTGCGCGTCGTGGGGGGCGTCTCCGGCTTCCCCGAGCGGGTCCGCAGGGCGTGGCGGGCGGAGCGGCTGCCCAAGCTGCTGCTGCCCGCCCCCAGTCCGCACCCCCTGCTCATCGGCCGCGATCCGGGCAACGGACTGCGCCTCACCCACGAGACCGTCTCCCGGACGCACGCAGAGCTGACCGCGCACGGCGACCGCTGGCTGCTGCGCGACCTCGGCTCCACCAACGGCACCTGCGTCAACGGGCAGCGCGTCACCGGCACGGTCCCGGTGCGCGAAGGGGACCAGGTGAGCTTCGGCCGCATGATGTTCCGGCTGTCCGCGCCCGCCCTCCGGCCGCCGGCGTAACGTCCGCGTTCACGCCTGCCCGCGCGGCCCCCGGCCCCCGGCCCGCCGGGGTGGGGAAGGGCCCGTCGGTCGCCCCGGAGAGCGTCGGGTGCGGGTGGAGACGCCGGGTGCGCACCCGGAAAGGGGGCACGATGATCCTGCGGCAGATGGAGTACCTCCTCACCGTGGCCGGGGAGTCCTCCTCCACCCGGGCCGCCGAACACCTCCACCTCACCCGGCCGGCGCTCTCCCCCCGGAGCAAGGCCCTGGAACGGGGCGGCGGCGGCCCCCTGCCCGACCCGCCTCGTCCGCGGTCCGGAGGACGGCGGCCGGGGCCGGCGCACCGCCGAGCCCGCCCGCGTGTCACCCGGACGGCCGCGCGCCGACTGCGACGGGCCCGTTCAGGTGATGCCCTGAGAGGGACCGCGCCGCGCACCGGCGCACCGACTCGCCCCGGGGGAACGCCATGCCGGCCGACGCACCCCGAGACATACCGGCCCCGACCACCTCGCCCGAACCCCGAGCCCGCACCACCCGGTCCGCGCGGCGCCGCTGGGCCGGCCGCCCCCGCACCGGCCCCAGCCTCCTGGCCCGGGGCGCGGCCCGGGACCCGTACCGCTTCTACCGGATGCTGCGCGAGCAGTACCCGCTCAGCTACGACGCGCCGCTCGGCGCCTGGCTGATCAGCCGGTACGACGACGTCACCGCCGCCCTCACCGACCCCCGGTTCGCCGGTTTCCCGCACGACGGGGCGCCCCGGGGCGGCCCCGCACCGCTCGGCCTGTGCCACGGCAGCCCGCGCTGCCTGCCCCCCGACCGGTACACCGTGGTGACCGGCACGGTCCCCGCCGGGCTCGCCGAGCGCATGGAACGCACCGCCTACGTGCTGGCCCGGCGCATCGCCCGCCGCCCCCGGGCGGACCTCGTCGAGGAGTTCTGCCGCTGGCTGCCCGCCGCGTCCTGCCCGGACACCGCACCGGCCACGGACGGCAGGGCGGGTGCGACGACCGCCGCTCCCGCCGCCGGGCCCTGTCTGCGGGACACCGCCCTGCGCCGCACCGCGCTCGCCTCCCTCCTCGCCAACCTGCTGGACGACCCCGACCTGCTGGCCGCCCTGCGCGTCGAACCCGCGCTCACCGGCCGGGCCTGGACGGAGTCGCTGCGCCGCGACCCGCCGGTCCAGGTCGTCCTGCGCCGCACGGTCGCCGAGGTCACCCTCAGCGGCGGCACCCTCCCCGCCCGGGCACCCGTCGCGATCCTCGTCGGGGCCGCCGCCCGGGATCCCGGGCGGTTCGCCGCCCCGGACGCGTTCGACCCGTTCCGCACCGACCAGGACCGCGCCCTGAGCGGGCCGCCGGGCTGCCCCGCCGTGGCGCTCAGCCGGCTGGAGGCCGAACAGGGGCTGCGCGCCCTGCTCGGCGCGATGCCCCGCCTCCGCTGGGCGGAGGGCTTCCGCCCGGCCGCCACGGGCCTGCTGACCCGGGGCCCGCGCTCCCTGCTCGTCCGGCCGGGGTGAGCCCGCCGAAGCGGCGCCTCAGCCCCGGACCAGCAACGCCACCGGCCGGTCCGCGAACAGTTCGGCCGCCTCGGCCGTGCCGCCCGTGAACTCCCGGCCGGGCGTGAGGAGGTCCCGCCACACCCCCTCGTCCGGCAGGGCCAGCCGCGTCCCGCGCCAGCCGCCCGACTCCGCGAGCCGCAGCGACAGCCGGGTCACCGCCGTGACCACCTCACCCGAACGGCAGAACGCCAGACAGTGCGCCGCCGCCGGACCCGACGCGCGCAGCGGGGCGTACGTGCCGGACTCGCCGAAGACCGCCGGCCGCTCCCGACGCAACCGCAGCGCCGCCGCCGTCAGCTCCGCCTTCTCGTCGGCGGGCGCGTCCGGCTCCGGCTCCCGGAACGGCCGTCGGTTGTCCGGATCGACCAGCGCCAGGTACGCGCGCTCGGTGCCCTGGTAGAGGTCCGGCACCCCGGGCATCGTCAGGTGCACCAGCGCCGCGCCCAGCGACTGCGCCCGCACATGGGTGGCGAGCGGGGCGGCGAACTCCTCGACGAGGGACCGCACCGGTCCGACGTCCGAGGCCGGCCCGGCGGCGACGAAGTCCGACGCCAACCGCTCGTACACCGGATCGGGCTCCGTCCAGCTCGTGAACAGGCCCGACTCGCGCACCGCCTTCAGCAGCGCCGGCTCCAGCCGCGCCGCTCGCTCGTCCGCCGGAACGCCCGCGCAGCCGACCGCCGTCTGCCACGCCTGCCAGGCCAGCTGCGGATCGGGCGCGGCCGGGGCGGACCGGGCCAGACCCGCCACCAGACCGGCCCATCGCCCGGGGCACTGCGAGAGCACCGCGATGCCCGCCCGCACATCGGCGCTGCGCTTGGTGTCGTGCGTGGTCAGCGCCGTCCCGGTGGTGGGCCAGTCACGGGCGAGCCGGGTGCAGAAGGCGTGGAAGTCCTCCGGCTCGACGGCCGGGTGCCCCGGATCGCCGCCCACCTCGTTCGCCGAGAGCAGCGGCACGTACCGGTAGTACGCCGTGTCCTCGACCGCCTTGGCCCGCAGCGCCGACGCCGTCTGGGCGAACCGGGCGCAGAACGCCGCCCTGTCCCCGCCGCCGCCGAGCCGCCCCAGCGCCAGGTCCCGCACCACGTCGACGGCCGAGGCCTCCTCCCGTACCGCGAACACCGCCTTGGCGTCACTCACCGTCGTCGCGTCGAGCGTCGCCTCGGCCGTATCGGAGCAGGGTCCGCCCGCCCTCACGTACGGGCGGTAGACCGGGACGCGGACCAGCAGCTCGCGCAGGGCGGTGCGCAGCGCCCAGGGGGCGTGGTCGCGCAGCGCGGGGTCCCCGGCGCAGATGCGGGAGGCCAGCCGGGTCAGCAGCTCGGTCTCCGCCGCCAGTTCGTGGGTGACGACGCGGTACGCGGCCCGGCGCACGGTCGCCGTCCAGTAGCCGCCCCGGTCACCGGCCGGGGCGGTGGCCTCGCGGTAGTGGCCCAGCAGCTCGGCGGCGCCCTGCGGGTCGGTGAAGAGACCGTCGATCCGGTACAGCGCGTCGTATCCGGTCGTCCCTGCCACGGCCCAGCCGGCCGGCAGCTGCTCGGAGCCGGTGAGGATCTTCTCCACCACCGTCCACACCCCGCCGCTCGCCTCGGCGAGCCGTTCCAGATAGCCGGCCGGGTCGGCGAGGCCGTCCGGGTGGTCGATCCGCAGACCGTCCACGACGCCGTCCCGGACCAGTTCGAGGATCTTGCCGTGGGTGGCGGCGAACACCTCCGGGTCCTCCACCCGCACCCCGATCAGGTCCGAGATGGTGAAGAACCGCCGGTAGTTCAGTTCGGTGCGGGCCAGCCGCCACCAGCCGAGCCGGTAGTGCTGGGCGTCCAGCAGCTCCGGCAGTGGCAGGTGGGCGGTGCCGTCCCGGAGCGGGAACTCCTGCTCGCCGTAGCGCAGCACCTCCCCGTCGACCCGCATCCGTGCCGTCTCGTCGCCGATCCGGCCGGCCAGCACGGGCAGCAGCATCCGTCCGTCGCCCGCCGCCCAGTCGATGTCGAACCAGCGGGCGTACGGGGATCCGGGCCCTTCGCGCAGCACCTCGCGCAGGGCGTGGTTGTGCCGGGGGGCGGCCGCCATGTGGTTGGGCACGATGTCCACGACCAGGCCGAGCCCGTGCTCCCGCGCGGTGCGCGCCAGCCGCCGCAGCCCCTCCTCGCCGCCCAGCTCGTCACGGACCCGGCTGTGGTCGGTGACGTCGTAGCCGTGCCGGGAGCCCGGCACGGCCTCCAGGACAGGTGACAGATGCAGATGGGAGACGCCGAGCGAGGCGAGATACGGCACGGCGTCCTCGGCGGCCCGGAACGGGAACTCCGGCTGGATCTGCAGCCGGTACGTGGCGGTAGGCGTCATGGGAATCTTCGTACCCACATCCGGGCCGCCTGTGTCACCCCGCCCGGCACAAGACCACGACGGGGTGACACGGTCGGTGCCGCCGGACAGGCCCCCCGTCAGGCGGGCCGTTGCAGCACCACCATGCTCCGCCCCACCAGCGTCACCCGATCGCCCGCCGCCACCTTCGGCCCCGCCCCGGTCAGCACCCCGGCCGGGCGCGCGGTGTCCACCACGGCGTGCCACTGCCGGCCGTGGTTGACGGGCACGGCGAACTCCAGGGTCTCGGCGCTCGCGTTGAACATCAGCAGGAACGAGTCGTCGGAGATCCGCTCCCCGCGCGGGCCGGGTTCCGAGATGGCGTGCCCGTTCAGGAAGACCGTCAGGGCCTTGGCGTGCGCGGCCTGCCAGTCCCGCTGGGTCATCTCCTGGCCCTCGGGGGTGAACCAGGCGATGTCGGACAGCTCGTCGTGCGTACCCTCCACCGGGCGGCCGTGGAAGAACCTGCGGCGGCGGAAGACCGGGTGGTCGCGGCGCAGCCACACCATCGCCCGGGTGAACTCCAGCAGGCTCATGTCCTGCGTCTCACCGTCCGGCTCCCCGTCCTCCTCGTCCTCGCCGTCGGCGCCCACCGCGGCGGCGGGCTCGGGCCAGTGCACCCAGGACAGCTCGTTGTCCTGGCAGTAGGCGTTGTTGTTGCCCTGCTGGGTACGGCCGAACTCGTCGCCGTGACTGAGCATGGGCACGCCCTGCGACAGCATCAGCGTGGCGATGAAGTTGCGCATCTGACGCTCGCGCAGCTCCAGCACCTCGGTCCGGTCCGTCTCGCCCTCGGCGCCGCAGTTCCAGGACCGGTTGTGGCTCTCGCCGTCCCGGTTGCCCTCGCCGTTGGCCTCGTTGTGCTTGTCGTTGTACGAGACCAGGTCGTGCAGGGTGAAGCCGTCGTGGCAGGTGGTGAAGTTGATCGAGGCCAGCGGGCGCCGCCCGTCGTCCTGGTACAGGTCCGACGAGCCGGTCAGCCGCCCGGCGAACTCGGCCAGGGTCCGGGGCTCGCCCCGCCACAGGTCGCGGACCGTGTCCCGGTACTTGCCGTTCCACTCGGTCCACAGCGGCGGGAAGTTCCCCACCTGGTAGCCGCCCTCGCCCACGTCCCACGGCTCGGCGATCAGCTTCACCTGGCTGACCACCGGGTCCTGCTGCACCAGGTCGAAGAACGACGACAGCCGGTCCACCTCGTGGAACTGGCGGGCCAGCGTGGCCGCCAGGTCGAAGCGGAAGCCGTCCACGTGCATCTCGGTCACCCAGTACCGCAGCGAGTCCATGATCATCTGGAGTACGTGCGGCGAGCGCATGAGCAGGGAGTTCCCGGTCCCCGTGGTGTCCATGTAGTAGCGCTGGTCGTCGGTCAGGCGGTAGTACGAGGCGTTGTCCAGCCCCCGGAAGGACAGCGTGGGCCCCAGGTGGTTGCCCTCGGCGGTGTGGTTGTAGACCACGTCGAGGATCACCTCGATGCCCGCCTGGTGCAGGGCGCGCACGGCCTGTTTGAACTCCAGCACCTGCTCGCCCCGGTCGCCCCAGGACGCGTAGGCGTTGTGCGGGGCGAAGAACCCGATCGTGTTGTAACCCCAGTAGTTGGCGAGCCCCGCGTCCGCCAGCCGGTGGTCCTGGACGAACTGGTGCACCGGCATTAATTCGATGGCCGTGACGCCCAGCTCCGTCAGATGGGCGATGATCTCCGGATGCGCCAGACCGGCGTACGTGCCGCGCAGCTCCTTCGGCAGCCCCGGATGGAGCATCGTCAGGCCCTTCACATGGGCCTCGTAGATCACCGTGCGGTGGTAGTCCGTACGGGGGCGCCGGTCGTCGCCCCAGTCGAAGTAGGGATTGACCACGACCGAGGTCATGGTGTGCGGGGCGGAGTCGAGGTCGTTGCGCGCGTCCGGCTTCCCGAAGGGGTAGCCGTACACTTCCTCCCCCCACTTGATCTGCCCGGACACCGCCCGCGCGTACGGGTCGAGGAGCAGCTTGGCGGAGTTGCACCGGATGCCCCGCTGGGGTTCGTACGGGCCGTGCACCCGGAATCCGTAGCGCTGCCCGGGCATCACCCCGGGCAGATACGCGTGACGGACAAAGGCATCGGTCTCTCTCAGTTCCACCGCCGTCTCGGAACCGTCGTCGTGCAGCAGGCACAACTCGATTCGGTGGGCGGCCTCCGAGAAGACCGCGAAGTTGGTCCCGGCACCGTCGTACGTGGCACCGAGCGGGTACGCCTGTCCCGGCCACACCTGCATGGATTCGACTCTTCCAGTTCTGCCGCGGTCGCCTGGGGAATGCGGCCACCTGGGCCAGATCTTCCCCGAAAGAGCGTCCCTTACCTAGGACGTCGGCCGGTCGGTCAACATCGCGCCTCTCCGTGTCGCCCGGAACCGGCCTTTGTCCGGCCCCTCGCCGGTTCTGTCCGGTTCGCGGTCCTTACTGGGGTGTTTAATCACTATGAATCCGCTCACTCCCGTCGAACTCGCCGACCGGAACAGGTTTGATTCCATGGGGAGTTGGTAAAGGAGCCTGCGCATCCGGCTGCACCGGCTCCCGCTCCCGGAGTACTCTTCCTTGATCGTTGGTGGGGGAGTGGAAGGCGGTGCGTGGGTGAGCTCGGGAGGGTTCGAGCTGCCCCCGGGTGACGCGGGTCACGAGGGGGATGTGGCCGAGGTCCCGCCCGGGGCGGTCTCGCTGGCGCAGCCGCTGGAGATCGGCGCGGAACTGGACTGGGGCGCCGACGCCTGGAGCGAGGTGCGCACCCGCGCCCAGCGGGCCGGGCGCGCCTACATCTGGCTGAATCTCGTCGAACAGCGGCTGCGGGCCGTGGTCGCGGCGGTGCTCCGGCCGATCTACGAACCCGTCCACGGCGAGGACTGGGTGGTGGCCGCCGCCGGGCCCGCCGGGCAGGAGTGGGTGCAGCGCGCCGTCGCCGTGCGCGAGGTCTCCCGCCGCAAGGGCTATCTGCTCGACCCGGCCGACGACAACGTTCTGAGCTTCCTCACGCTGCCCCAGCTGCGCGAGCTGATGGTCCAGCACTGGCCCTGCTTCGAGCCGTACTTCGACGACCGCCGCGACGTCGAACTGGCACTCGACGAGCTGGAGGTCGCCCGCAACGTCGTCTCCCGCAACCGCGCGCTCAACGAGGCGGTGCTCGCCCAGGCGGAGAGGGCCTCCGCCCGGCTCCTGGAGATGCTGGGCAGCGGCGCGGCCGTGCCCTCCGCCGACCGGCTGCCGGTCGACGCCGTCGAGGAACTGGTCGGCGACCGGTACGCGGACGTGGTCTCCGTCCACTCCGACCGGGTGCGCCTCCAGCGCCAGCTGCCCGCCGAGGACCTGTTCGGCGGTGCGCGCCGGCTGGACGCGATCGGGATAGGGCTCAACCTGCTGGTGCAGAACTTCTCCGGGCGCCGGCTCATCCGGCTCGCCGAGTCGGGCTGCCGGATCCGGCTGCTCTTCATCAACCCGGCCAGCAGCGCGGTCAAGCGCCGGGAGCGGGAGCTCGGCCTCAAGAAGGGCGAGCTGAGCCGGTCCGTGGAGATGAACATCCTGCACATGCGGCGGGTGCGCGCCAAGCTCCGCGACCCGGGCGCCTTCGAGATCCACGTCTTCGACGAGACCCCGCGCTTCACGGCCTACCTGGTGGACGGCGACGGGGCCGACGCGGTGGGCGTCGTGCAGACCTATCTGCGCCGGGCGCGCGGCATGGAGGCGCCGGTCCTGGTGCTGCGCGGCGGCGGGCGTGCCGTGGTGCGGGCGGGGCAGGGGTACGAGCACGGGCTGTTCGAGACCTATCGCGAGGAATTCGAGTCGGTGTGGACGGACTCCCGGCCGGTCTCCTGAGCGGCGTTGTCAGTGGCCCGTGCGAGGGTGGTCGTCATCCGGGGGAGCACCACGAAGGAGGTACGGGATGAGCTGGCACCGGCACGGGCTGGTCGGCTTCGATCTGGAGACGACGGGGACGGACCCGCTGGAGGCCCGGATCGTGACGGCCGCGGTGATCGCCGTGGACGACCGGGACGGCGAGCCGGCGGCCCGCCACGGCTGGCTGGCCGACCCGGGCATCCGCATCCCCGCCCAGGCCTCCGCGATCCACGGCATCAGCAGCGAGCGGGCGGCGGCGGAGGGCCGGCCGGCCCGCGAGGTGGCCGACGAGATCGCCGACACGCTGGCCGGCTACTGGCGCCGGGGCGTCCCCGTCGTGGCGTACAACGCCGCCTTCGACCTGACGCTGCTCACGGCCGAGTTGCACCGCCACGGGCTGCCCTCGCTCGGTGACCGGCTCGACGGTGCCCCCCTCGGCCCCGTCATCGACCCGTACACCATCGACCGGGCCGTCGACCGCTACCGCAAGGGCAAGCGCAACCTGGAGGCGGTCTGCGTCGAGTACGGCGTGGTCCACGGCGGAGCGCACGACGCGGCGGCGGACGCGCTGGCCGCGGTCCGGGTGGCGTACGCGATAGCCGACCGCCACCGCGCGGTGGCCGAACTGCCGGCGGAGCAACTGCACGAGCGCCAGATCGCGTGGTACGCGGAGTGGGCCGCGGACTTCCAGCAGTTCCTGCGCCGCAAGGGCACGGCGGACGCGGTGGTGGACGGCCGGTGGCCGGTGAGAGAGCCGGTGCGTACGACCGCCTGAAAGTGGGCGTCACGCCCGTCGGTGTGTGTCCTCATCGCCGGACGGGCTTGATTTTGCCGCCGGCCGTGTTCTCCCCGCAGTCGGGATCGGGGCGGAAATTCAAGCCCGGCCCATTCAAGCCCGTCCGGCGATTGAGGACGAACGCTGGACCGGCGCGCCGGTCCACCTCGCCGACTCAGAACGGATACCAACGCACTGAGGGATCACCATCCCGCAGCGACGCCACCCGGCGCCGGAACTCCGCAAGAGCCCGCCCGTTCACGGGCGCGTGCTGCGCCACCCACGCACAGCTCGCCGTCTCCCGCGCCCCGCGCAGCACCCCGCACCCGTCCCACTCGCGCACGTCCCAGCCGTACGCCTCGGTGAACGCGTCATAGGCGCCGGCCGCCAGGCCGTACCGGTCGCGGGACAGGGCGAGGACCACCAGATCGTGCTCCCGCAGGTCCGAGGAGAAGGTCTCCAGGTCGACCAGGACCGGCCCGTCCGGGCCGACATGGACGTTGCGGGCCAGGGCGTCGCCGTGGATCGGACCCGGGGGCAGCTGCGGGACCAGCGCCGCCGCCACCGCGAAGCCGTCGCGGCGCTCGCGCAGATAAGCGGCGTCGGCGGGGTCGATCGCGTCGCCCGCCAGGCGCAGCCACCGCTCGACGCCGCCCAGCAGCTCCCGGCGCGGCAGCGCGAAGCCCTCCGGCGCGGGCAGCGCGTGCACGGCGGTCAGCAGCGGGGCCAGATCGCGCGGCTCGGCGGGGCGCACCGCGTCGGGCAGCCGGTGCCACACGGTCACCGGATGACCCTCGACCAGCCGGGCCCCGTCCTCGGCCGCCCGCACGGCGGGGACACCGGCCGCGGCGAGCCACCGGGCGACGGCCACCTCGCGTCCGGCCCGCTCCAGCAGCTCCGGGTGGCGCACGGCGTCCCGGCCGACCTTGACCACGAGGCCGTCGGCCGTGAACACCGCGTTCTCGCCGAGCGCGAGCAGCTCCGCGTCCCCGGGGAACCCGGCGGCGGTCAGCACCTCGCGCGCTTCCATCTCGTTCATGGGCCGATTTTCGCATCCGTGCAGGCTGCCTTGACGAACCAGTGGCCCGTCAGCACGATGACGGAGGCCACCTGAGCGGCCAGAACGGCAAGGAGCCTGCCGAAAGGCGCAAAGGGGGCCTACCTATGACATTGGCGAATGCAACCGTGCGGTCCGGGCGGCACGGGCCGCCCGGACCGTCCCGCACCGGCGGACGGCCCGACCGGGGCGCCGGCACCTGGTTCCTGGTGCTGCCCGCCCTCATCCCGATCCTGGTCCTGAGCGTCGGCCCGCTGCTCTACGGCATCGCGCTGGCCTTCACCGACGCCCAGTCCGGCCGCACCCGCGCCACCCAGTGGATCGGCACGCTGAACTTCCAGGACCTGCTGCACGACGGACTGTTCTGGGAGTCGTTCCGGATCGGCCTGGTGTGGGCGGTCGGCGTCACCGTCCCGCAGTTCGTGCTGGCGCTCGGCCTGGCGCTGCTGCTCAACGAGAACCTGCGGATGCGCTGGCTGGCCCGGGCCCTGGCGATCATCCCGTGGGCGATGCCCGAGGTCGTCGTCGGCATCATGTGGCGGCTCGTCTACAACCCGGACGCCGGCATCCTCAACGAGACCATCCGCGACCTGGGGCTCGGGGACGGCCGGGACTGGCTGACCGGGCTCGCCACCGCGCTGCCCGCGGTGATCGTCGTCGGCGTCTGGTCCGGGATGCCGCAGACCACGGTCGCCCTGCTGGCCGGCCTGCAGAACACCCCGCACGAACTCCACGAGGCCGCCGCCCTGGACGGCGCCGGGGCCTGGCGCCGGTTCAGGACGGTGACCTGGCCCGCCATCAGACCGGTCGCCCTGTCCATCACCGCGCTCAACTTCATCTGGAACTTCAACTCCTTCGCGCTGGTCTACGTCCTGACCAGCGGCGGCCCCGGCGGCCGCACCCGGCTGCCGATGCTCTTCGCGTACGAGGAGGCCTTCCGCTACGGCCAGTTCGGCTACGCGGCCGCGATGGGCTGTGCGATGGTCGCGGTGATCTCCGTGCTCCTCGCCGTGTATCTCGCCGGGCGGCTCAGGGGAGGCGAGGACCGATGAGCATGCGCACCAGAAGGTCCGTGCGTGCCGGGCAGTACGTGGCGCTGCTGTGCTACCTGGTCTTCCTGGCGTTCCCGTTCCTGTGGCTGATCTCCACCGCGTTCAAGCCCGCGCCCGAGCTGGGTTCCCTGCACCCGACCTGGATTCCCCAGCATCCGACGCTGGACAACTTCCGGCAGGCGTTCGACGAGCAGCCGCTGCTGCGGGCCACCGCCAACTCGCTGATCGCGGCGCTCTCGGCCGGTGCCGTCGCCGTCCTGATCGCGACCCCGATGGCCTATGTGATGGCCCGCCACCGCACCCGGCTCGCCACCGCCGCGACCGGCTGGGTCGTGGTCAGCCAGGCGTTCCCCTTCGTGCTGCTGATCATTCCGCTCTTCCTGGTTCTGAAGAACCTGCACCTGATCAACACCCTCTGGGGGCTGATCCTGGTCTACGTGGTGTGGGCGCTGCCCTTCGCGCTGTGGATGCTCGTCGGCTACGTACGGGCCGTGCCGCGCGAGCTGGAGGAAGCGGCGGCGGTCGACGGCGCGGGCCGGCTGCGGACGCTGGTCTCGGTCACGGCGCCGTTGCTGGCCCCGGGGATCGTCGCCACGGCCCTCTTCGCGTTCATCACCGCGTGGAACGAGTTCTTCTTCGCCCTCGTCCTCCTCAAGACCCCGGAGAAGCAGACCTTGCCGGTCGTACTGACGCATTTCCTCGGCGCGGAGGGCGCCAGCGACCTCGGGCCGCTCGCCGCCGCCGCGTTCCTCGCCACCCTCCCCTCGCTCGTCCTGTTCACCGTGATCCAGCGGCGGATCACCGGCGGCATGCTGGCCGGGGCGGTGAAGAGCTGATGCGCGCCCTGGTACGCACGGCGGCCGCGGCGGCCACCGCACTGGCCCTGCTGCTCACCGGCTGCGGCGGGGGCGGCGACGGCGGGACGGATGGGAGGATCACGCTCCGCTTCCAGTCGCTGGCCTGGCAGAAGGAGTCCGTCGACATCAACAAGCAACTGGTGAAGGAGTGGAACGAGGCCCACCCCGACATCCGGGTCGAATACGTCCAGGGCAGCTGGGACAGCGTCCACGACCAGCTGCTCACCTCCTTCGAGGGCGGCGAGGCGCCCGACATCATCCACGACGCCTCCGACGACCTCGCCGACTTCGCGTACGGGGGCTACCTCGCCGACCTGCGCACCCTCCTCCCGGACCGGCTGACCGCCGGCATCCCCGACAACAGCTGGGAGACGGCCACCTTCGACGGCGGCGTCTACGGCGTGCCCTTCCTCCAGGAGCCCCGGGTCCTGATCGCCAACACCAAGATCCTCAAGGAGTCCGGGGTCCGCATCCCGACCCCCGAGAAGCCCTGGAGCTGGGCGGAGTTCCGGGAGGTGACCAAGGAGCTGACCGGCGAGGGCCGCTACGGGATCGCCTGGCCGCTCAAGGAGCCGGTCTCCGTCACCCTCAACCTCGGCCTCTCGGCGGGCGGCGCGCTCTTCCATCGGGGCGCCGACGGCAAGGTGACCGTCGCGATGGGGGAGGGCGACCAGGTCGTCCCGGGCACCATCCACGACCAGGTCAACACCGACCACAGCGCTGCCCGCACCGCGCTCGGCATGGGCGGCGGCGACACCCTGCCCGGCTTCTTCGGCGGCAAGTACGCGATGGTGCCGCTCGGGTTCTCGTACCGCCAGCAGGTCGTCGAGCAGGCCCCGAAGGGGTTCGAGTGGACGGTGCTGCCCGCCCCGGCGGGCCGGGACGGGCTGGCCCAGGGGGTGAGCCCGCAGACCCTGTCCGTCGCCGAGGACAGCCCGCACAAGAAGGAGGCCGTCCGGTTCATCGACTTCCTGCTGCGGCCCGCCAACATGGTGCGCCTGGCCAAGGGGGACTGGATGCTGCCCACCGGCACCGAGGCGCTGGCCGACCCCTCGCTCCACACCGCGGACCGGGGCTGGGCGACCGGCGCCGCGCTCGCCGGGGCGCTGCGTTCCGCCCCGGCCCAGTCCGTGCGCGGCTACCCCGAGTGGAAGGACAAGGTGGCGACGCCCGCGCTCCAGGAGTACTACAGCGGGGCGATCGACGCGGCCGAGCTGAGGAAGCGGCTGGTGACCGACGGAAACCGGGTCCTGGCCCGCTACCAGCGCTGAACACGTACGCGCTCCTCCCGGCTCTCCGGGAGGAGCGCGTACGTACGGCAGGGATCGGACGCCGACCCGCTCCGCCGCCTCGCCGCCGTACACCTGGCCGGGCACCGGACCCCATCGGCGACCAAGCCGCTGAAGACCGTCGAGCACCAGCGCCGGCCACCGCGCCCTCCCCACGGGGCGCGGCGGCCGGCGGTGCGCCAAGCCCGTCCTGGAGGTCAGGGACGGGGTGTCCGCCGGGCGCGGGCCGTCCACCGGCCGTCCGTCCGGCTGATGTGCACGGGGTGCCCGAAGCACTCGCTGACCAGGCCGGTGGTCAGCACCTCATCGGCCTCGCCCGAGGCCAGGCACCGCCCGCCGCGCAGCAGCATCGCGTGCGTGGTGGAGGCGGGCAGCTCCTCCAGATGATGGGTGACCAGCACCGTCGCCAGCTCCGGATGCTCCTCGCGCAACGCGTCCAGGCTGTCCAGCAGCTGCTCCCGGGCGGCCAGGTCGAGCCCGGTCGCCGGCTCGTCGAGCAGCAGCAGCCGGGGCTGCGGCATCAGGGCGCGGGCGATCAGCGTACGGCCGCGCTCACCCTGCGACAGGGCCGGCCAGCGCGAGCCCGCCTTGCCGCCCATCCCCAGCATCGTCAGCAGCCGCTCCGCCCGCTCCCGCTGCCCCGGTCCGGGCGACCAGCGCGGTACCGGCTCGACCGAGTTCGTCAACCCGGTCAGCACCACCTGGCCCACCGTCAGCGGGGAGCGCAGCGGATGGCGCGGATCGACATGGCCCAGCAGCGTCCGCAGCTCCCGCAGATCCACCCGCCCCAGCGTGCGGCCCAGCACCTCGACCGAACCCCGCGTGGGATGGGTGACCGCGCCGAGCAGCCCGAGCAGCGTGCTCTTGCCCGCCCCGTTGGCCCCGAGCAGCGCCCAGTGCTCCCCGCCCCGCACGGTGAGCGAGACCGCGTCGAGCAGGACGTTCCCGTCGCGTACGAGGGAGACCTCGTCGGCGCGGATCACCGGCACCGGGGCCATGGCGACGGTGGGGGACAGGGGTGCGGTGGTGGTCACGTGCGGCTGCTCCTTCGTACGGGCGCGAGCGCCTTCCTGCGCCCGGAAAGCCTATCCATGCCCCATACACCTTCCTCGTCCGCCTCCTGCGTCCCGGCCGACGTGGAGAGGACCGCAGCGGTCCACCGCCCGTACGAGGGCCTCACCGACGAGGTGGAAGCCCCGGGGCCACCGGATTCACCCGATCCCTGACCCCGAGCGGGCGCGACCCGCAGGGGAGCGCCGGCTGAGAACGGTCCGGGCGGGCGGATGCCGAAGGCCAGGGGGAGTGCGCCACCGGCCGGCCGGGCCCGCCCTCATGACCACCCACCGCTCAGGCGCTCACCGCGACCGGTCGCGCCGCCCGCGCGCGGGCCTCGTCGTAACGTTCCAGCAGCAGCCGGGCCAGCTCCGGGGCCGGTCCCAGCACCCCGGCCAGCACCTCCGCGCCGGCCGCGGCCGCCCCCGCCGCGATGCGGTCCGGGAGGCGGCCGGGCGCGATCACATACGGGGCGACCGCCACCCGGCGCACACCGTCGGCCCGCAGGGCCCGTACCGCGTCCTCGGTACGGGGTCGAGATGCGGAGGCGAACGCAGGCCGCACGGAACACCAACCGGTGTGCCGCAGCTCCCGCGCGATTTCAGCGATCACTGCGATCGCCTCCGGGTCTGTGGAGCCCGCCGAGGCCAGGACGAGCCCGGTCGAGCTTCGGTCGCCGGGGCGGACCCCGGCCTCGTACAGCCGCCGTTCCAGCGCGGCGTTCAGCAGCGGTGACGGACCGAGCACCGCGGCCTGCCGCACCCGCAGCCGGGGCAGCGCCGCACGGGCCTCGCGCAGCACCGCCGGGATGTCCGACTTGGCGTGGAACGCCCGGGTGAGCAGCAGCGGCAGCGCCACCACCTCGTCCGCCCCCTCGGCCGCCAGCCGTTCCAGGACCCGCGGTACCGAGGGTGCGTTGAAGTCCAGGAACCCCGTCTCCACGCGCAGCCCCGGCCGCAGCGCCCGTACCCGCACGGTCAGCGCGTGCACGGTCGCGGCGTGCCGCGGGTCACGGCTGCCGTGGGCGATGACGAGGAGGACCGGAGAGGACATGGGAACTCAGTTCTTGACGAGGAGACCGCGGCTGCGCAGCACCCACCGCTCCAGCGGACTGAAGATGAGCAGGTCGATGGCGATACCGACGATCAGGATCAGGAAGATGGCGAGGAAGACCATGGACATGCTGCTGGTCTCCCGCCCCTGTTCGAGCAACTGCCCGAGACCCACGCCCAGGTCGGGTGAGGAGGCGATGATCTCGGCGGCCATCAGGGAGCGCCAGGAGAAGGCCCAGCCCTGCTTGAGACCCGCCAGGTAGCCGGGCAGCGAGGCGGGCAGCACGATGTGCCAGGTGCCGCGCAGCCCGGTCGCACCGAGCGTCTTGCCCGCCCGCAGATGCAGCGGCGGGATCTGGTCGACCCCGGCGACGAGACCGTTGGCGATCGAGGGCACGGCGCCCAGCAGGATCACCGCGTACATCATCCTGTCGTCCAGGCCCAGCCAGATGACCGCCGGCGGCACCCACGCCACCGAGGGCAGCGACTGGAGACCGGAGAGCACCGGACCGATCGCCGCGCGTACCACCTTCACCCGGGACACCAGCAGCCCCAGCGGGGTGCCGATGACCAGGGCGAGCAGGAAGCCGAGCAGACCGCGCGACACGCTGGTCCAGATGTAGCCGAGCAGGGTGCCCCGGGCCCAGGCGTCCGACGCCTCGTCCCACACCAGGGCCGGTGACGGCAGCTTGTAGTCGTCGGTCACCTTCGCCCAGATCAGGATCTGCCAGACGACGAGGACGAGGGCGACCGCCACGACCGGGGGCAGCACCTTCTGCACCAGCACCTGGCGGACCGGCGTCCGGCTCACCCGTACCGCGTCGAGCGCGTCGAGCCCCGCCTCCAGACCGGCCAGGTCCTGGGCGTCGTCCTTCGGCGCCCGGGCCCCGCCGGCATCCTCGGCGGTGGTCTCAGTGCTGGCCATGTCGGCGGATCTCCCCACGCAGTTGTTCGGTGATCTCGACGGACAGTTCCGCGACGGCGGTGTCCTCGATACGGCGCGGCTGCTCGATGTCGACCGTCCACTCACGGGCGATCCGGCCGGGACGGGACGAGAGCAGCACCACGCGTTCCGCGAGGCGCACCGCCTCGCGGACGTTGTGCGTGACGAAGAGGACCGAGACGTTCGTCTCGCGCCAGATCCGGGTCAGTTCGTCGTGCAGCACATCGCGGGTGATGGCGTCGAGAGCGGCGAACGGCTCGTCCATCAGCAGCAGTTGGCTGTCCTGGGCGAGTGCGCGGGCCATCGCCACGCGCTGCCGCATACCGCCCGAGAGCTCGTGCACCCGCTTGCCGTACGCCCCGCCCAGGCGTACCAGTTCGAGCAGCCGCTCCGCTTCGGCGCGGCGGTCCGCGCGGGGCACGCCGCGCAGCCGCAGGGCCAGTTCGATGTTCTTGCCCGCGGTCAGCCACGGGAAGAGGGCGTGCTCCTGGAACATCAGGGCCGGCCGTCCGCCCGGGGTCTCGATGGCCCCCGAGGACGGGCGGTCGAGCCCCGCCACCAGGTTCAGCAGCGTCGATTTGCCGCACCCGGAAGCTCCCAGGAGGGTGACGAACTCGCCCGGAGCGACATCGAGCGTGATGTCGTCCAGGACGAGCTGCCGCCCCTGCGGTCCGCCGAAGGACTTCGAGACGTGGTCGATCCGGGCGGCGTGCCCGACCGCCGTACGGTCCTCGGCCTTGGTGAGCGTGGTCGTCGCCATGGTCGTCACCTCCTGGGAGATCCTGGAACGGTCGGTGTTACTCGACGCCGAGGCCGGCGTCGTCGACCTCGGGCTTGCCCGCGGCCTTGAGGACCTTGTTGAGCGGCCTCAGGTCGTAGATGCCGCTCAGGTCGGTCTCGTCCAGCAGGCCCGCCTTCACGGCGTGCTTGGCCTCCGTGTCGAGCGTGGATGCCAGCGGGTCGTCGATGAACTCGATCGACTCCCACGCCGGGTCGATGACCTCGGCCGGAAGCTCCTTGCCGGACAGCTTCTTGAGCGCCGCGTTCGCGGACGCCTTCGCCTTGTCCGGGTTGGCCTTGATCCAGGCGTTGGTGTTGACCGAACCCCGGAGCACGGCCTCGACCACATCCGGGTGCTCGGCGAGGAACTTCTGCGAAACGATGATGTTCGTGATCACGAACTTCTCGTCCGGCCACAGCTTCCGCTCGTCGAGGAGCACCTTGGCCCCCTGCGCGACCAGCTTGGACGCGGTCGGCTCGGGCGCCCAGGCACCGTCGATGGAACCGGACCGGTAGGCGTCCGGGGTCACCTTGTTGTCCGTGCGGACGACGGAGACGTCGCCCTTGCCGCTCTGCGCGTCGACCTTCCAGCCCTTCTCGGAGACCCAGTTGAGGAACGCCACGTCCTGGGTGTTGCCGAGCTGCGGGGTGGCGATCTTCTTGCCCTTGAGGTCGTCCAGGGTCTTGATCTTCTTCGGGTCGACGACCAGCTTCACCCCGCCGGACGCCGCGCCGCCGATGATGCGCAGGCTCTTGCCCTTGGACTTAGAGAAGCCGTTGATGGAGGGGGAGGGGCCGATGAAGCCGATGTCGATCGAGCCCGCGTTGAGCGCCTCGATCTCGGACGGGCCGGCGTTGAACGTCGAGGACTTGACCGTCGTGCCCCCGAGTTCCTTGGCGATGATGCCTTCCTGGATGCCGACCACGGCCGTGGCGTGCGTGAGGTTGGGGAAGTATCCGATCTTCACGGTCTCCGCCGAGAGCTTCTTCCCGCCGGAGGACGTGTTCGCCGTCTTGGCTTCGTCGTCCTCCGCCTCGGAGCCGTAGCCGCAGGCGGTCAGGGCCACGGCCAGCAGGGGCAGGGCGGCGACGGCGGCGAGGGAGCGGCGCAGCGTGGTACGGGGGGCAGGCACGGGAGGTCTTCCTCTCGGAGGCCCGGTGCTCACGCCCCTCGTGCGTGCGGGGGCGCGGCCGGGAAGTCGGCAGGTCTTCGTCTGAACAGGCGGTGCGTGCGGTGCTGTTGGTGCTGCCGGGCGCGCAGGCGGTGCGCGTACGTCATCGCGCACATCGCCCGACACCGCCCTGCCCACTGCCCAGCGCGCCGCTGCCGACGCGGCCGCCCTCCTTCGCGAAGGTCGAGAAGAAGTCGGTGTGCATCAGAAGTCCCACCCCGCGTCGTCGTCCGCGGCCGGCTCCTCCGCGGCGGCGAACGAGGCGCCCGCCATGCCCGCCGACAGCGTGGTGCCGTCCGCCGGGTCGATCAGCAGGAAGGAACCGGTGCGGCGCGAGTCGGCGTACGCGTCGAGCGCGAGCGGTTCGGCGGTACGGACGACGACCCGGCCGATGTCGTTGGCGACGAGCTGTCCCGGGGCCGGGTGCTGCGAGAGGTCGTCCAGGGTCAGCCGCGAGGGGATGTCCTTGACGATCGCCTTGACCGTGCGGGTGGTGTGCTTGAGCAGCACCCGCCGGCCCACGGTCAGCGGTTCGTCCGCGACGTGGCAGACGGTCGCCTCGACGTCCTGGGTGACGGCCGGGGCGTCGCCCGCCGGGGCGATGAGGTCGCCGCGCGAGACGTCGAGGTCGTCCGTCAGGCGCAGGGTCACCGACTGGGGCGCCCAGGCGATGTCCACGGCGTCCCCGAGCAGGTCGATGCCCGCGATCGTGGAGGTGCGGCCCGAGGGCAGTACGGTGACGGGCTCGCCGACCCGGAACACGCCGGCGGCGATCTGACCCGCGTACCCCCGGTAGTCGGGGTGCTCGGCGGTCTGCGGCCGGATCACGTACTGGACGGGGAAGCGGGCGTGGCAGCCGGTCAGGTCGTGGCTGACCGGGACCGTCTCCAGGTGCTCCAGAACGGTCGGGCCGCCGTACCAGTCCATGTGCGCGGACGGTTCCACGACGTTGTCGCCGGCCAGCGCGGAGATCGGGATCGCGGTGATCTCGGGCACGCCCAGGGAGGCGGCGTAGGCGGTGAACTCCTCGGCTATCGCGGCGAACACCGGCTCCGCGTACTCCACCAGGTCCATCTTGTTGACGGCCAGCACCACGTGCGGCACGCGCAGCAGGGCGGCGACCGCGGCGTGCCGGCGGGTCTGCTCGACGACCCCGTTGCGGGCGTCGACCAGGACCACGGCCAGCTCGGCGGTGGAGGCGCCGGTGACCATGTTGCGGGTGTACTGCACATGGCCCGGGGTGTCGGCGAGGATGAACCGGCGCCGGGCCGTGGCGAAGTAGCGGTAGGCGACGTCGATGGTGATGCCCTGCTCGCGCTCGGCGCGCAGCCCGTCGGTCAGCAGGGCCAGGTCCGGCGTCTCCTGGCCCCGGTTGCGCGAGGCGTGCTCGACGGCCTCCAGCTGGTCGGTGAGGACCGACTTGGAGTCGTGCAGCAGCCGTCCCACGAGGGTGGACTTGCCGTCGTCGACCGACCCCGCGGTGGCGAACCGCAGCAGGGTGGTGGCGGAGAGCAGCTCGGCCGACTGGGTGGACGTGGTCATGTTAGAAGTACCCCTCGCGCTTGCGGTCTTCCATCGCGGCCTCGGACATCTTGTCGTCGGCGCGGGTGGCACCCCGTTCGGTGAGCCGGGAGGCGGCGATCTCGGTGATCACCGCGTCCAGCGTGGTGGCGTCCGAGTCGACGGCACCGGTGCAGGACATGTCGCCGACCGTGCGGTAGCGCACCTGACGGGTCTCGGTCCTCTCGTGCTCCTTGGGCCCGCCCCAGTCGCCCGCGGTCAGCCACATGCCGGAGCGGTTGAAGACCTCGCGCTCGTGGGCGAAGTAGATCGACGGGAGCTCGATGCCCTCGCGCTGGATGTACTGCCAGACGTCGAGCTCGGTCCAGTTGGAGATCGGGAAGACCCGCACGTGCTCGCCGGGGGCGTGCCGGCCGTTGTACAGCTGCCACAGCTCGGGGCGCTGGCGGCGCGGGTCCCACTGGGAGAACTCGTCGCGCAGCGAGAAGACCCGTTCCTTGGCGCGCGCCTTCTCCTCGTCGCGCCGCCCGCCGCCGAACACGGCGTCGAAGCGGTGCTGCTGGATGGCCTCGGTCAGCGGCACGGTCTGCAGCGGGTTGCGGGTGCCGTCCGGCCGCTCGCGGAGCTTGCCGGCGTCGATGTACTCCTGCACGGAGGCCACGTGCAGCCGCAGCCCGTGCTCGGCGACCGTGCGGTCGCGGTACTCGAGGACCTCGGGGAAGTTGTGCCCGGTGTCCACGTGCAGCAGGGCGAACGGCACCGGCGCGGGCGCGAACGCCTTGAGCGCCAGGTGCAGCATCAGGATCGAGTCCTTGCCGCCGGAGAACAGGATCACCGGCCGCTCGAACTCGCCCGCCACCTCGCGGAAGATGTGCACCGCCTCGGACTCCAGCGAGTCCAGGTGGCTCAGCGCGTACGGATTGGCGGTGCCTTCTTGCACAGTCGCGACGGTCGTCACGCCGCACCCCTCTCGCTCAGCAGCGCGTACAGCTCCGCCGCGGACTCCTGCACGGTCTGGCGGTGCGACTCGATGCGCAGATCGGGCGCCTCGGGCGCCTCGTAGGGGTCGTCCACCCCGGTGAGCCCGCTGATCTCGCCCGCCGCCTGCTTGGCGTACAGCCCCTTCACGTCGCGCTCCGAGCACACCTCGACCGGAGTGGCGACGTGCACCTCCAGATACGCGGTGCCCTCGGCCCGGTGGCGCTTGCGGACGGCGTCCCTGCTGTCCGCGTACGGGGCGATGACCGGGACCAGTACCTTGACGCCGTTGGCCGCCAGCAGTTCGGCGACGAAGCCGATCCGCTGGACGTTGGTGTGCCGGTCCTCGCGGGAGAAGCCCAGGCCCGCCGAGAGGAACTCGCGGATCTCGTCACCGTCGAGCACCTCCACCCGGTGGCCCTCGGAGCGCAGCCGCCCGGCGAGTTCATAGGCGATGGTGGTCTTGCCGGCGCTCGGCAGACCGGTCAGCCAGACGGTGGCTCCCGTCTCCGTCACGCTCATCGAAGTCTCCTGATCAGTCGTCATCAGCCGTGCAGCCCGCACTCGGTCTTGCCGCGCCCGGCCCAGCGGCCGGCCCGGGCGTCCTCGCCCTCCAGCACCCGCCGGGTGCAGGGCGCGCAGCCCACGGAGGCGTAACCGTCCATCAGCAGCGGGTTGGTGAGCACCCCGTGCTCGGCGACGTAGGCGTCGACGTCGTCCTGGGTCCAGCGGGCGATCGGCGAGACCTTCACCTTCCGCCGCTTCTCGTCCCAGCCGACCACGGGGGTGTTCGCCCGGGTCGGGGACTCGTCGCGGCGCAGCCCGGTCGCCCAGGCGGCATACGCGGTCAGGCCCTCTTCCAGGGGCTTGACCTTGCGCAGCTTGCAGCAGAGGTCGGGGTCGCGGTCGTGCAGCTTCGGCCCGTACGCGGCGTCCTGCTCGGCGACCGTCTGGCGCGGGGTGAGCGTGATGACGTTGACGTCCATCACGGCGTCCACCGCGTCCCGGGTCCCGATGGTCTCCTCGAAGTGGTAGCCGGTGTCGAGGAACACCACGTCCACGCCGGGCATGGCCCGGGAGGCGAGGTGGGCGACGACCGCGTCCTCCATGGAGGAGGTGACGCAGAACCGGGGGCCGAAGGTCTCGGCGGCCCACCTGAGGATGTCGGGGGCGGAGGCGTCCTCCAGCTCGCGCCCGGCCTGCTCGGCGAGCTCCCTCAGGCCCTCGTCGGTGAGCGTCTCGATGTTCTGAGTGGCCGTCATATGCTGTTCCCTCCAACGTCGTTGGGCTTCAGTCCCCGGCTCAGCAGCCCCAGGAACTTCAGCTGGAACGCACGATTGCAGGAGGCGCATTCCCACGCTCCGTGCCCGGCCTCGTGCGGGCGCAGGTCCTCGTCGCCGCAGTAGGGGCAGTGGAACGGTGCGGCGCGCTCGCTCATGACAGCGACTCCGCACCGGCGCGGGCCGCCCAGGTCGCGAAGCGCTCGTCGTCCTCGCGCTCCTCCAGGTAGCGGCCGAGGACGCGCTCGACGTAGTCGGGCAGTTCGGCCGACGTGACCTTCAGGCCGCGCACCTTGCGGCCGAACCCGGCCTCCAGGCCGAGGGCGCCGCCCAGGTGGACCTGGTAGCCCTCCACCTGCTCGCCGTTCCCGTCCAGCACCAACTGGCCCTTGAGGCCGATGTCGGCGGTCTGGATGCGGGCGCAGGCGTTCGGGCAGCCGTTGATGTTGATGGTGAGCGGTTCGTCGAAGTCGGGGAGCCTGCGCTCCAGTTCCTCGATGAGCGAGGCGCCGCGCGCCTTCGTCTCGACGATCGCCAGCTTGCAGTACTCGATGCCGGTGCAGGCCATCGTGCCGCGCCGGAAGGTGGACGGCTTCACCTGGAAGCCGAGCGCCTCCAGGCCGGCGGACAGGGACTCGACCCGGTCCTGCTCGACGTCGAGGATGATCATCTTCTGCTCGACGGTGGTCCGGACCCGGCCGGAGCCGTGCTCCTCGGCCAGCTCGGCGATCTTGGCGAGGGTGGAGCCGTCGACCCGGCCCACCCGGGGGGCGAAGCCGACGTAGAAACGGCCGTCCTGCTGCTGGTGCACGCCGATGTGGTCGCGCCACCGGCTGCTGGGCTCCGCCGGGGCGGGCCCGTCCAGCAGCGGGCGCTTGAGGTACTCGTCCTCCAGCACCTGGCGGAACCTGGCGACGCCCCAGTCGGCGACCAGGAACTTCAGCCGGGCCCGGTTGCGCAGCCGACGGTAGCCGTAGTCCCGGAAGATGCCCACCACGCCGGCCCAGACGTCCGCGACCTCGTCCAACGGCACCCAGGCGCCGAGGCGTTCGGCCAGCCGGGGATTGGTGGACAGGCCGCCGCCGACCCACAGGTCGAAGCCCGGTCCGTGCTCGGGGTGTTCGACGCCCACGAAGGCGATGTCGTTGATCTCGTGGACCACGTCCTGCACCGGCGAGCCGGAGATCGCGGTCTTGAACTTGCGGGGGAGGTTGGAGAATTCGGGGCTGCCGATGTACCGGGCGTGGATCTCCTCCAGCGCCGGGGTGCCGTCGATGATCTCGTCGGCGGCGATGCCCGCCACCGGGGAGCCGATCATCGTGCGGGGGCAGTCGCCGCACGCCTCGGTGGTGGAGAGCCCCACGGCCTCCAGCTTCTGCCAGATCGCCGGGACGTCCTCGATGCGGATCCAGTGCATCTGGACGTTCTGCCGGTCGGTGATGTCCGCGCTGCCGCGCGCGTACTCCTGCGAGATCTCACCGATGACGCGCAGCTGCCGGGTGGTCAGCCTCCCGCCGTCGATGCGCACCCGCATCATGAAGTACTTGTCCTCCAGCTCCTCGGGCTCCAGCACCGCGGTCTTGCCGCCGTCGATGCCGGCCTTGCGCTGGGTGTACAGCCCCCACCAACGCATGCGGCCCCGGAGGTCGTTGGGGTCGATCGAGTCGAAACCGCGCTTGGAGTAGATCGTCTCAATGCGTGTCCGCACGTTGAGACTGTCGTCGTCCTTCTTGAACTGCTCATTGCCGTTGAGTGGGGTGTAGTGCCCCAGGGCCCACTGCCCTTCGCCGCGGTGTCGTCCCGCCTTGCGGCGGGGCGCGGCGGGCGCAGGCTGTTCCGGGGTAGCGGCCATGACAGTACGTCCTTCGGGACTGCGGGAGGGCGGCTCTGAACTGCACACTCGCGTGAGGCGCGGCGGTGCGCGGGGTTTGCAGAGAAAAGGGGGATCGCGGCGGTGCTGGGACTCTCAGCCCGCCGGACAGATGGCGCTGGACATGCGGCCGAGGTCGACGTGACGTCGACTCACCAAGGCAACTCCAGTTCCGGACATGACGGAAGCGTGTCATGGGGATCTCGCGGCAGTCCACCACTATCCATGATGTGGACGGGACTGTCCCGCTAGGTGAGACGATGTGGCGCCCGTCACGCGGGTGACGGGCGCCGGGGTGGAGCGTAAAACCGGACAAGCGAGGGAATTTGCTACGGAAGCAGCTCCCGGCCGGAGCCCGGCCAGGGGCCGGGGGTCGTCACCGGCTCCTCCAGTTCCGTGCGGGTGTCGAACAGGCGGAAGCCGCGCCGCAGGTAGTTGTCCATCGCGTGCGGTCCGTCCTTGGAGCAGGTGTGCACCCACACCCGCTTCGTCGCCGGCCGCTTGGGCCACCGCTCGGCCAGGTCCCAGGCGCGGGCCGTGCCGTACGACAGCAGATGCCCGCCGATCCGGCGCCCCCGGAAGGCCGGGAGCAGCCCGAAGTACATGATCTCGACGACACCGTCGTCCTGCGGGTCCAGCTCGATGTAGCCGGCCGGGGTGCCGTTCGCGTACGCCACCCAGGTCTCCGCGCCCGGCCGGTCCAGGACCTCCTGCCACTGCGCGTACGTCATCCCCAGCCGGTCCGTCCACCGGACGTCACCACCGACCGCCGTGTACAGGAAACGGCTGAACTCGGGCAGCGGCACCTCGGACCGCACGATCCGGACGTCCCCGTCCGGTACGGCGGAGGGCCGCAGATCGTCGGGGGAGGTCTGCTCCAGGGACCAGACGGTCACCTCTTCGGGGGCCGGTGCTTCAGGACGTACGGGGTCGCTCATGACTGCCAGACAACCATGCGCCGCGCTTCCGGCCCCACCCGCCCCTCGTCACGGCGGCTTCCGGCCCCCCGCCCCTCGTCACGGCGAACCCGGTGCCTCCTGCTCACGGGCCCCGCGCGCCGCCACCACCACCGGCGCCTCCGAACGCGGCAGCAGATCGCCCGGGTGCTCCGGGTGGACCACCTCCACCTCCACGCCCTCGCCGAAGCGGTACGGGCGGTGCGCCAGCACCTCGGCGAGATGGCGCCGCAGCCGCGATATCTCGGCCCGTACCGTCACCGTCCTGGTCGCGTCACCGAACAGGTCCTGCGCCAGCTCGGACGCCGTACGCCCCTCCCGGTGCAGCGCCAGCGCGTACAGCAGCTCGGCGTGGCGCGGGGAGAGCCGCTGGGCCGAGGTGCCCACCGGACCCACCACGTTCACCGCGAGCGCGTGCGACCGGCTCAGATCGAGCACCACCCGGCGCGGCGGACTGTCCAGCGGCCCGTCCGCCACCTGGACCAGCCAACCGCCCGGCAGCGGCTCCACCCGGCACATCCCCAGCGACGGCAGCCACACCCGGCCGGGCCCCAGCGACTTCGGCAGCGGCAGCCGGTCCACCGGGGGCATCCCCGTCACCGCCGCCGTCCAGCCGTGGCCGTCCACCGCCAGGGCCCGGCCGCCCAGCCGGCCCAGGACCGGCGCGGCCACCGCGCGCAGCCGGTCGACCGCCTCCAGATGCCGCACCCGGATCTCGCTCTCCGCCAGCCGGGCCACCGACCGCACCAGGGCCAGCGTCGTCGGATGGAACGTGGACGCGGGCCCGCTGATGTCGACGATCCCCATCAGCCGGCCGTCCCGGGGGTCGCGCACCGGCGCCGCCGCACACGTCCAGCCGTGCAGAGTGCGCAGGAAGTGCTCCGCCGAGTGCACCTGCACCGGGGCGCGCGAGGCCAGCGCCGTACCGATCGCGTTGGTGCCGGTGATCTCCTCGGACCACGCCGCGCCCTCCGCGAGACAGATGTCGTCGGCCCTGCGCAGCACCCCCGTGTTGCCCTCGCGCCACAGCACCCGGCCCTCGACGTCGGTGACCACCATGATCTGCTGCGAGGCGTCCGCGATGCTCGTCAGACCGTCGCTGAGCAGCGCCATCACTTCACCCAGCGCGGAGCTGCGGCGCCGGTGCTCGATCTCGTCCGCCTCCAGCAGCGTGCTGTGCGTCGTCTGTCCGGGATCGATGCCGCTGCGCAGCACCCGGTTCCAGGAGGCGCCGATCTCCGCCCGGGGCGCCGCCGGCATGCGGTCGCCCGCCATCCACGCCTCCCGGGCCCGGTGCACCAGGCGTCTGGCCTGCCCGGTCTCCTGGACGGCCGGCCGCATCACGTCGACCGGAGTCGTCTCCACGCAGGTTCCCCCTCACCCCAGTGCCCGGCCCGGTCCGCGGGCCGCGCCCCATCCTGCCGCCGCGAGGCCCCCGATACCGCAACTCCACACAATGGTTGCAACCCTCTGCAACTCTGGCGAGGGCCCCGGGCCCGTACAAGAGTGGCGGTACACCGCACCGCGGGGCCCCGGCCCTCACGTCCGGTGGGTACAGCATGGGGGGTGGTGCCGTGTCGGCGCAGCACCACCCCCCGTCGCTGCCGTCCCCCTGCCGCCTCGGGCGGAAGACCGCGTTCCACGGCTTCGCCGAGCCCTCGCTCCGCGCCGAGGACGCCACGCCCGGACAGGGCGGGACCCCGGTCGGACACGGTTCGGGTGGCGGCTGCCATGCCGATACGGTAAGGACGTGCAGGCAGCAAATGAAACACCCGAGCGGCCGCCGGGCCGGCTCCACCGGGCCCGAGTGCTCTACCGCAACGTCTCCAAGCGGCAGCTCGCCTGGCAGCTGCTCAAGGACACGGTCAACTCGTGCATGGAGTACCGCATCCTGGGACTCGCCGCCGAGGCGGCGTTCTTCACCCTGCTGTCCCTGCCCCCGCTGCTCCTCGGCCTGATCGGGCTGCTCGGTTACGTCGACGAGTGGACCAGCACCACCACGGTCGCCTCCATCGAGCGCAACATCCTCAGCGCGGCCCACACCGTGCTCTCCGAGCGCGGCGTCAACGAGTTCGCCAAACCGCTCCTGGCCGACGTCACGACCGGCGCCCGGCCCGACGTGATCTCCATCGGCTTCGCGATCGCCCTGTGGTCCGGCTCCCGCGCGGTCAACGTCTTCATCGACACGATCACCGTGATGTACGGGCTCGACGGCCAGCGCGGCATAGTCAGGACCCGGATACTCGCCTTCCTGCTGTACGTGGTGGCGCTGCTGCTCGGCGCGGTGGTGCTGCCGCTTCTCGTGGTGGGCCCGGACCGGGTCGTGGAGTTCATACCGTGGGGCACCGAGCTCCTGAGCGTCCTGTACTGGCCGCTCGTGATCGTGCTCTCGGTCGCCTTCCTGACCACCCTCTACCACGTGTCCGTGCCGGTCCGCTCGCCGTGGATCGAGGACATGCCGGGCGCCCTGGTGGCACTGGCGATGTGGGTACTGGGCAGCTTCCTGCTCCGGATCTACCTGACCAGTACGGTCGAGGGGCCCACGATCTACGGATCGCTGGCCGCCCCGATCGCGGTGCTGCTGTGGATCGGCATCTCCGCGTTCGCGGTGCTGGTGGGCGCCGCCGTCAACGCGGCCCTCGACCGGGTCTGGCCCTCGGTGGCCACGGCCGCCGCGCGGGCCGCCAACGACCGGGTGCGCGCCGCCCAGGCCGCCGAGTTCGTGGCCCGCACCCAGGCGGAGAGCTGGCACGGCGGCCCGGTGGACGACGAGGACGAGGACGACGACGAGGACGAGGGCGACGAGGGCGACAGCCCGTACATGCCCTCCGAGTTCCCCGAGCGCTGGTCGCGGTTCCTGCCCCCCGACGATGTGAAGTCCCGTCTCCAGCCCGGCCGCGAGAAGGACCCCGACCGGCCCCACCCGTACGACGAGTAGCTCAGCCGGCCGCGGGCGCGCCCGGGAGGCCGGTCCCGCGACCCCGGCCACCAGGACGGCTTCACCGGCGGATCGCCCTCCGGCGCGACCGGACGGGGCGAACCCGCGCTACCGGGCCCCGAGCACGTCCCCCGGCGACGTCCCCGGGTCCGTCAGCGCCAGGCCCAGCGCGGCGCGCTCCGTGACCCAGCGGGTCGGGCGGTGGCGCGGGTCGCCGGTCGTGGCGTGCAGCGCCCGGTGCAGCTCCAGCATGCGGGCCGCGCCGACCCGGTCTCCCCAGGCCAGCGGGCCCACCGGGTAGCCGAGCCCGGTCGTGACGGCCACGTCGATGTCGGCCGGGGCGGCGAGCGCGCGCTCCGCGATGGACGCGGCGACCGACACGATCGAGGCGAGCAGCCGCTGCGCGACCGAGCCCGCCGTGTCCCGGACCACCGAGACCGCGAACGGCCCCTCGCCCTCCGCCGCCCGGGCCAGCACCGCGCGGGCGTCCCGCGCCGCCGCCGGATCCGCCGCCGGCGTCACCGCGAGGACGCGCCGGCGGCCGGCCGCCGGCAGCGGGTCCACGCCGAAGGTGCGCCCGGCGGGCAGCCCGTGCGCGGCCACCGCCGACGCGACCGTCGTCCCCCACCCCGGGACCAGGACCACCGCGTCGCCCGACGGCCGCTCCCCGCTCCGCACGGCGGCGCCCGCCGAGGCCAGCGCCTCGCGGAGCACGGCCGCGTCGGCCTCCCGCGCGGGGTCCGGGGCGAAGACGTGCACCGGCCGGTCCGCGTCCCCGGTGACCGCGGGCTCCGGCGCGGGCCCCGCCGCCCCGGGGCCGTACGCGTACCAGCCGTGTCCGGTCTTGCGGCCGTGCAGCCCGGCCGCCACCCGGTTCGGGGTCAGGTAGGAGGGGCGGAGCCGGTCCTCGTAACGGAAGCCCTCCCAGATCGAGTCGATGACGGCGGCGGTCACATCGAGCCCGGTGAGGTCCATCAGCTCGAACGGGCCCATCCGCAGCCCCAGCACGTCCCGCGCGATCCGGTCGATGTCCGCGGGCTCGCCCACGCTCTCCTCCAGCAGCGCCAGCGCCTCCGTCACCAGGCCGCGCCCGGCGTGGTTGACCAGGAAGCCGGGGGTGTCCGCGACCGTCACCGCGCGGTGGCCGCAGCCCTCCACGAGCGAGGTCAGCAGCGGCGGGATCTCCGGCCGGGTCGCGGCGCCGGGCACCACCTCCACGATCCGCATCAGCGGCACCGGGTTGAAGAAGTGCAGCCCGGCCAGGCGCGCCGGGTCCTTCAGCGCGGCGGCGATCCGGGTCACCGACAGGGAGGAGGTGTTGGTGGCGAACACGGCGGAGGCGGGCAGCACCTGCTCCAGGCGGCCGAACACCTCGGTCTTGGTCGCCAGATCCTCGCGCACCGCCTCGATGACCAGGCCGACGTCCGGGCCCGCCGCCCACGGGTCGTCCAGCGGAACCAGCCGCTCCACCGCCGACTCCGCGTCCGCCGCGGACATCCGCCCCTTGGCCACGGCCCGCTCCAGCATGGAACGTACGAAGGCGACCGCGTCCGCCACCGCCTCGGCCCGTACGTCGCACAGCTCGACGGTGTGTCCGGCCGAGGCGGCCCACTGGGCGATGCCACGGCCCATGGCTCCGGCGCCGACGATCCTGATACGCATGCGGGTCACGGTCCTCTCGATGGGGGCGCGGGCCGGATGCCCGCGCTGCCGACGCTGTCAGCGGCCTTTGATCGCCGTCCAATACCGAATTAGGCTCAGACCGAGACGCCGGACGAATCAATGATGCGGGCGGACCCGGGGGAGGGGACGGCATGGAGCTGCGCCACCTCTCCGCGTTCCTCGCCGTGGCCGAGGAACTGCACTTCGGCCGCGCCGCCAGACGGCTCCAGATGGCACAGCCGCCCCTGAGCCAGCAGATCCGCCGCCTGGAGAAGGAACTCGGCGTCCAGCTCTTCGAACGCAACACCCGCTCGGTGCGGCTCACCAGCGCGGGGGAGTCCTTCCTCCAGCCGGTGCGGACCGTGCTCGACGACCTGGACACGGCGGTACGGGCCGCGCGGGCGGCCGGACAGGGCGCGTACGGGAGGGTCCGCATCGGCTTCGCGGGCGCCTCCAGCCACGAGACGCTGCCGCTGCTCACCCGGGCGGTGCGGGCCGCCCACCCGGGCATCGAACTGGTCATGACCGGCCAGACCTACGCCGACGTGGCGCTCGCCCGGGTCGCGGACGGCTCGCTCGACCTCGGGTTCGTCCGGCTGCCGGTGACGCAGCCGGGCGTGAGCTGCCGGGTGATCGACGAGGAGGAGCTGGTGTGCGCGCTCCCCCTCGACCACCCGCTCGCCGCGCGCCCGGAGATCCCGCTCGACACGCTGGCCGGGGAACCGTTCGTCGCCTTCCCCGCCAACACCGGGTCCACCGTGCGCGACGCGATGACCGAGGCGTGCGAGGCGGCCGGGTTCAGCCCGCGCGTGGTGCAGGAGGCGCCGGACTCGTATACCATCCTGGCGCTGGTCGCGGCGGGCGTCGGGGTCACGCTGACCGTCACCTCCGTCCAGCACATCCGGCTCAGCGGTCTCGTCTACCGCCCGCTCGCCGGGCCGCCGATCAGACGGCAGCCGGCGCTCGCCTGGCGGACGGACAATCCGTCGGCCGCCCTGCGCGCGGTGCTCGCCGTCGCGGAGACGGCGCTGCCCACCCCCGTCCCCCGAGTCACCCGCCCCGGCCCACCCCGAGGAAGGCGAGCAGACTGACCGGCGCCGGGCGCGCCTCGCCCGTGGCGGCCCGGTGCAGGTCCCGTACGGTCCGCACCACCGCCCGGGTCACCACGTCGACTCCGGCCTTGCGTTCGAACCAGTGCCAGTCGCCGTGGGCGTTCATCTCCAGGAACACCGGTTCACCCCCGGCCCACAGGAAGTCGAACGCCCCGTAGCCGGTACCGCTCTCCGCGGCGAGAGCGCGCGCCGCCGCGGCCACGGCGGCCGGGGGCCGCACCTGCCGCACCACCACCTCGTCGGGGCGGGCCCAGACGTCCTCCGGGTCCTCCTTGGCCACCTCGAAGGCGTGCAGCTCGTCCCCGGCGAGGTAGACCCGGTACTCGGCGTCGTGCTCCACGTACTCCTGGAGCATCACCGGCGTCCCGGGCGGCAGGCCCGGTACACCGGCGAGCCGGGCGCGGTCCAGCACCCTGGGCAGGAACCAGTCGAGCCGGCCCGGTTCCGGCTCCACGTAATGCCGGTCGAGGACCTTGAGCACGTACCGCTCGGCCGGAAGCAGCCCGGCCACGTACACCGGGTCGGTGGTGACCAGCCCACGCGGGACGCGCACACCGAGCGCCCGCGCCCGGTCCCGCTGCACCAGCTGCCCCGGGTCGTCGGCGCCGATGGCGGCCGGGGACGCGGCGGCCAGCTGCCGGGCCAGCGCGGTCCACGCGTCCCGGTACACCATCCGCCCGCCGGGCGTACCGGCCAGAGGCGCGGCGCGCGTCGAGAAGTGGCGCTGCCAGGTCACCGTGGGGGCGAACCGTTGCCCGTCCAGGGCCAGTACGCCGTCCGGGCCCAGGACGGCCCGGACGTGTGCCAGGCCGTCCGCGTCGAGCCGGTGCACGGGCACGCCGATCCGGCGCAGCAGGGCGGCTGCCCCGGTCGCCTCGCCGTCGCCCCGCCTGGTCAGGAGCAGGACGCACCGTTCAGCCATGGGACGGGGCCAGCAGCGATTCCGCCATCTCCAGGAGCCGGAGCGCCTTGTCGGACCGGTTGCCGGGATCGGCGGCGCGCAGCCGGGTGAGGAGTTCGAGGCCGATGGCGGCCTGGTCGGCCAGCAGCCCCAGGAGTTCGACGTCGGCCATCTCCCGTACGCCGTCGGTGCCCCGGTCCAGTACCTCCAGGACGCCGACGCACTCGTCGTCGCTGAACAGCGGGGCCGCCATGATGCTGTCGGGGACGTACCCGGTGGAGGCGGCGGCCTCGCCCGAGAAGTGCCGCGACTCGCGCAGGTCGTCCACGAGCATCGACTGCCCGGAGGCGGCGACCCAGCCCGCGATGCCGGTACCCGCCGGGAAGCGCGTGCCGACCAGTTGGCCGTCGCCCTCCCCTGCCACGGCCTCGAAGACCAGGTCGCCGGAGCCGGGATCGACGAGGAAGATCGAGGAGGCCGCCGCACCGAACACATGGCGCGCGACCTCCACGATGGACTGCAGCAGGCGGCGCTCCGTGGGCGTCGCGGTGTCAACGGGTTTCATCATGCGCACCTCCAAGTCGACCGGCGGTGTTCCCGGCGCAGAGGAACAGCACCGTCTTGAGCTGGAACGGTGTGAGCCAGGGGTGCTTGCCGAGGATCAGCGCGCACAGGCCCGCGATGTGCGGCGCGGCGAAACTGTTCCCGGTCGAGCGGATGGTGCCCCCGCCGGGCCACGCCACGGGAACGCGCACCCCGCGCGCGTGGAACTCCACGGGCGGTGCGGGGTTGTAGTAGTACGTCATCGGATCGTCCTCGTCGTGGCTCGCGACGGAGATCACCGAGGAGAACGACCAGGGGTAGCTGGGCACCGGCCGGTTGTGCGCGGAGACGACGAGCGCGCAGCGGCGGAAGTACGCCCGGTCGACGAGCTCGTGGAGCCGCGCGGTCAGGGCCGGCCGGGTCGTCGCCAGGCTCAGGTTGATGACGTCGAAGTCCTGCTCGACGGCCCAGGAAAGCCCCGCGATCAGGGCCGGTCCGCTGCCCGTCTTGCCGTCGGTCAGCACCTGGGCGGACGAGACCGAGACTCCTGGCGCGACGGACCGGATCACCCCGGCGCAGGCGGTGCCGTGCCCGGCGCGGTCGGTGGCCTCGCACGGCACCATGTCCACCCCGCCGTCCTCGTCCGGGACGGCCGTCACCGCCAGATCGACCGCCCCGACCATCGGGTGGCCGCCCTCCACCCCGCTGTCCACGACGCACACCCGGACCCCGGAACCGTCCGCCCCGCCCCACGCCCACTCCGGGCAGACCGACTCCATCGGGACGGCCGCGAACTCCTCGCGCGTCTGCTCCCGCGTCGCACCCCAGGCCGGCACACCCGGCGTGTAGGCCCGAGGAGGCCGTCTCCAGGGGGGATCGCTCATCGGTTCTCCTCCAGTCCGGTCAGCCACGCCCGTACGGTCCGGGCGGGGAGTACGGCCTCCTTCGCCGTCAGCGCGGCCAGCGCCCGGGCGGCCGCCTGCCGGGCGCGCCCCGGTTCTCCGGCGGCGTCCAGCACCCGAGCCGCCTCGAACCACACATCAGCGATGAGACAGGGGTCGTCGGTCCCCTCCAGGGTGGCGACGGCCCGCTCGGCGTCCCCGACCGCCTCCGCGTATGTGCCGGCCCGCGCCCGCACCCGCGCCCGCAACGCCAGCCGCACGGCCCGCGTACGGGTCTCCTCGGGCGGCCCGGCGGACGGCTCGGCGAGCACGGCCGTGTCCGGATCGGCCCCGGCGCACAGCCGCTCCCGCGCCGCGTACAGGCGCAGGGTGATCGCGGTTCGGCTCTGTTCCAGCCCGTCGAGCCCGTCCGCCGCCGCCGTGTAGTGGCCGGCCGCCGGCGGGTGCGCGCCGGCCAGCGACTCCACGAACCCCGCCGTCTGGTCGGCGGCCAGGGCGCCGAGGGCCAGTTGGAGGTCGTCGCAGTGCCTGCGGACCAGCGCGATGTCCTCGCGGGCCGCGTCCACCCGGTCCGACAGGGCCAGGTGCCGGGCCCGCGTCAGCAACACCGGCACGAGCAGGCTCCGGTCGCCGTCGAAGCGCCGGACCAGCTCCTCGCAGAGCGGAAGGGCCTGCGAGAGGGGCGTCGGCGACCACTGCGTCAGCTCGCAGATCGAGGCGAGGATGCGGTTGCCCTCATAGGTGTCGCCCAGCCCGTGCGCACGGGCCAGCGCGTCGCGCATGGCGCCCTCGGCGGCACCGATCCGGCCCTCGGCGAAGCTCCGCAGCGAGGACAGCTGGTGCAGCCGGCACCAGCTCAGATCGTCGGCGGGACCGGGCGCGGAAGGCCCGGCGCCCAGGGAGTACGGGGCGCCGGCCGGCTCGGGTCCGCCCGAGCGCAGTGCGATCAGCTGTCGCAGGATGGCGCAGGTGTCCCGCGTCGGGGCGTCCGCCGGGCTCCTGCGCTCCGCGTCGGCCACGGCCCGTCGGGCACTGTCCCAGCGGCCCAGCGCGGCGTACGCGTCGGTGATCCGGGCGGCCAGCACCCGGTGCTGCGGGTCGCCGTCCGGGGTGAGGTCGCGGCCCCGTTCCATCAGCGAGACGGCGGCCGGCAGATCGCGGCGGCGCAGGGCCAGGTACCCGGCGGCCACCAGCGCGCGGGCGGCGCGCCCGGTCAGCGCGGGCAGTCCGGGGTCCCCCGGGTCGGCCTCGGACAGCAGCCGGCACGCGGACTCCAGATGGGGGGCGAGGTCCCCCTCCGCCGCAGGACCCGGTACGGCGGCGCCCGGCGCCCGGCGCTCGATCCGGTCCGCGAGCACGGTATGCCAGGCCGCCCGCCGGGCCTTGGAGGTCATCTCGTACACGGTCTCCCGAGCCAGTGCGCGGGTGAACCGGTACGTGCCGGGCGGACCGTACGGATGGATCACCCCGGAGCGCAGCAGCCTGCCCAGCGCGTCGTCCAGGACCCCGCGGGCCGGCGTCGGTTCGTCCCCGGCGAGCGCGCGCACGTCCTCGGCGGTGAACGATCCGCCCGCCACCGCCGCGCGTTCCAGCACGGCCCGGTCGGTGGCCGGCAGCCGGTCCAGCCAGGCGGTCAGCAGGACCCGGATCGAGGTGGGGACGCCCCGGTCCACAGACCGGTGGCCGGCCAGGTCCTCCAGCAGCAGTTCGGCGAAGAGCGGATTGCCATCGCATTCCCGGACGACCCGGTCGAGCTCGCCGGCGGTGGCGACCGCCTCCTGCGCGGCGACCTCCGCCCGGTCCGCGAGGAGGGCCACCAGCCGCTCGGTCCCGGCGCGGGGCAGCGCGCCGAGCCGCAGCGCGCGGCCCGTGCCGGTCGGTGCCGCCGGCTCGGCGCGGGCCACGCACAGGACCAGCAGGGCGGTGTCGCGGGTGGCGTCGCCCAGGTCCGCGACCATGTCGGTGAGGGTCGGCTGCGCCCACTGGAAGTCCTCCAGGACCAGAACGACCGGGGCGCCCCGGACCTGGCCCAGGGCCTCCAGCAGCCGCCGGAACGCCCACCCGATCTCGTCCACGCTCACCGGGAGCCCGCTCTCGGTGCGCAGGCCCAGGGCCACGGCGAGCGCGGTGACGGCGCGGTCCGCGCTCGGGCGCAGCGTCTCCAGCGCACCCTTCGCCTCCTCCCAGCCGCCGGGCAGCGTCCAGACCGCCTCGGCCAGCGGGCGGTGGGCGAGCCCCGCACCGTACGCCTGGCAGGCGGCCCGCAGCACGACGGACCCTCCGTCCGCGCCGTGCCCGGCCAGGAACTCCCGCACCAGGCGGGACTTCCCGACGCCCGGTGCACCGCTGACCGTGACGACCCGGCTGCGCCGCTCCCGGCGCGCCGCCCGGAACTCGCTTCCCAGGGCGTCCAGTTCGGCGTCCCGCCCGACGAGCGGCACCAGGTCCTGACGGTTCGCGCCGTCGAGGACCGCGAGGACCCGCCGGGCAGGGACCGGGTCGCGCTTGCCCTTCACCCGCAGCGGTGCGAGGACCTCCATGCGGACACGGGCGCCGACCAGACGGGCCGTCTCGTCGCTGACCAGGATCTCGTGCGGCGCGGCGTGGGACTGGAGCCGGGCGGCGGTGTGCACGACATCGCCGACCACACGGGCCGCACCGCCGAGTGCCCCCGCCACCACGGCCTCGCCCGTGGCGATCCCGCAGTGGGTGTCCAGGCGCACCCCGGCGGATCCCGCGACCCCGGTACCGAGGGCCGTCACCGCCTCCCGCACGGCGCACGCCGCCCGGATCGCGTGCAGGGCGTCGTCCTCATGTGTGACGAACGCCCCGAAGACCGCCATCACCGCGTCGCCGATGAACTTCTCGACCACACCGCCGTGTTCGGCGACGGCCGTCGTGCACGCCGTGTAGTAGCGGTCCATCGTGCGCCGCAGTGCCTCGGGGTCCAGGGTCTCGGCGAGCACGGTGGAGCCGACGAGGTCGATGAAGACCGCAGTGACGATTCTGCGGCTGTCCGACGACGGCGTCCCGGCCACGAGCGGGGTGCCGCACTCCGGGCAGAACCGTGCTCCGGCCGGCACGGCGGCACGGCAGCCGCCGCACCGCGCGGTGCCGTTCACAGGAGCTTGAGGTCCTGTCCCTCCACCTCTCCGGAGACCGCTTCGAGCCGTTCCTTGACGGAGTTGAGTACCTGGACCTCGTGCTCGCTGAGCGCCGAGAGGACCGAGCGCTGCTCGACCGCCAGCAGATCCACCGGGTGGCCCGCCTCACGTAGGGCGTGCAGTGCGTCGAAGGTCATGACTACCGGTACCTCGTTCCCGTAGTGCGGCCAGTCGAGCGTGACGCCGGCCGGTCCGATCGAGCACTCCGCGACCGCTGCCGCCGCAAGGGCGCCGATGGTTTCGGGAGCCTCCTGCCCCTTCCGCTCGCCGGCGGGCAGTGGGGGCCAGATTCCCTGGACCAGAACGCCTTGTGCGTACAGTCGCGCAATCATTTCCGTACGGTTCGACGCGCCCGTTCTCCGCAGCATGTTGCATAAGTGAGCCGCCACCGTGTGCGGGCTGATGCAGAGCGCTTCAGCGATATCCCGGTTCGAGGAGCCGGCAGCCACCAGCGAAGCGATCAGAATCTCACGCCTGGTCAAACCCTTTACCCTCATTTCGGTGAATGGAGCGTGGGCCGGCGGAGGGAATTCCTCACTCCCGGAGGTCAGAGTAGCTGCGGGTCATGTTCCGGACAAGAACGCCCCGAGCGGGACCGGCCGGCCGCGGATCCATAGTCGATTGAGGGATGCGGAGAGGCCGGACGCCGGAGCAACCTTGCCGTTGCACCAGCCCGTGACCCTCTCCATGAAGGAGTGACCCATGTCGCAAGCACCCCTCGAGGCCCTGCGCAGCGCCGGCACCCCGGTCGACCTGCTGTCGGAGTCCGAGCGCGAGGTCTTCAACGGCCTGAGCCCGGACGAGGTCGCGGTCCTGGGATCGATCCAGACCCGGCTGAACGCCGTGTCGGCCGCGGTCGAGGGCCAGCAGGCGGACTCCAACACCAACGTCGTCTGCTGATTCCAGCCCCGGCGCACCCGGCCGGTCCGGCGGCTCCGGCCGCCGGACCGGCCGCGGAAACGCCCGCCGGACCGTCGTCTGCCCGGACACACAGTGGGAGCGTGGGGATGGACCAAGTCAGCAGATACCTGGTGATGAGCGACCGCGCGTACGCCGACGCCACGGGCGTACGGGTACGGCTCGCCTACAGCACCCGCACCGCGAGCACCGTGGCGGTCGACCTCGCCACCGCCCGGGCGCTGGAGGCCGGCGACCCTTCCGCCCTCACCCCGGCCTGGGCCGGCGCACTGCGCACGGCCGAGGTCCTCGTACCCTCCGGCGAGGACGAGCTGTCCGCCGTACTCGACCGCAACCGGCGCGCCTCGGCGGACCGTTCGGCCGTGCACATCGCCCTGCTGCCGACCTCGTACTGCAATATGGGCTGCGCCTACTGCGGACAGGAGCACACGCGCGGCGGCCTGTCCCACACCCACCGCAGCCGGGTCCACGACCGTGTCCTGCGCGCCGTGACCGCCCCGCAGACGCGCAGCGCCCGGATCGACTGGTTCGGGGCCGAGCCGATGATGGGCTACGCGGTCATCCGCGACCTGGCCCCCCGGTTCGTCCGCGCGGCGGCCGAGCACGGGGTCTCCTACTCCTCCGTGATCGTCACGAACGGCTCCCTGCTCACCCCCAAGAAAATCGACACCCTCATACGCTCGTGCGGCGTCACCCATTTCGAGATCACGATCGACGGGCCGCCGGAGATTCACAATGAACACCGGCCACTGAAAAGCGGTCGGGGATCTTTCTGGACCATCGTGCGCGCCGTGCGTTCGGTGCTCGACGAACCGAATCCGAGCGCAGCCCATTTCACGTTCCGCACGAACGTGGACGCCCACAACCAGGACGACGTTCCCCGCTATATCGAGCTGATGGCAGAGCTCGGTTTCAGTCACTCCCAGGTGTCCTTCTCGATTGTTCCGGTCCACTCGTGGGGAAACGACGTCTCCGCGATCGAGGTGTCCAAGCAGGAGTTCGCCGGACGGGAGGCGGGCTGGCTCCGGCTGCTGTCGGAGCACGGCCTGCACGCGCAGCTGCTGCCGAGCACCGCGAAGAAGGTCCTCTGCCCCGCCACGACCACCTCGTCGGAGATCATCAGCAGCACGGGCAACATCTTCTCGTGCAGCGAGTACCCCCTCGTCCCCGAGGCCGAGCGGACTCTCGCGCTGACGCACATCGACCGGGCGGGACCCGAGCCCGTACGGCCGACGGGCCCCTTCGACGGATGGAACGACGAGATGGAGAAGGGCACGACCTGGTGCAAGGGCTGCGTGTTCATGCCGACCTGCGGCGGGTCCTGCCCCAAGGCCTGGCAGGAGGGACATCCGCCCTGCCCCGGCTACAAGTTCAACGTCCAGGACCGGCTGGATCTCATCGCCTCCCAGTGCGGTCTGCGTGACGCCGCCGGTGAGCCCTCCGGGGTCCGGTGACGACCGGGGGCGCCGGGGACGGCACCCCGCGCCGCCTGCTCCTCGGCGTGTGCGGTTCGGGCAACGTGCTCGCGCTTCCCCAGTACCTCATGGCCCTGCGCACCGGCCTCGGCCCCGGCGTCGAGATCCGCATGGCCATGACGCGCTCCGCCGCCGCGCTCGTCCCGGCCGCGACCATGCGGCTGCTGTGCCCGGAGGTCCACTGCGACGGCGAGGACGAACTGACGACAGGTCATGTCGGCCCGGCCGTCTGGGCGGAGCGGTTCGTCGTCCTTCCCGCCACGGCGAACATGCTCGGCCAGGCGGCGAACGGGCTCGCCTCCGGGCTGCTCAGCTCGGCGCTGCTGGCCCATGAGCGCCCGGTTCTGTTCTTCCCCAGTATGAACAGCCTGATGTGGGAGCGGCCCGCGGTGCGCCGCAACGTGGACCGCCTGCGGGCGGACGGACACGCCGTCGTGGACCCGGTGCCGGCCCCCGCCTGGCAGGTCGCCGCGGCAGACGTACGCAAGAACCTCGGCCTGCCCCCGCCCGCGACCGTCACCGCGGTGATCGGCGAGTTCCTGGACATGCCCGTCGGCCCGCTCGGCGGCTGAGCGCCCGTACCAGCAGGAGGAGAAGACGTGGCACCAGCCGCACAGAGACTCCGTACGGCACTGGCGAGCGGACCGATGTCGGTGCGCGGCTTCCGACTGCTGCTCGCCGGGCAGCTCTCCTCGACGGTCGGCGACTACTGCTACGCCGTCGCGCTGCCGTGGCTGATCCTTTCCGGCGACGGCGGCCCGGTCCTGCTCGGCACGGTACTGGCCTGCTACGGCATCCCCCGCGTCGTCACCATTCCGCTGGGCGGGGTGGTGGCCGACCGGATCGGTGGCCGACGGGTCATGCTCGTGGCCGACCTGGTCCGTGCCGCGGCCGTCGGCATCCTCGCGGTGCTCGCCCTGGCCGGGACGCCGACGCCGGCCCAGCTCGCGCCCATAGCGGTCGTCCTGGGCGCCTGCTCCGGGGTCTTCATCCCCGCCTCGTACACCCTCCTGCCCGCCCTGCTGCCCAAGGAGGACCTGGGCCGGGGCAACGCGCTGTCCACCATGGTCAACCAGGTGGGCGGGCTCCTCGGGCCGACGGCGGGCGGCGCCCTGGTGGCCGCCTTCGGGGCGGGCCCGGCGCTCACGGTCGACGCCGTGTCCTTCCTCGTGTCGGCGGTGGTGCTCGCCCGGATCCGCAGCGGCTCGGACGCGGCGGCCACGGACGCGACGGAGCAGGACGGCCCCGGCGCCGACGAGACCCCGGCCCGCACGACGTCCTTCGTCGAACTGCTCCGCCATGGAAGGCTGTTGCACGTCGTCCTCGTGGTGGCCCTCGTCTGCAACCTCGCCTTCAACGGCACGATCGAGGTCGCGCTGCCCGAACTGGCCCACCAGGGCATGGGCGCCACCGGCTACGGCGTCCTGCTGACCTGTCTGAGCCTGGGCGGTCTGGCCGGCTCCCTGGCCGCCGCCCGCAGCCGGCCGGCGGACTCGCCCGCCTATCTCTTCGCGGCGCTCGCGGTGGTCATGGGAATCGCCCTGGGCGCCGTCCCCTACGCCGGTGGCCTGGCCGGCGCCGCGGTGTGCGTGTGCGTCTACGCGCTGGCCAGCGGCTGGCAGAACATCGTCGTCGTGACGATGCTCCAGGTCTGGGCCCCATCCGCGCTGATCGGCCGGGTCATGAGCCTGGTCATGCTGGCCGTGATGGGCACCTTCCCGATCTCCGTCGCGGTGGCCGGCTTCGGGGTGCGCCATATGGGGGCCGCGCCGTTCTTCCCGGTGGCGGGCGCGGCCATCGCCCTGTCCGTGCTGGGAGCGCTCACCCAGCGGGCGTTCCGCGACCACCGCGCGGGCACCGAGTACGCCCCACCGGCCCCCCTACCGGCCCGGTCCCCCGCGTCCGGTGTGCCGGCCGCCCGCTCCAAGCATCCACGGCAGGACAACAGTCAGGAGTCACAGCGATGAGCGTGTTCGTCCCGTTGGGCATGCCGCGGTTCGAGGGCGAACCCGACCCCGGCCCGCGGCCGGGCCGGGGCACCGACAACACCGCGTACCTGCTGATCAACCCGCCGGTGACCGACCCGACGACCGCCTACCACTCGATCCCGTACCTCGTGGGCGCCGCCAGGGCGGCCGGCCACACCGAGTACGCCTGCGTGGACGCCAATCTCGACGCCTTCACCTATCTCGCCGACCCCGTACGCTTCGGCGCGGCGCTCACGGCCGCCCGCAGCCTGCGCGCCGAGATCGAGGCCAGGTCCGGTGCCCCCCGCCGGCACGACGAGATCCGCTACCGGCAGGCGTTGGCCGCCGAGGGCCTGACCGCCACATCGGCGCGCGACGCGATCGGCGTGTTCCAGAACCCCGAGCACTTCTACCACCCCCCGACCTACGCCCAGGCGGTCGCGGTGATGAGCCGGTGGTGGGAGCTGATCGCCCTGGAGATGCCGCCCGGGACGGCGGACGGTTTCTCGATGCGGGTGAAGTCCGCCGTCAACCTGTGCAGCACGGCGGACCTGTCCGACCCCGAGGTCCCGGCGGCCGTGGCCCGCCCCTTCGAGGGCTACTTCGCCGACGAGTTCGTCCCGAAGCTGCGCGAACGCCCCTGGGCGGTGGTGGGTCTGTCCGTCAACTACACCAGCCAACTGCCCGTCGCGCTGCGGATGGCCCGCCTGATCCGGACCGTGATCCCGGACACGGTGATCGTCTTCGGCGGCACCGAGGTCGGCGACGTCGTCAAGTACGCCCCGGACCCGGCAGCCCCCTGGCGGGTCTTCCGGGACGCCGACCTGATCGTTCCCGGCGAGGGGGAGACGGCCCTCATCGGCATCCTCGACGCGGTCGGGAACGGCGCGGTCAGGGGCGGCGACGCCTTCGAGGGCATCGGCGGGGTGATGACCCGGTCCCGGCCGACTCCCGACATCGCGTACGGCAGCGTGGCGACGCTCGACTCCCCGGCGTACGACGTGTGGGACTGGGACCGGTACTGGGCACCCGAGCCGGTGCTCCTCTACAGCCCGACCCGGGGCTGCTACTGGAACAAGTGCACCTTCTGCGACTACGGCCTGAACACCGACCGGCCGACCTCGCCCTCGCGTGAACGTCCCGTCGCCGCCGTCCTCGAGGACCTGCGGGAGGCGAGCCGCTACGGCAGGACCCTCTACTTCGCGGTGGACGCCATGTCCCCCCGCTATCTGCGCGCCCTCGCCGCCGCCCTCGCCGAATCCTCCCTGGACCTGCGGTGGGCCGCCGAGCTGCGGCTGGAGCGGACCTTCCCCGAGCGTGCCGTCGGGGAACTCCTCGCGGCCTCCGGCTGCGTCGCGGTCTCCTTCGGCTACGAGTCCGGCACCCAGCGGGTCCTGGACCTGATCGACAAGGGCGTCAAGATCGACCTGGTGCCGGACGTCCTGGCGGAGCTGGCACGCAACGGCATCGCCGCCCAGATGATGGGCTTCACCGGCTTTCCCACCGAGACCCGGGCCGAGGCGCTGGCGACCTACGAGTTCCTGCAGAACCACGAGAAGCTGTGGACGACGTCGGGCATCGGGGTCTTCTCGCTGACACCCGGGTCCATCGTGGCCAAGGACCCCGGCAGGTTCGGCATCGAGGTGATGCCGCTGTCCGCGTCCGACGACATCCGGCGCTACCTGCCCTGGCGGGACCGGCAGTCGGGGCAGGTGCACTGGCCGGTGCCGGAGGACCCCCGCATTCCGCGCGAGTACATCACGAGCAACCGCCGGGTCAGCTTCGACCGGCCGTTCGTCGGCGGCATCGACTCCGCGCACAGCCTGCTGTACTACGCGCGCTTCGGCCGGGGGCTGCTGCCCGATACCCCTGCCGAGGGGACCCGGCGCGAGGAGGAGCCGCGGGTCCGGCTGGTCGGGGAGCCGGTGGTGAGCATCCCGTTCGCCTCGGTCGAGGAACTGACCGGCGTCGACGACCTGATGGCGGAGGTGGGCCGCAGGAGCCGGGCGCACCTGGACACCACGTCCGGTGCGTACGGGGACTGGCTGGACGGGGCGGGCGCGGCCCGCCCCGGTTCCTGCGGGGTGCTCGTCCTCGCTCACGGGGACCTCGTCGAGGTGCCCGCCGGGGTGGACTTCGGCGCGGACAACGCGATGACCCGCGCCCTGCGCCTGATGCTCGCGACCCAGGCCCGCGTATGACACCGTCCGGGGCGGCAGGGCCGGCCGATTGAGACGCCGCGCGTCTCGATTCCAGGAGAACCGGGTATTGGACCGGCCCGGTCACCGGGTGCGAGGGTCGTGTCAGACCCTTGTCCTCCGTCCCCGGAAGGTCCCGCCGTGCCCGACCCCCTCGATGTCGTGATCTGCGAACCCCTGCGCACCCCCATCGGCCGCTTCGGCGGGGTGTTCGCCGGGGAGAAGCCGGCCGCCCTCGCCGCCCGCGTCATCGCCGAGGTCGTCGCCCGGACCGGAATCGACCCGGACCGGGTCGACGAGGTGATCCTCGGTCACTCCTACCCCTCGGCCGAGGCCCCCGCCATCGGCCGGGTCGCCGCCCTGGACGCCGGACTCCCGCAATCGGTCACCGGCCTCCAGACCGACCGCCGCTGCGGCTCCGGGCTCCAGGCGGTCCTGGACGCGGCCATGCAGGTCCGGGCCGGGTTCAGCGAGGTCGTCATCGCGGGCGGCGTCGACGTGATGAGCGGCGCCCCGTACTACACGCACGACGGGCGCTGGGGCATCAAGGGCCCCGGCCTCCAGCTCCACGACGCGCTCGCCCGGGGCCGGGTCACCGCCGGCGGCCTCCACCACCCCGTCCCCGGCGGCATGATCGAGACCGCCGAGAACCTGCGCCGCGCGTACGGGATCAGCCGGGAGGACCAGGACGCGCTGGCCCTGCGCTCGCAGCGGCGGGCCGGCCGGGCGGCGGCCGAGGGCCGGTACGAGGCCGAGACCGTCCCCGTCACCGTCAAGGGACGCAAGGGCGAGACGGTCGTCACCGCCGACGAGCACCCCCGCCCCGGCACCACCGCCGAACAGCTCGCCGCGCTCCGCCCGGTCATGCTGAAGTCCGACCCGGAGGCCACCGTCACCGCGGGCAACGCCAGCGGCCAGAACGACGCGGCGGCCGCCTGCCTGGTGACGAGCGCCGCCACCGCCGAACGGCTCGGCCTCATCCCGCTGGTCCGGCTGGTCTCCTTCGCCCGGGCCGGGGTGCCCGCCGCCACCATGGGCCTCGGCCCCGTCCCCGCGACCCACGCCGCGCTCGGCCGCGCCGGGCTCACGCTCGACGACCTCGACCTGATCGAGCTGAACGAGGCGTTCGCCGCCCAGGTCCTGGCCTGCACCCGCGAACTGGGCCTCGGCGAGAAGGACCACGAGGAGCGGATCAACGTGAACGGCTCCGGTGTCTCGCTGGGCCACCCGGTCGGCGCCACCGGCGCCCGTATCCTCGCCACCCTCACCCGGGAGCTGCACCGCCGCGAGGCCCGCTACGGCCTGGAGACCATGTGCATCGGCGGCGGCCAGGGTCTCGCGGCGGTCTTCGAGCGCGTCGCGCCCTGACGGCCTGGTTCACCCGTCCCCGTCGAGCCCCTGCCAACCGTTTTCGAGAAGGGCGAAGGCGCGAGTGATCGCCGTGCGCGGATCGTCGTGACCGCGGGCCGTGCGGGGAGCCTCCAGGGCGAAATGCGCCAGGGCGGCGCAGGCGGGGTCATCGGCCGGCCGGCCGCTCTCCTCGGCGATCACGGCGGCCAAGGCGTCGGTGTGCCGCAGCCACATCGCGTGCGCGTAGTCACGCAGGGCCGGCGTGCTGTTCACCAGCTGGGAGAACGCGACGAAACGGGCATCGCCGCCGGGTGCGGTCATGCGGTGGCCCAGTGCGTGCTCCCGCAGTGCCGCCGGGATCGAGCGGCCGTCCGGGCGCTCGCGCACGGCCGCGAGCAGCCGGGCCTCCTGGTCCGTGTCCTCGTCGAAGACGAGCGCTTCCTTGACGGGGAAATGCTTGAAGAGCGTGGTGGTGGACACGTCGGCGGCGTCCGCGATCTCGCGGATGCCGACGGCCTCGTAACCGCGCTCGAGGAACAGGCGGAGTGCCGCGTCGGCGATGGCCCGGCGGGTGGCGGCCTTCTTGCGCTCGCGGCGTCCCATCGGCGCGGATCCGGTCTCGGTGTGGGTCATGCCCAGAGGGTACCGCTGGGTTGGTCGACTTCAAAAGGTTAGTCGTTGCACTTAATGAGTCGTTGTGCTTTTCTGGGGTGGTCCTCGGCGCTCTGCTCGCCGGAGCCGGAGCCGGAGCCGGACCCGTGCCCCTCTTCCCGCCCGGCCGCCGTCGACGGATGTCGTCGTCACCCCAGGACCTACGACCCGAACGGAACAACGCCATGAGCACGCATACCCCTCGTATCGCCGTCATCGGTGCCGGGCCCGGCGGGCTGACCTGCGCGCGCATCCTGCAGCGCTACGGCATCCCCGTCACCGTCCACGATCGCGAGAGCGGCCCCTGGTCCCGCGACCAGGGCGGCACCCTCGACCTGGACGAGGACAACGGCCAGAAGGCCCTGCGTGAAGCCGGTCTGCTCGACGACTTCTTCCGCCTCTCGAGACCCGAGGGGCAGGAGATGCGTCAGCTGGACACCTCCGGCAGGGTCCTCTTCCACCACGTCCCCGGTGCGGGGGAACGCTTCAAGCCCGAGATCGACCGGGGCACCCTGCGCCGCCTCCTGCTCGACTCACTGGAGCCCGGCACCGTGCGCTGGAGCCGCACCCTGCGCTCCGTCGAAGGACCTGCGGGCGGCCCCCGCCGACTGCGCTTCGCCGATGGCACCGTCGTGGAGGCCGACCTCGTCATCGGCGCCGACGGGGCCTGGTCCACGGTCCGCCGCGCCCTCTCCGACGCCACCCCCGAGTACACAGGGACCAGCTTCCTCGAAGCCTGGTTCCACGACGTGGAGAACGAGCACCCCGCCGTCGCCGCACTCGTCGGCCCGGGCAGCGCCGCCGCGGCCGACGGCGAGCGCGGGCTGTTCGCCCAGCGCAACAGCGACGACCACATCCGCGTGTACGTCATCCAGCGCGTCCCGGCGGACTGGATCACCGCGGCCGGTCTGGCCGTCGAGGACACCGCCGCCATCCGCTCCCTGCTGCTGGAGCGCTACCGCGACTGGGCACCGGACCTGCGCCGGCTGTTCACCGACAACGACGGCCGCTACGTGGACCGCCCCATCCACGCCCTCCCCGTCCCTCACACCTGGGATCACGACCCCGCGGTGACGCTGCTGGGTGACGCCGCCCACCTGATGCCGCCGCTCGGCGTCGGCGTCAACCTCGCCATGCTGGACGCCTTCGAACTCGCCCTCGCCCTCGCGCGGCACGACACCGTCGGTGAGGCCGTCCGTGCTTACGAGGGGACGATGCTGCCCCGTTCCGCCCGGATGCAGCACCTCCTCGATCACGGCGCCGAGGAACTGGTCTCCGACGAGCTGCCGGACTTCGCGCAGGAGGGTATGGCCGCGCGCTGAGAGGGAGAATCCGCGGCGCACCGGCGCTACCGCTTCCCGGGCACGACCGCGGCCGCCCCGGTCACCGGCGCCGCCCGTGCCGCACACAAAAGGTCCGGCCGGACAGCGACGGGCTGTCGGGCCGGACCTCTTCGTGCTCGGGGAGTGTCAGCTCACTTCTTCGCGGCGCGGGCGCGGCGCATCAGCAGGCCGCCACCGAGCACCAGCGCGGCGCTGGCCCCACCGGCGATGCCCAGGTTCTCGTTGGCACCGGTGTGCGCCATCTGCGGCGGCTTGTGGTGATTGGCGGGGGTGTGGTGCCAGGTGTGGGTCGGCGGGTTGTGCGTCTGCGGCTCGTGGTGCACGGGCGGGGTCTGCGGCTCGTGGTGCACGGGCGGGGCCGGCGGCTCGTGGTGGTGTCCCGGAGGGCAGTCGTCGTCGTGCGTCGGCGGCTTGTGCGTCGGCGGCTTGTGGTGGTGTCCCGGAGGGCAATCGTCGTCGTGCGTCGGGGGCTTGTGCGTCGGCGGCTTGTGGTGGTGTCCCGGAGGGCAGTCGCCGTCGTGCGGCGGGTGCTCCGTCGGCGGCTCCTCCGTGGGCGGTTCCTCCGTGGGCGGTTCCTCGGTCGGCGGCTCCTCCGTGGGCGGCTCCTCGGTCGGCGGGTTGCCCTCGCCGTCGCCGTTCTCGCACTCGTTGCCGGCGGCCGGGTTCAGCAGGCCGACCACGTTGATGGTGTTGCCGCAGACGTTCACCGGGACGTCGACCGGCGCCTGGATCAGGTTGCCCGAGAGTACGCCGGGGGAGCCGGCGGCCAGCCCGTCGGCGTCCGCGCCCTGCGCGTCACCGGCTTCCGCGTCGCCGCCCTCGTTCTCGCACTCGTTGCCGAAGGCGGGGTTCAGCGCGCCGATCACGTTGATCGTGTTGCCGCACAGATTGACGGGGACATGCACCGGGACCTGTACGGCGTTGCCCGAAGCGACGCCGGGCGAGCCGACGGCGGCGCCGTCGGCCGAGGCATCGGCGAAGGCATAGCCGCCGGAGGCGGTCAGGATGCCTGACGCCGCCGCCATGACGAGCATGCTTTTACTCAAGGCTTTTCGCATTGGTGCCCTTCCTTGGGACATTTCTTGCGGACGCGCGGACCGCAGTTCGTTCATCAGGCGGTGCAGCAGCCGTTGGGCCTTCCGGGGTGCGGGAGGGGCCTGCGGGCAGAGCGGCTTGACGACACCCATAACGACGCCTGCGTGCGCGAGAAACGTGAAGCCGGTGAATTTCTTGTGAGCGCGCTGCCAGGCCGTGAGGGAACGTTTCCTCTCTCGATTTCCGTCAGTATGTCTCGATCACTTTCGTACGGATGTCCGTGTCTTCCCAGCATTCGAGTGAATGGCGATAACCAAACGCCGGGCGGTGAGTTGGGCAGGGCGCTCCGCTTCGGGGCGTCCAGTACGAGAAGGGTTCATCGTGATCAAGAAGGTCCTGGCTACGGGTGCCGTAGCCGCCTCCATCCTCGGGGTCGGCGCCACGCAGGCGATGGCCATCGGCAACGACGGCGGCACGACCTCGGTCAACGGCAACGGGGCCTCGCAGTCGTTCGGCAACGCCGAGACGCGCGGCGACGGCAGCCCGCAGTTCGGCCTGGTCCAGGGCTCGCTGAACAAGCCCTGCGTGGGCCTGCCGCTCAAGGCGAACCTCGGTTCGCTCATCGGCCTCGTCCCGATTACGGTCCAGGACGTCAACGTCCTGTCCTCGCCGCAGAACCAGCAGTGCACCGAGAACTCCACCCAGGCCAAGGGCGACGAGCCGCTGTCGCACATCCTGGACGGCATCCCGGTCCTCTCGGGCAACGGCGCCGGCAACAGCTGATCCGGCCCCCTCGGGCCCGGACCGCCGGCGTTCCTCCTCCGAGCGGTCCGGGCCCTCTGTCGCCCTCCGTGCGCGCCTGCCCGGATCTCGCACGGTTCGGGATGAAACGCGGTCGGATGACCGGAAACTGCATCATTCGGGGGGTATTCGAGGAATCTGCTCACTGAGCAGTTTCGTCCACCGTCCGGAATCGTTACGAATGACAGCGGCGGAGTTACGAGCGATCAGGTCCGCGCTCGTGCGGCACGAAAGCCGTGGCCGCTCCGGACTCCGCCGAAGAAAGGGTTTGAAGTGAAGTACACCAAGATCGCCGCCGTCGCCGCCGGTACGCTCATGGCCGTGGGTGCCGCTACCCCCGCGTTCGCCGACGCGGGTGCCGAGGGTGCCTCCGCCCACTCGCCGGGCGTCATCTCCGGCAACACCATCCAGGTGCCGATTTCCATCCCGATCAACGTCTGCGGCAACAGCATCAGCGTCGTCGGCCTGCTGAACCCGGCCTTCGGGAACGTCTGCGTCAACGACTGATTCGGGCCTGCCGAATTCTCTCGGCTCGAAAGCCCCGGACCGCACTCCAAGCGGCCCGGGGCTTTTCCGTTGCCGCCCGTCGTTCCCGGCGGCGGGAATCCGGAGCCGCCCCGGAATCGAAGAAAGGCGGGTGCCTCCAGTTGCCCTGCCGTGACCGCGTCGTTAGGCAGGGGGAAAGCGGCGGAAGTCACGGCCAAGGAGGGCTCGTGCGGCGCGGGGACGCGACCGGATAATCCGCCGCCGCAGAAGGGAAACCGAAAGTGAAGTACGCGAAGTCCGCCGCACTCGTCGCCGGTTCCGTGGTCGCGTTCGGCACGGCTGCCCCCGCCTTCGCCGTCGCCACCCCCACGGCCCCCAGCTTCAGCCTCGACGGAGGCGTCAACCAGGTGGTGGCGGCCGCCCCGCAGGCGGTCGACCCGGTCGTCGGCACCGTCAGCGACGCCGCCGACACCCTGCACGAGAACGGAACCGTCACCGAGGTCGCCGGCCGGGCCACCGGAGCGGTGAAGGGCGCGGCCCCCCTCCTCGGCGGCCTGCCGCTCGCCCGCTGATCCACGGCCGCAGCACCAGGACGCGAGCGCACATGTTCGACCGCGTGCGACTTCCGGTGGCGCGCGCACCTTTCGAGTGACGCGCCACAACCATTACCGCGACGCCGAGTTGATCAGTGCGCTCGGCACCGGCGGGCAACCAGAGAAGAACCAGAAGGGCAGTTCAATGATCAAGAAGATGATGGCCTCGGCAGCGGTCGCCGCATCGATCGTCGGCGTCTCCGCCGCGGTCGCCCCGCAGGCCATGGCCATCGGCAATGACCAGGGCACCACCTCCGTCAACGGCAACGGTGCCATGCAGGCGTACGGCAACTCCGCCACCCACGGCGACTGGAGCCCGCAGTTCGCCCTCATCCAGGGCTCGCTCAACAAGCCCTGCATCGCCCTGCCGGCCAAGGCCAACGTCGGTTCGCTGCTCGGTGCCATCCCGATCTCGGTCCAGGACGTCAATGTCCTGTCCTCGCCGCAGAACCAGCAGTGCACCGAGAACTCCACCCAGGCCAAGGGTGACGAGGCGCTGTCGCACATCCTGAGCGACATCCCGATCCTCTCGGGCAACGGGGCCGCCAACGACTGACGGCCCATGACGCACGGGTGGTTCACCGACTGCCCAACCCTTCCTGACGCACCCGTGGGGCCGGTACGTCCGGGCAGCCGCACACCGGCCGCCGCGGACCCGCCGGCCCCATGTGCGTGCCCGCACCCGCCCGGCCCGGCGGTCGTCCGTACGGGCGGCCCGCTGGGCCGCTTGCCGTAGCGGGGCGGCCGGTCCCCGCCGCAACGGGTAGGGCCTCCTCATGGACCAGCACGACAGCCGGAACCCGCACAGCACCACCCCGATCTACGACCGGCTCCTCGCCGAGTGGCGGGCCGCACGGACCGAACCCGCCCCGACGCGGCCCGCGACAGCCGGCCCCGCCCGCGTGGGCGGCCTCGTGCCCGCCGCGCGGACCCCGGACGAGGCGGGCGGCCGGGACTGACGCCGGCCCGTCGAACTCATGCCGGAGGCGACCCGTATGGGTGGATCGGCGGAACCGAACCCTTCGCGCGGGGTTGATCAGTACGTTCCAGAACGGAACGCTCCGAAAGGTGAAGCGTGATGAAGAAGATGATGGCCGGCGCGGCAGTGGCCGTGTCCCTGGTCGGCCTCTCGGCCGCCGCGGCCCCCTCGGCCATGGCGATCGGTAACGACGGGGGCACCACCTCGGTCAACGGCAACGGTGCCAGCAGCACGTTCGGCAACAGCGTGACCCGGGGCGACGGCAGCCCGCAGGCCCAGCTCATCCAGGGCTCGCTGAACAAGCTCTGCGTGGGTGCTCCGGTCAAGGTGAACGCGGGCTCGCTCGTGGGTCTGCTCGTTCCCGTCACGGCCCAGGACATCGACGTCCTGTCCAACCCGCAGAACCAGCAGTGCGCCGAGAACTCCACCCAGGCCAAGGGCGACGAGCCCCTCTCGCACCTGGTGGAGGACATCCCGGTCCTCTCCGGGAACGGCGTCGGCAACAACTGATTCCGTACCCCGCCCACGGAGGGCGGCCCGCCGCGCGTCGTCCGTCCTGTGCGACGTGTGCGCGTACGGCATGACGGAGGCCCACCACCCTCGCCGGGTGGTGGGCCTCTTCCGTGGGACCGGTCAGCCGAGGCTGCGCACCGGGAGCACGCAGTGCGCCGAGGACGCGATGACCTCCGCGTCACCGGCGAAGGCGCGCAGCTCCGCCTCGCCGACCGGGAGACCGGGCGCGCCCTGCGGCCACGGGCGGGTGGCGAACATCGCGTGCACCTCGCCCTGGTCGGTCGCCGCCGCCAGCCACTCGGGCGGCACCGGGTACTGCGCGGTGAAGTGGGGCAGGGTCAGGACGGCCTGACCGGCCTGGACGAGGAGCTTCACGGGAAGTCCCGGCGTCTCGTCGGCACGCACCGGGGCACCGCCGACGGTGAGTCCGCTGCGCTGCAACGCCAGCCGCATGGCGTGCTCGCCCGCCGCCGGGCCGTCCGATCCGTCGCCCAGCGAGTAGGCGAGCAGAAAGGCGGCGTCGCGCCCGCTCTGCCGGTACTCGCCGCTCCAGCCGATCAGGATGAGGGTGCCCAACTGGGCCTGGGTGAACGTGCCGGTGGCTGTCCGGGGGGAGGTCATGTGCGGCACCCTAACCGTCCGCGACCGGTCCAACTCCATGCGTATCACCCGATCGGGGGATGACTGCCGACAACCGGCCCGCGCGGAATAATCCGTTGAACCGCCGGTGCCCCGGGGGCTACCGTGTGCGGAGAGACGGACGGCGGATGGCCGCTGGTTCCGGACCTGGACGAATGCGGAGGTGAGGACCTTGACGACGGTCGTTGCGGTGGGCGCTGCCCACAAGTCGAAGTTCCTCGTTCCCACCTCCGTGGCCACCGGCTGACCTCTTCAGACCTCCGCGCCGTCGCGCGCACCGCCGGGGCCACCCTGTGAAGGGTTTCCCTTGTCTTTCCCGTCTTTCTCCTCTTCCCTCTCCACCGCTTCCCACCCGCTGGCCGCCTACGGCTGGGACGACGACTGGGCGGCCGAGTTCGCCCCGTACGCCGCCCAGGGGCTGGTCCCCGGACGCGTGGTGCGAGTGGACCGCGGGCGCTGCGACATCGTCACGCCCGAGGGCACGGTCTGGGCGGACACCGCCTTCGTCGTGCCGCGCGACCCGATGCGGATCATCTGCACGGGCGACTGGGCCGCCGTCGACCCGGACGGCGACCCGAGGTTCGTCCGTACGCTGCTGCCGCGGCGCACCGCCTTCGTCCGCTCCACCTCGTCCAAGCGCTCCGAGGGCCAGGTCCTCGCCACCAACGTCGACCACATCGCCATCTGCGTCTCGCTGGCCGTGGAACTGGACCTGGGGCGGGTCGAGCGGTTCCTCGCCCTGGCCATGTCCAGCGCCGGTGGCGACGCCCTGCTCGGCGACGCCTCCGGGGACGGGGAGCGGACCGCCGAACCGATCGTCGTCCTCACCAAGGCCGACCTGGTCCCCGACGCGCTCACCCTCTCCCATCTCGTCGAGGACGTCGAGCGCGTCGCACCCGGCGTCCAGGTCCTCCCGGTCAGCTCCACGACCGGCGAGGGCGTCGACGTGTTCTCGGCGATCGTCTCCGGCGGTACGAGCGTGCTCCTCGGGGTCTCCGGCGCCGGCAAGTCCACCCTCGCCAACACACTGCTCGGCCAGGACGTGATGGAGGTCCAGGCCGCCCGGGACGTGGACGGCAAGGGCCGGCACACCACCACCACCCGAAACCTGCTCGTCCTGCCCTCGGGCGGGGTCCTCATCGACACCCCCGGACTGCGCGGGGTCGGCCTCTGGGACGCCGGGGTCGGCGTCGGCCAGGTCTTCTCCGAGATCGAGGAACTGGCCGAGGAGTGCCGGTTCCACGACTGCGCCCACGAGGCGGAGCCCGGCTGCGCCGTGCGGGCCGCGATCGAGGACGGCGCCCTGTCCGAGCGCCGCTTCGACAGCTACCGCAAGCTCCAGCGTGAGAACCAGCGCATCGTCGCCAAGACCGATGCCCGCGTCCGGGCCGAGATCCGGCGCGACTGGAAGCGCAAGCACGCCGAGGGCCGGGCCGCGATCGAGGTCAAGCGCGGCCGGGTCCGCTAGCCGGACCATCCCTGGCCGACGTCCGAAAACCGCGAGTGAGGGGCCCCGGCGGGGCGCACACTGGACGGCGTGAGGGACGAAGAGACCAGGTACGAGGCGGTGAGCAGCCGCGACGCCCGTTTCGACGGCGAGTTCTTCTTCGCCGTCGAGACGACCGGCATCTACTGCCGGCCGAGCTGCCCCGCCGTCACCCCGAAGCGGAAGAACGTCCGCTTCTACCCGACCGCGGCGGCCGCCCAGGGCAACGGCTTCCGGGCGTGCCGCCGCTGCCGCCCGGACGCCGTCCCCGGCTCCGCCGAGTGGAACGTCCGGGCCGATCTCGTCGGGCGCGCCGTGCGGATGATCGGCGACGGTGTGGTGGACCGGGAAGGCGTCCCGGGGCTCGCCCACCGGCTCGGCTACAGCTCCCGCCAGGTGCAGCGCCAGCTCAACGCCGAACTGGGCGCCGGACCCGTCGCCCTGGCCCGCGCCCAGCGCGCGCACACCGCCCGGCTCCTGCTGCAGACCACCGCCCTGCCCGTCACCGAGATCGCCTTCGCGGCCGGGTTCGGCAGTCTGAGGCAGTTCAACGACACCGTCCGGCAGATCTACGGCCGCACCCCGAGCGCCCTGCGCGCCGAAGCCGGTACGGGCCTCGGCGCTGCGGTCCGGGAGGCCCGCACCACCGGCATCCCGCTCCGGCTCGCCCACCGGGGACCGTACGCGGCCCGTGACGTCTTCGACCTGCTCGCCGCCACTTCGCTCACCCGCGTCGAGGAGGTCGGCGGGGAGCCCGGCCGTCGTACGTACCGGCGCACGCTGCGCCTCCCGTACGGCAGCGGCGTCGCCGCCGTGGACGAGCGGTCCGCCGGGAGCTGGCTGGAGGCCCGCGTCCACCTCACCGATCTGCGCGACCTGACCACGGCGGTGCAGCGGTTGCGCCGGCTCTTCGACCTGGACGCCGACCCGTACGCCGTCGACGAGCTGCTGGCCGCCGATCCGCGGCTCGCCCCGGACGTCGCGGCCCGGCCGGGGGTGCGCTCGCCGGGCGCGGCGGACGCCGAGGAGTTCGCCGTACGGGCGCTGGTGGGCGACGCGGCGGCCGAGGACCTCGTCGCGGAGCACGGCACGGCGCTGGACGTGCCGTTCGGCGGGCTGACCCATGTCTTCCCCGAACCGGCCGTGCTCGCCGAGGCGGTCGGGGACCCGGTCCTGCGGGCGCTCGCGACCGCGCTCGCCGACGGCACCGTACGGCTGGACGCGGGCGCCGACCGGGACGGGGCCGAACAGGCGCTGCGGCGGCTGCCCGGCGTCGGCCCCGCCACGGCCGCGCTGATCCGGATGCGGGCGCTGGGCGACCCGGACGTGGACCCGCACGGAACGCCGGGCGCGTCCCGCTGGCGACCCTGGCGCTCGTACGGGGTGCGCCGGGCGCGGCGGAACGGTCAGCCCCAGACCAGCGCGCCCAGCCAGGCGCCCGTCACCAGCAGGCACGCGAACAGTTCGACGAGCACCGAGTAACCGGTCGCCCGCATCACGGAGCGGACCGACGCCCAGCCCGCGCCCCGGCTGCCGAGGCGCAGCCGCTCCGCCCCGTAGATCACCCCGACATAACCGGGGACCGCCCCCACGACGGGCAGCACGAAGAAGCCGGCGATCGCGCCGAGCCCGCCCAGCAGCAGCGTCCGGCGCGGCGCCCCCGACTCACGGGGCCGGCGCGGCGGCAGGAGCGGTTTGAGCGCCTGGTTCAGCAGGAGCAGCGCCGTGGCCCCGATCAGCACGCCCCAGGCGACGGGTGTCACGTCGGTGAGCGCCCACCACAGGAGGGCCGCCCAGACGATCGCCTGCCCCGGCACACCCGGCAGCAGGACACCGACCAGGCCGAGCAGCATCACCAGTCCGACGGCGACGAGCTGCCACACACTCATCTGACCAGCCTGCCGGAGTCCGGCGGGTCCCGCCCGTCCGCGCCCCCGTCCCGGCGGCCGTCGGCGCAGCTCAGAGACTGTTATGGCAGCGGGCGCGGGCGGGGATCGCGGGCCACCCAGCCCCGTTCGCAGGCGTGCCAGCCGAGCTGGAGCCGGGTCGAGACCCCGGTGAGATCCATCAGGCCCTTGACCCGGCGCTGTACGGTCCGCAGCCCCAGGTCCAGATGCTTGGCCACGCTCGCGTCGGTCAGCCCGGCCAGCAGCAGCGACAGGATCTCCAGATCCGTCGGGTCCGGGCCGCCCGGCGCCTCCAGGACCGTGCCGCTCTCACCGAGCCGCAACGGCATGGCCTCGCGCCACACCGCCTCGAAGAGCCCCGTCAGCGACTCCAGCAGGCCCGAGGCGTGCACCACCAGCGCGGCGGGCTCCGCGCCCCGGCCGGTCAGCGGCACCATGGCCAGCGCCCCGTCGGCGATCACCAGCCTGGTGGGGACCCGCCGGACGACCCGGCACTGCTCGTCGCGGCCGAGCGCCGCCGACAGCTCCAGGATTCCGGACTCCAGGCCCAGCACCTCGCGCTCGACGACCCTCCGGAACGACACCCCGCGCGTGGCCTCCTCCTCCGGCTCGCCGACCGCGATCGGTTCGCCGGTGACCAGCGCGCACACCTCGCTCGTCGCTCCCAGCCGGAGCTGGTGGAAGCGGTGGGCGACCGCGCTCGCCCCGGTGACCACCTCGACCAGGTCGTGGACGGCGGGTTCGGAGGCGTCCGTCCGGTACTCCTCGGCCAGCAGCACCGCAGCCAGCTCCGCCTGCTCCAGCTGATGGCGCTGCCGGGTGAGCAGGGCTCCCAGCGCGACCCCGGGGGGAGCCGCGACCCACCGGCCCGTGCGGGCGGAGGACCGGGCGGCCAGGCCGCGCTGCTCCAGCCGGCGCAGCGCCCGCTCCGTGTCCTGTTCGGGAAGCGCCAGCCGGTGCGAGAGATCGGAGACCTCGGCGGCCCCCAGCGCCACCAGTGCGCGATAGGCCGACTCCTGCCTCTCGTCGAGACCTATGGCTCCCAGCATCCCCGACCCCTCCCCCAAGCAGTGTGTACGCCTGTCGGCGCATCCGCGTGGCGAAAAGTCGCCACGGCGTGGTTTCGCCACGGCACATCATCGCCGTACCGCCCGTCACTCTGCCAATGTGGCGGCACAGCGGCACCGGTCATCACCGGTACGCGGGGTTGCGTACACGCCTCACCCGGCTCCGGCCGGGGAGGCGGTACGTGAGACTCGACGCCGCCGCTCACGCCGGATGCCGAAGCCGGCTCAACCGACCGGTCCGCCGGGCGCCCTTCCCGTGGGGGGTGGGGGCGCCCGGCCGGCCCATTTTCCGGATGCCCGTTTTCGTACGGCCCCGGCGGTCGACAATAAGGACATGAGTCAGCAGGGGGAGAAACCGGCGGCCCGCGAGGACGACTGGTGGCGCAGGCTGTACGACGAATCCGCCCCGGACACCGGGGCGAGCCGGGCGGGCGACAGTCTCGACGAGCGCTTCGACTCCGCGTCCGGCACGGTGGCGTCCGAGGAAGGCGCGGCCTACGGGACCCCGGAGGCGGTACCGGAGCCGGGGGAGCCGCCGCGGCCCGAAGCGCCCTCCGCCGTCACCCGGACGGCGGACGCCGCGCCGGGCGCCGTGGCGCGCGACCCGTGGGAGCCGCCGACGGGCGCGGGCGCACGCGCGCCGTGGGAAGCGCCGGCCGGCGCGGGCGCACGCGCGCCGTGGGAGCCGCTGACGGGCCCCGCGCAGCCGCGCACCTTTCCGGGACCGGCCCCTCAGCCCCCGCCACCGGCCCCCGATCCGGAGCCGCCCGCCTTCGCCGACCCCCGGGTCGACGGCGGGCTCCCGGACGCGGAGAGCGCGGCGTCCCCGCCGCCCGGGCAGCCCATCGCCGACGGGCAGGCCGCGGACGTGCGGGCCGCCGACGAGTCCGGCGCGACCTCCGCCGACGAACGGCGGGCGGAGGAGGGGCCCGCCGCGCCCCCTCCCCCGGCCGCCCATGTGGGCGTCAGGCCACCCACCTACGACGCCGAGCCCACGGCCCTGCCCGCCACCGACCCGTCCGAGCTCGACCGCCTCGTCCCGGACACGGTGCTGGACGGCGCCACCTACGGGACGTACACCCTGCGCGCCGCGTCGGTGCGCGGGGACTCCGCCCGGTTCCGGGGCGAGCCGCGCCGCGACGCGCTGCTGACGGCACGCTTCGGCAGCGGGGAGAACGCCCTGGTCCTCGTCGCCGTCGCAGGCGCGTCCCGGGGCGCGGAGGGGGCGCAGACGGCATCGGCGGACGCCTGCCGCTGGATCGGTGAAGCGGTCGGACGCAGCCACGTCCGGCTCTCCGACGACATAAGGGCGGGCCGCCGCGCCGACCTCAAGTCCGGGCTGCACCGGCTCACCGACCGGGCCTTCGGCAAGCTGCGCGCCCGCGCCGCCGAACTCGGCCTCGAACCGGACGCGTACACCGCGAGCCTGCGCTGCCTGCTGCTGTCCGCCGATCCCGGCTGTCGCACCCGGGTCTTCTTCGGCATCGGCGGCGGCGGTCTCTTCCGGCTGCGGGACGGCAACTGGCACGACCTCGAACCGGCGCTGCCCCCGCCCGCCGCGCTGAGCGGGGAGCCCGTGGTCGGCTTCGGCTCCGCCGCGTCCGGGAGCGGGCCCGCCGGCGACCGGCTGACCATGGATCTCGGTATCGCCACCGGCCCCGCGCCGTACGTCGAGGACCCGCTCCCGCCGCCTGCCGAACCGTTCCGCTTCCGCGCCTCCGTCGCCCGGCCGGGGGACACCCTGCTGCTGTGCGGCGCGGGTCTCGCCGAGCCGCTGCGCGAGGAGCCCGAGCTCGCCGGTGAACTCGCGGCACGCTGGTCGCCGGTGGCGGCGCCGGGCCTCGGGGCGTTCCTCGCGGACACCCAGATCCGGGTGAAGGGGTACGCAGAGGACCGGACGGCGGTCGGCGTCTGGGAGGCGTAACGGCGCACACCATGGGTTGATGGACTCCGGATATCCGCCCGGGCCGGGGTTTGGCGCCCCGCGTCCCGGACAGCCGAACGTGCACGGAGCACAGGCAGAGGGAGTGCGTCACCCATGGCCAAGCAGAACGTGTCGGAGCAGTTCGTCGACATCCTCGCCCGGGCAGGCGTCAAGCGCCTGTACGGCGTCGTCGGGGACAGCCTCAACCCGGTCGTCGACGCCGTGCGGCGGCACGCGGAGATCGACTGGATCCAGGTCAGGCACGAGGAGACGGCGGCGTTCGCGGCCGGCGCCGAGGCACAGATCACCGGGACCCTGGCGGCCTGCGCCGGGTCGTGCGGCCCCGGCAACCTGCACCTCATCAACGGCCTGTACGACGCCCACCGCTCCATGGCGCCCGTGCTCGCCCTCGCCTCGCACATCCCGTCGAGCGAGATCGGCCTCAACTACTTCCAGGCGACCCACCCCGAGCTGCTCTTCCAGGAGTGCAGCCACTACAACGAGATGATCTCCAACCCGCAGCAGATGCCCCGGCTGCTCCAGACCGCCATCCAGCACGCGGTCGGCCAGGGCGGGGTCAGCGTCGTCTCGATGCCCGGCGACGTCGCCGGGCAGCCCGCCCCGGAGCGCTCCGCCGAACACGCCCTGGTCACCTCGCGGCCCACCGTGCGGCCGGGCGACGGCGAGATCGAGAAGCTCTGCCGGATGGTCGACGAGGCCAAACGGGTGACGCTGTTCTGCGGCAGCGGGACGGCGGGCGCGCACGCCGAGGTCATGGAGTTCGCCGAGCGGGTCAAGGCCCCGGTCGGGCACGCTCTGCGCGGCAAGGAATGGATCCAGTACGACAACCCGTTCGACGTCGGCATGAGCGGGCTGCTCGGCTACGGCGCCGCCTACGAGGCCACCCACGAGTGCGATCTGCTGATCCTGCTCGGCACGGACTTCCCGTACAACGCCTTCCTGCCCGACGACGTGAAGATCGTGCAGGTCGATGTGCGGCCCGAACACCTCGGCCGGCGCACCAAGCTGGACCTGGCCGTCTGGGGCGACGTCCGCGAGACCCTGCGCTGTCTGACCCCCCGGGTCAGGGCGAAGAGCGACCGCAAGTTCCTCGACCGGATGCTCAAGAAACACGCCGACGCCCTGGAGGGCGTGGTCAAGGCGTACACCCGCAAGGTCGAGAAGCACGTGCCGATCCATCCCGAGTACGTGGCCTCGGTGCTGGACGAACTCGCGGACGACGATGCCGTGTTCACCGTCGACACCGGCATGTGCAACGTCTGGGCGGCCCGTTACCTGACGCCCAACGGCAAGCGGCGGGTGATCGGTTCGTTCAGCCACGGCTCGATGGCCAACGCGCTGCCGCAGGCCATCGGCGCGCAGTTCACCGACCGGGGCCGGCAGGTCGTCTCGATGTCGGGCGACGGCGGCTTCACCATGCTGATGGGCGACTTCCTGACCCTCGTCCAGTACAACCTGCCGGTCAAGGTCGTGCTCTTCAACAACTCCTCGCTGGGCATGGTCGAGTTGGAGATGCTGGTGGGCGGGCTGCCGTCCTTCGGCACGACCAACAAGAACCCGGACTTCGCCGCCGTGGCGCGCGCGGCGGGGGCGTACGGCGTCCGTGTCGAGAAGCCCAAGGAGCTGACGAGCGCCCTCAAGGACGCCTTCAAGCACAAGGGGCCGGCGCTCGTCGATGTCGTCACCGATCCCAACGCGCTCTCCATCCCGCCGAAGATCAGCGCGGACATGGTGACCGGCTTCGCCCTGTCCGCCAGCAAGATCGTGCTCGACGGCGGAGTGGGCCGGATGCTCCAGATGGCCCGCTCCAACCTGCGTAACGTGCCCCGTCCCTGACCGGCGGGGCGGGGTCGGGACAGTCTGTGGCGTCGTGGTTCACCCGGCGACCCCATGAACCGCAGGTGCGGCGCTGCGGCGACCCGCGTCACGGCCGGCCCGCCTCAGAGCAGTCGCAGAGTGTCCGGTCCCGTCCGCTCCCGGATGATCGCCACCAGCCGGTCGAAGAGGGTCGGGCCGAGTCCGGCCGCAGCCCGTGAGCTCTCCTCGCGCAGACGGCCGCGGTTGCTCTCGTGGGCGCGGGCGGCCAGACGCTCCAGATAGCGGGCGGTCTCCGCGTGTCCCAGCGCCCTGGCCGACAGCGCGTGATCGCGCCACTCGATGACGAAGTCGCCGTCGTCCGGCGTGCCCATGCCGCCGCTCAGGCAGTCCGCGAAGGCGTCGAGATTCCGTCCGAAGTAGCCACCGGGCCCGTTCACCGCCTCGCCGACCACGGTCCAGAAGCTGTCCGGGCCGGTGATCCGGGAGCCCTCGATCACATAGGTCACGGTCATGGGGTGAGCCTACGGGCGTGGACCCGCGCCCGTAGGTGGAGGACCGCGGCGCGGACCGGACCGGGGGAGCGGGTCAGCAGTCGTGGTCGACCAGGTCGAACGTCTCGTAGTGGTCGGCGGTGTAGTAGTCCTCCCGGTACTCCTCACCCGTGACGATGCGCCGCGCGCCACGCGTGGGGGAGCCGGGGGTGATGACGGTGTACTCGTGGTAGTAGCCGGTGCCCTGCGCGGGCAGCACGCCCTCGCGGTTCTGGAAGACGGTGCCGTCCTGGTCGTACGGGAACGGGCCGCCGGCGTCGATGAGGTCCAGGGTGTCATGGGCCTGGGACGGCAGGTCCGAGTAGCAGACGCTGCCGACCGACGTGGTCGTCGCCGAGGCGGTCGCCGTGACGGGGCCGCCGACGAGGAGAGCGGACAGAAGGGTGGCCGCGCCGCCGAGCGTGGTGATCCGTGGGGGGATTCGCATGCTCCATGATGACGCGCGTAGACAGCGGCGCGTCAACGCCAACTCGGGTGAATTCTTCGCGAGTTAACCGTGGAGAGGGAACGCATGCCACCCCGGCGGCCGCCTGGGTGCCACGGGCGTGCATAAGTCGAACGGAGGTCCGACACCTGCTCAGGACCTGACGGGGCGCCAGATGCGATACGGCGGCGTACGGGCCGCCTCCTCGATGTCGACGTCCCCGACGGAGAGTCGGCGGCGCACGATGCCCGTCACCGGCCCCAGGGTCAGCGATTCCAGGACGGGCGGGGGAGTGCGACGAGCTCGCCCGACTCCTGGTGCGCGTGGAGCCGGGCGGCGAGCGGGGCGAGCCGGTCCTCCTGGTGGTCGTGGCCTCTTCGCGCTGTTGCGTGGGGCTCGTCGACGCGGCCCCCGCTTCCGGAATCTCTGGCTCCTCATGGCACCGCCAAAACGGCGTGGAAGAGTGTTCCGGAATTGTTTCCGGAAGTTGTTCCACTTGACTCCCGCTTTGCTTCACACTGAACGTTTGTCCGCCAAGTCGCGGACGGGCATGGGGATTTCAGGTGACGGCGGCGGTCCCGGGGGCCGCTGTCCGGGACATACGGGGAGCGCTCGGACATGAGCGGCGTGAACAACGGCGACCACGCGGACAACGAGGACTACCTCGACGGAGGCATCAAACCGCTGACACCGACGGACCCGGCGCGTATCGGGCCCTATCTGCTGCTGGGCCGGCTCGGTGCGGGCGGCATGGGCCGGGTGTACCTCGCCCGGGCCGACGGCGGCCGCACGGTCGCGGTCAAGGTGGTGCACGCGGAGCACGTCGCGGACCCGCAGTTCAGAGCCCGCTTCCGGCGCGAGGTGGACGCGGCCCGGCGTGTGGGCGAGCGCTACACCGCACCCGTCCTGGACGCGGCGCCGGACGCCGAATTCCCCTGGGTGGCCACGGGTTACGTCCCCGGGCTCTCCCTGGAACAGGTCGTCCGGGGTCACGGCGCGCTGCCCGCCGCCTCCGTGCAGGCCCTCGCCACCGGCCTCCTGCACGCGCTGAAGGACATCCATGCGGCGGGCATCGTGCACCGCGACCTCAAGCCCTCCAACGTGATGCTCACGATGGAGGGCCCCAAGGTCATCGACTTCGGCATCGCCCGCGCCGTCGGGACCACCGTCGAGTCCCTGCTCACCAGCACCGGCATGATGATCGGCTCGCCCGGCTTCATGGCTCCGGAGCAGGTCCGCGGGGAGAGCGCGGTACCCAAGAGCGACGTCTTCACCCTCGGCTGCGTGCTGACGTACGCGGCGACCGGCACGCTCCCGTTCGGGCACGGGGCGAGCAACCAGCACGCGATCATGTACAAGATCGCCGAGGCCGAGCCCGAGCTCAAGCGGGTCCGGGACGAGGACCTGAAGGCGCTGATCACCCGGCTCCTGGCCAAGCCGGTCGACGAGCGGCCCTCCGTGGACGAGCTGCTTGCCGAGCCGGGGCGCGAGGCCGGCCCGGTGGCCTCCTCGTGGCTGCCCGCCGCCGTCGTGAGCCATCTGGCCCGTCAGTCGGCGCAGTTGCTCGACGCGGAGGCGGAGCCGCTGCGGCAGGAGGGCGACCGCGCGACGCTCGACCTCGGGGCGGCGCCCGAGGTGGCGGCGGAGCCGGAAAGCAGGAAGGCGGCGGAGAAGCCGAAGCGCCGCCGCCCCTGGGTGGTCGCCGTACCGCTGGTGGTCGTGCTCGGCGGCGGGGGCGGCACGCTGGTCGTGCTCCAGCCGTTCGGTCACGACGGCGGGGCGCACGCGGCGCCGCCCGCCGCCTCGGCGACGAGCCGGACCCCCGCGCCGGAGCCCTCGGCGGCCGGCAGCGCTTCCCCCACCGGCAGCAAGAGCCCGAAGGCGTCCCCCAGCAAGAAGAAGGACGACGCCGGCAAGGACGGAAGGGACGGCGGGGACGGGGAGCCGGGCGAGGACGGCCGGGACGCGGGGGACGCGGGCGGCGGCTCGGGCGGCTCCTCCGGCGGCGGCTCGTCCTCGGGCGGCAGCGGTACCAGCGGAGGGAGCTCGGGCGGCGGGAGTTCGAGCGGCGGGAGTTCGAGCGGTGGCTCCACCACCACCGGCGGCGGGAGTTCGGGCGGCAGCACCTCGGGCGGCTCCACGAGCACGTCCGGAGGCGGCGGTTCGACCAGCACGTCCGGCGGCTCCACCGGTGGTTCGGGCGGCGGCACGGTGCCGTCGGGGTTCGTGGGCACCTGGAAATACGGCGAGTCCGTGAACATCAACCAGCCGGAAACCGTCAGCATCTCCGGGACGGGCATCGTGCACATGTCCGGCGTCCCGTACATGCCCTGCACCTACCAGGCCACCGTGACGTCCAAGACGAACGGCAGCAGTCGCATCAACATCAGCGCCGCCACTCCGGTCGGCAAGAAGGACTTCCGGTGCTTCGCCACGCTGGAGGCATCCTTCTTCACCCTCAACGCCGGCGGAATCCAGCACAACGTGGGCGCCGCCGCAGGCGACGGCTACTACTACAAGCGGGCCTGAGCCCCGCACGATTCACCCCTGCCCGCAGGGCCCCGCAAGCGTGACAGCCCGTAGGCGGGGCATGCATTGCGTGAGCACCTTCGAGACAGGGGGCGAATGACCGTGTGGGCGGGGGAGACGATGGAGCGTCACGAGGTGGCCCGGATGCACCGCAGAGTGGACCGGGCCGACCTGGCAGCCGTGGGAGAAGTGCGCGGGGCCGTAAGGGAGTTACTGCGCTACCGGTGGAAGGAGGAGCCGGCCCGGGTCGCCGAACTGCTGCTCAGCGAGCTGGTGACCAACGCCCTGGTGCACACGGACGACGGCGCGGTCGTCGCCGTCAGCGTCGCACCCCGCCGACTGCGCGTGGAGGTACGGGACTTCGTCACCGGAATGCCGCCCGAGCCGCACCTGCCGCCCGCCGACGACGATACGCACGGCCGGGGGCTGATCCTGGTGGAGAGCCTCGCCGACTCCTGGGGGATCAGCCCCCGGTCCCTGGGCAAGGTGGTGTGGTTCGAACTGGACGGCGAACGGCCCTGACGGTCCGGAAGGACCGTCAGGGCCGTTCGTACGCGACCGCCGTCCCGCGTCTCAGCCGAACTGCTGCTCCAGGTCCTTCAGTTTCTGCTCCAGCGAATCGAGCCGGGGCAGGGCCTGGGTGTCGTCCTCGGCGGTGAGATCGACCGCGGCCGATTCGCTCGCGCCCAGTTCAGGGACGCTCGCCGAGTTCGAGTGGTTCACGGCTTGCAGGGATGGCCGGGGTCGTAGGGGCAGCTGACCCGGCTCGGATATGGCGGGATCCGCGACGGACTGCGTGGAGCCCGCCGCCGGGGGGAGTGCGGCCACGTCGACCGGGGGGCCGCCCCGGCCGAGCCGCCCCCAGGCCCGGTTCTGCCGGTTCAGGGCCTTGATGTGGGCCCGGTCCAGCTTCTCCTGGTCCTTCCTGCGGAGACGGTTCTGCTCCTTCTCCCGGCGGTCCTCGCGTACCTCGTCGACCGCCTCGTCCAGCGTGCGTACGCCTTCGAGCAGCATCAGCGACCAGGCGCCGAAGGTCTCGCGGGGCGCGCGCAGCCAGCGCACGATCCGGATCTGCGGCAGTGGCCGGGGCACGAGGCCCTGCTCGCGCAGGGCGGCCCGGCGGGTCTGCTTCAGCGCCCGGTCGAACAGCACGGCGGCCGAGAGGGACATCCCCGCGAAGAAGTGCGGAGCGCCCGCGTGGTCGATGCCGCGCGGCGCGTGCACCCAGTTGAACCAGGCGGCGGCACCGGCGAAGGTCCACACCAACAGCCGGGAGCCGAGCGCCGCGTCCCCGTGGCTGGCCTCCCGCACGGCGAGGACCGAGCAGAACATCGCCGCCCCGTCCAGGCCGAAGGGCACCAGGTACTCCCAGCCGTCGGAGAGGCCGAGGTTCTGCTGGCCGAAGCCGACGAGCCCGTGGAAGGAGAGCGCGGCGGCGACCGCCGCACAGCAGAACAGCAGCACGTACGAAGCGGTGGCGTACAGCGCTTCCTTGCGTCTGCGCCGCTCCTCGCTGCGCTCCCAGCTGTCGTCGGCCGCGGCTGTGTCAGAGGCGCGCTTGCCGCGCGCGACCACCGCCACCGCCGCCATGACCCCCACGAGCAGCACGGCGCCCGGAAGCAGCCAGTCAAGCGATATGTCGGTCAGTCTCATGCGCGGTCCCTTGCGTCACGTAGGGCGTTTCGGGCGCCATCGTGGCGGAGATTCCCTCACCGCCAGGCGGTTTCGGGGCAAGAGAACGCCAATGGGGTGCCGGAGACCGTCGATATGGACGTTCTGGTCGAACACTCCCCAGGGGCCTGCGCATGGTGTTCGAATTGATGCCACCCGTCCGGGCGGTGTGGATCGACGGAGTGGATCAGGGGGCGGGCGCCAGCTTGCGGACGCGCTCCGCGTCGCACGTGCGCGGGCAGGTGACGCAGGTGTCCTCGGGCCGCAGCGTGTAGAAGAGGCAGCAGCTCGCCCGGTCCCGGGTGGGCAGCGACTCCCCGTCCGGGCCTGTCAGCTCACGGAAGCCCGCCGTGCCGACGTACGGCTTCGTGGTGCCCGGCAGCAGCGTCTCCAGCTCCGTCATGGCGCGCCGCTCCTCGCCCAGCAGATGCGCGATGTACCAGAGGCCCTCGACGATCTCGTCGGTCGCCATCCCCCACAGGGCCCGCTTGCCGCGCCGCATGCGCGGCCGGAAGCCTTCGAGCACCGGTCCCAGGTGTTCGGCCACCGCGTCCAGCACCTCGGCCCGCAGCGCGGCCTCGTCGGCCACCACCCGGGCTCCCGGCAGCGCGGCCGCCGGGTCGCCGGGCAGGCAGGCGAACTCCCGCACCCGCAGCGTCAGATGGCCCAGCGCCCGCTGGAACGAGACGTCCTCGACCGGGATGCGGGGCACCCGGCGGTGCAGGAACCACGGCACCGTCACCAGCAGACAGGCCGGCCAGGCGTAGCGGTGCAGCCCGAAGCTGGCGATCACGTCGGGCCGGCCCTGCTGTCCGTAGTCCCGCCGGACCTGTTCGTCGTCGAAGGCGAGGAAGGCGTCCAGGGCGGCGCCGCCCGCCGCCAGCTCGTGCGCGCCCACCCAGCCGGGGCCGCCGGGGGCGCTCTCGCCCTCGGCGAGGATCTCGGCACGCAGCCCGGGGAAGACCTCGGTCAGGCGCGCGTACGCGTCGGCCAAGGGCGAGGCCGTCACTGCGGGGAGCAGGGCGGGCAGGGTCATACGGGGACCACCGATTCACGATCGTCAGCAGGTAAGCCTTACCTTACCCTGCCGGATCGATGTTTGAACTGGGGGCCCTTGCGCCTATCGTGCACCCAGGGCGCCCCACGCGTGAGCCGCGCCCGCGACCGGCCGAGGAGGTATCCGTGGAGCAGGGCAGAGCGCGCGAGGAGGTGCGGCCCCCGTACGGGGTGGCCGCCGCCGTGCCCGCCCCGGCCGCGCGGGTACCCGAACAGGCCCGCGGCGAACACACCCACGGCGAGCACCCGCACGGGCAGCCGTCCGCCGCTCCCCGCGTCCAGGTGCACCGGCACTCGGTGCGCGGCCAGATCCTGGACGCCCTGCGCGCCGCCCTCGTCGACGGCGAGCTGGTCCCCGGACAGGTCTACTCCGCGCCCGCGCTCGGCGCCCGCTTCGGCGTGTCCGCCACCCCCGTGCGCGAGGCGATGCAGCAGCTGGCCGCCGAGGGGGCCGTGGAGGTCGTGCCGAACCGTGGCTTCCGGGTCGCCGAGCGCGGACCGCGCGAGCTGGCGGAGCTGGCCGAGGTGCGGGCCCTGATCGAGGTCCCCGTGATGCTGCGGCTCGCCCGCACCGTCCCGCCCGCCCGCTGGTGCGCGCTGCGTCCGCTGGCCGACGCCACCGTGGCCGCGGCGGCGGTCGGCGACCGGGCGGGTTACGCGGAGGCGGACCGGGCCTTCCACGGCGCGGTGCTCGCCCTCGCCGGGAACCGCAGCCTGGTGGCGGTCGCCGACGACCTGCACCGCCGCGCCCAGTGGCCCCTGGTGGACAACCCCGTCAGCCGGCGCGCCGATCTGCTGGCCGACGCCTCCGAGCACACCGCGCTGCTCGACGCGCTGATCGCCCAGGACGCGGCGGTCGTCCAGTCCCTCGTACGCGCACACTTCACGGTCGCCGACGGCTGACCCCGTACGCGGTCCTTCGTACGGGGTCAGCCTGCGGCGCACCTTCGCGGCGCACCTCTACGGCGCGGCCCCGGCCTCAGTTCGCCTCGGCCGTCTCCGGCGGGGGCGGGTCCAGGTGGGGGCCCAGCCAGGTCGGGACGCCGCCCAGCAGCCGGAAGAGCCGGCCCGCCTCGGCCCGCAGCCGGGTCGCCGCCTCCGGTTCGGACTCGGTGTCGGCCAGCGCGATGAGCGCCGGTGCCGTGCCCACCAGGTAGCCCAGCTCCTCCCTTATCCGCAGGGACTCCGCGAAGCCGTGCCGGGCCTCCGCCAGTTCCCCCTCGCGCAGGGCGATCAGCGCGAGGTGGCGCCAGGTGGAGGAGAGCAGCAGCGCGTCGCCCTGCGCGGTGGCGCCGGCGTGGGCCCTGCGGTAGGCGGCCCGGGCCGCCTGCGGGGAGTCCGCGATGTTCTGCGCGATCAGGCCGCGCCGGAAGTCGAGCAGCGGCCGGCCCCGGGCGGCGGGGGAGAGCAGGGCGGCGGCCCGGCCCAGCGCCACCCGGGCCTCGTCGGCCCGGTCCCGTACCCCGAGCAGGGTCGAGGCGTACGCGAGGTAGCCGCGTTCGCAGGCGGCCGCGCCGCGCTCCTCGTCGTCGTGGGCCATGGCCTCGGCGGTGCGCAGGGCGTCATCGGCGTCCGTCCAGCCCTGCCCGGTGTACAGGCACCGCTCGGTCAGCAGGGCCGTCCGCTGGAGGGCCGCGGCCGGGTCGGTGGCGGCATCGTGTTCCAGCAGGGCCGCGGCGTCCGTCCAGCAGCCGCGCGAGCGCAGCCGCCATACCGCGGTCTGGAGCGGAGGATCGTCATCTGCTGTCGTTCCGGAACCAGACATGGCGGTATGCGCCACATTGCCCTCCCCGAGCGCGCCTTCGAGCTGTGGTGAGCGTCCGGCCGTCGACCGGACGCTCGTGGGTACGGGCCGCATCACAGCACGGAATGGCACGCCGGGCCAAGAGGTCGAAGCAATGTCAGGTGAAAGTTTTCACAATCGGCGGGACGGGGTACAGCCCTTGCGGGGCCCGGGAATTCAGCTCATCCGCAGGGCGAGGAAGAAATCGAGCTTGTCCTCCAGGCGCGCCAGGTCGCGCCCCGTCAACTGCTCGATTCGCCCGACCCGGTAGCGCAGCGTGTTGACGTGCAGGTGCAGCCGGGCCGCGCAGCGGGTCCAGGAACCGTCGCAGTCCAGGAAGGCCTCCAGGGTCGGGATCAGCTCCGCGCGGTGACGCCGGTCGTACTCGCGCAGCGGGTCCAGCAGCCGCGCGGTGAACGCCCGGCGCACGTCGTCGGGGACGAACGGCAGCAGCAGGACGTGCGAGGCCAGCTCGTGGTGGCCGGCCGCACAGACCCGCCCGGGCCGGGCCGCCGCCACCCGGCGCGCGTGCCGGGCCTCCTCCAGGGCGCCGCGCAGCCCCTCGGCCGAGTGCACCGAGGCGCTGACACCCAGTGTCAGCCGGCCGTCGTCGGCGAGGCCCGCGGAGAGCGGGGCGCGCACGGCGGCGAGCAGGGCGTCGGCGTGCAGGGCGGCGCCGTCGTCCTCCGCATCGCCCTCCGCCCCGCTCCCGGTGGCGTCGGCGGCCGCACCGTCCGGCCGGGCCGGGGCGGCGGGCAGCGGCACCAGGGCGATGGCCTCGTCACCCGTGTGGGCGACGGCGATCCGGTCCGCCGAGTCGGGCCCGGTCACGGAGGGGTCGACCAGGATCTCCTCCAGCAGCGCCTGGGCGACCGGGCCGCCCGCGACCCCGGAGGCGGGCGCGCCGTCCTGGTCCCACTCGACGCGGGCCACCACCACCTGCCAGTGCGGCGCGATGCCGAGGCCGGGGAGCAGGACCGGGGTGGCCACGCGCAGCCGGGCGGCGATCTCGGCGGGCGCGGCGCCCGCCTGGACCAGCTCAAGGACCTCCTGGGCGAGCCGGCGGCGCACCGTGCGGGCCGCGTCGCGCCGGTCGCGTTCGACCGCGATCAGCTGGGTGACGCCCTGGAGGAGGTCGAGCCGCGCCGCCGGCCAGTCGCTCGCGTCGGCCTCCACGGCCAGCAGCCAGTCGGAGAGCACCGACTCCCGCACGTCGCGGGAGGCCGGCGCCGCGTCGCCCCGGCCGTGGTTCCGGATCGGGAAGAGCGAATACGTCGTACCGCCGAGGGCGGCCCGGTGCGGGGCGCGGCGGCCGGAGCGGACGGCGGCCAGATGCAGCCCGGCCAGCTCGGCCCCGGCGGCGGCCGACAGCGGGGCGCCCGCGCCCGCGATCTGCCGGCCGGTGGGGGAGAGCACCCAGGCACGGAGGTCCAGGTCGGAGCCGAGGAGATCCAGGACCACCTCCGGCCCGCCACCGGCCGGGCCCGACGTCATCAGCCTGCGGTGCCGGTCCACCACCGCCGCCAGGTCGCCGGCCCGCTCACCGGACACCTGACGGACCACGTACTCGGTGATCGTCGCGAACGCGACCGTCTCGTGGACGGCGAACAGCGGCAGCCGGTGCCGGCGGCACGCCTCGACGAGATCGTCCGGGATGTCGCCCAGCTCCGCCTCGCCCGCCGCGAGACCTGCCACCCCGGCGCCCGACAGGATGCGCACGAACGGCTCAGAGTCCGCCGCGTCCCGGCGCCAGGCCAGACCGGTCAGGACCAGCTCGCCCCCCGTGAGGTAGCGGCTCGGGTCGCGGAGGTCCGTCGTCATCACACCCCGGACCGACCGGTCCAGCTCCTCGTCGCCGCCGAGCAGCCGCAGGCCCAGCGCGTCGTTCTCCAGCAGTGCGCGCAGCCGCATCTCGTCGCCGCCGATCTCTTTCGTTGGTACGGGTGAAGTCCGGGTGTTGCGGTGAGGCTGTTGAGCCCCGCCATTCGTTCGAATCTACAAGACATGAGCGGAGACCAGCCAACTCCTTCATGGCTTCGGTGACTGCACCAGGTGGAGCAGGGCTTGTGTACTGGGTCACACAACGCGTGAAGAAGACATGAACAGAGTCGAGGGCGGGCCGTCCCCCAGCCCGGCGTGAAGACCCGATCGAGAAGAGAGCCACCATGGACTTCCTTCGCCCCGCCAGCTGGGAGGAGGCGCTCGCCGCCAAGGCCGAGCACCCGACGGCTGTGCCCATCGCCGGGGGCACCGATGTGATGGTCGAGATCAACTTCGACCACCGGCGGCCCGAGTACCTCATGGACCTGAACCGCATCGGCGAGCTCACCGACTGGGAGGTGGGCCAGGAGAACGTACGGCTCGGCGCCTCGGTCCCGTACAGCCGGATCATGGAGCACCTGCGCGCCGAACTGCCCGGTCTCGCGCTCGCCTCGCACACCGTCGCCTCGCCGCAGATCCGCAACCGGGGCGGCGTCGGCGGCAACCTGGGCACCGCGTCCCCGGCCGGTGACGCCCACCCCGCCCTGCTCGCCGCGGGCGCCGAGGTGGAGGCCGAGTCCGTACGCGGCACCCGGATGATCCCCATCGACGCCTTCTACACCGGCGTCAAGCGCAACGCCCTCGAACCGGACGAACTGATCCGGGCCGTGCACATCAAGAAGGCCGACGGGCCCCAGCAGTACTCCAAGGTCGGCACCCGCAACGCCATGGTCATCGCCGTCTGCGCCTTCGGCCTGGCCCTGCACCCCGAGACCCGCACCGTCCGCACCGGCATCGGATCGGCCGCCCCGACACCCGTACGGGCGAAGGAGGCCGAGGAATTCCTGAACGCCGCACTGGAGGAGGGCGGGTTCTGGGAGAGCCGCACGATCATCACCCCGTCCGTCGCCCAGCAGTTCGCCACGCTCGCCGCGGGCGCCTGCAACCCGATCGACGACGTGCGCGGCACCGCGGGCTACCGCCGGCACGCGGTCGGGATCATGGCCCGCCGCACCCTCGGCTGGGCCTGGGAGTCATACCGCGGCAACGGCCGCAGCACCGAAGGAGCCGCCTGATCATGCGCGTCAATTTCACGGTCAACGGCCGCCGCCACGAGGCCGACGACGTCTGGGAGGGCGAGTCCCTCCTCTACGTCCTGCGCGAGCGCATGGGCCTGCCCGGCTCGAAGAACGCCTGCGAGCAGGGCGAGTGCGGCTCCTGCACGGTCCGTCTCGACGGGGTGCCCGTCTGCTCCTGCCTGGTCGCCGCCGGACAGGCCGAGGGCCGCGACGTCGTCACCGTCGAGGGCCTGGCCGACTTCGCCGCCCACCGCGCCGAGGCCCACCCCGGCACCGGCTGCGCCTCCGGCGCCTGCGGCACCTCCCTCGACCGGGCCAAGCGCTGGAAGGCCGAGCCGGCCGCGGGCGAGGAGACCCGCGACACCGGAGAGCTCTCCCCGATCCAGCAGGCGTTCATCGACGCCGGAGCCGTCCAGTGCGGCTTCTGCACCCCAGGCCTCCTGGTCGCGGCCGACGAGCTCCTGGAGCGCACCCCGCAGCCGTCCGACGCGGACATCCGCGAGGCGCTCTCCGGCAACCTCTGCCGCTGCACCGGCTACGAGAAGATCCTCGACGCGGTCCGCCTCGCGGCCGCCCGCGCGGAAGGAACGGTCTAGACGATGCGCGTCACCGGTTCCCCCACCAGCATCAACCAGGGCAGCCGCACCAAGGGCGGCGTCGGCGAGTCCACGCTGCGCCCCGACGGCATCCTGAAGGTCACCGGCGAGTTCGCGTACTCCTCGGACATGTGGCACGAGGACATGCTCTGGGGCCACACCCTGCGCTCCACCGTCGCGCACGCCGAGATCGTCTCCATCGACGTCTCCGAGGCGCTGGCCACCTCCGGCGTCTACGCGGTGCTCACCTACGACGACCTGCCGGCCGCGATGAAGAACTACGGCCTGGAGATCCAGGACACCCCCGTCCTCGCCCACGGCCGGGTCCGCCACCACGGCGAGCCCGTCGCGCTCGTCGCCGCCGACCACCCGGAGACGGCCCGCCGCGCCGCCGCGAAGATCCGGATCGACTACCGCGAGCTGCCCGTCGTCACCGACGAGGCGTCCGCCACCGCCCCCGGCGCCCCCCTCGTCCACGAGAACCGCGACGACCACCACATCGGCCACGTCCCGCACCCCAACATCGTCCACCGCCAGCCGATCGTCCGCGGCGACGTGGCGGCGGCCGAGGCCCGGGCCGACGTGATCGTCAAGGGCGACTACTACTTCGGCATGCAGGACCAGGCGTTCCTCGGCCCCGAGTCCGGCCTGGCCGTACCCGCCGAGGACGGCGGCGTCGACCTGTACGTGGCCACCCAGTGGCTCCACTCCGACCTGCGCCAGATCGCGCCCGTGCTCGGCCTGCCCGAGGACAAGGTCCGCATGACGCTCTCCGGCGTCGGCGGCGCCTTCGGCGGGCGCGAGGACCTGTCGATGCAGATCCACGCCTGCCTGCTCGCGCTGCGCACCAACAAGCCCGTGAAGATCGTCTACAACCGGTTCGAGTCCTTCTTCGGGCACGTCCACCGCCACCCCGCCCGGCTCCACTACGAGCACGGCGCCACCCGCGACGGCAAGCTCACGCACATGAAGTGCCGCATCGTCCTCGACGGCGGCGCCTACGCCTCCGCCTCCCCGGCCGTCGTCGGCAACGCCTCCTCGCTCTCCGTCGGCCCGTACGTCATCGACCACGTCGACATCGAGGCGCTCGCCCTCTACACCAACAACCCCCCGTGCGGCGCCATGCGCGGCTTCGGCGCCGTCCAGGCGTGCTTCGCCTACGAGGCCCAGATGGACAAGCTCGCCGCCGAACTGGACATGGACCCCGTCGAGTTCCGGCAGCTCAACGCCATGGAACAGGGCACCCTGCTGCCCACCGGACAGCAGGTCGACTCGCCCGCCCCGGTCGCCGAACTGCTGCGCCGCGTCAAGGCCATGCCGATGCCGCCCGAGCGCCAGTGGGAGAGCGCCGGCGAGCACCCCGACGTACGGGCCCTGCCCGGCGGCCTGTCCAACACCACCCACGGCGAGGGCGTCGTCCGCGGCGTCGGCTACGCGGTCGGCCTGAAGAACGTCGGCTTCTCCGAGGGCTTCGACGACTACTCCACCGCCCGGGTCCGCATGGAGGTCATCGGCGGCGAACCCGTCGCGACCGTGCACACCGCCATGGCCGAGGTCGGACAGGGCGGCGTCACCGTGCACGCCCAGATCGCCCGTACCGAACTCGGCGTCGCCCAGGTCACCATCCACCCCGCCGACACCAGGGTCGGCTCCGCCGGATCGACCTCCGCCTCCCGCCAGACGTACGTCACCGGCGGCGCGGTCAAGAACTCCTGCGAGGCCGTCCGCGAACGGGTCCTGGAGATGGGCCGCCGCAAGTTCGGCACCTACCACCCCGCCTGGGCCACCGCCGAACTCCTCCTGGAGGGAGGCAAGGTCGTCACCGACGGCGGCGAGGCGCTGGCCGACATCGCGGACGTCCTGGAGGACGAGGCCGTCGACATCGAGCTGGAGTGGCGCCACCGGCCCACCGAGCCCTTCGACCTGCGCACCGGACAGGGCAACGGCCACGTCCAGTACTCCTTCGCCGCACACCGCGCGGTCGTCGAGGTCGACACCGAACTCGGCCTGGTCAAGGTCGTCGAACTGGCCTGCGCCCAGGACGTCGGCAAGGCGCTCAACCCGCTGTCGGTCGTCGGCCAGATCCAGGGCGGCACCATCCAGGGGATGGGCATCGCCGTCATGGAGGAGATCGTCGTCGACCCGGTGACCGCGAAGGTGCGCAACCCCTCCTTCACGGACTACCTCCTCCCCACCATCCTCGACACGCCGACCCTCCCGGTCGACGTGCTCGAACTCGCCGACGACCACGCCCCGTACGGGCTGCGCGGCGTCGGCGAGGCCCCGACCCTGTCGTCCACCCCGGCCGTCCTCGCGGCGATCCGGAACGCGACGGGTCTGGAGCTCAACCGGACGCCCGTGCGGCCCGAACACCTCACCGGCGTCTGACCGGGGCTCCGCCCCAGCCCTCCGGGCGGTGCGCGCCACCGGTGAACGTCACACGTCCCGGCCCGCACCGCCCGGAGACCCAGGGTCCCGCCCCGCTCGCGGGCCCGCTCCCGCACGGGAACAGCACCACCCGCTCCGTTCCCTCCTGCATGAACAGTTCGTCTCGGGCCGTCCCCCGGGTCGTGCCGCCAGCGCAGTCATCCCAAATCCCGCATTTCGATTCCTCATCGCGGGTGCCCCTGTGAACCTTGGGAGTCAGGCATCATGACCCAGCAGTCAGTGCGGCCGAAGACCGGTGCAAAGGACGCGGACCCCGGCTCGCGCGTCCCCGCCGGCAGATCGTGGCCCGACCGGTACTTCCACATATCCGACCGCGGTTCGACCGTGGCCCGGGAAGTGCGCGGCGGCGTCACGACCTTCATGGCCATGGCGTACATCCTTCTGCTCAACCCGCTGATCCTCGGCGGCAAGGACGTCGACGGCAACCTGCTCAGCCAGCCGGCGCTGATCACCGCCACCGCGCTCGCGGCGGCGGTGACCACCCTGCTCATGGGGTTCGTCGGCAAGGTCCCGCTCGCGCTCGCCGCGGGCCTCAGCGTCTCCGGCGTCCTGTCCTCGCAGGTCGCCCCCGAAATGACCTGGCCGCAGGCCATGGGCATGTGCGTGATGTACGGCCTGGTGATCTGCCTCCTGGTGGTCACCGGTCTGCGCGAGCTGATCATGAACGCGATCCCGCTCCCGCTGAAGCACGGCATCACGATGGGCATCGGCCTGTTCATCGCCCTGATCGGGCTCTACAAGGCCGGCTTCGTCGGCAAGGGCGCCGCGACCCCGGTGACCCTCGGCCCGGCCGGTGAACTCGCCGGCTGGCCCGTTCTCGTCTTCGCGGTCACCCTGCTGCTGATCTTCATGCTCCAGGCCCGCGACATCCCCGGCGCGATCCTCATCGGCATCGTCGTCGGCACCGTGGTCGCCGTCGTGATCAACGAGGTCGCCGACGTCGACCCGAAGACCTGGAGCAGCGGCCCGCCGGAGCTGGGGGGCTCCGCGGTCTCCTCGCCGGACTTCTCGCTCTTCGGTGACGTCTCGTTCGTCGGCTGGGGCGACGTCGGCGCGATGACCGTCGGCTTCATCGTCTTCACCCTGGTGCTCGCCGGTTTCTTCGACGCGATGGCCACCATCATCGGCGTCGGTACGGAGGCAGGGCTCGCCGACGACAAGGGCCGGATGCCCGGTCTGTCCAAGGCGCTGTTCATCGACGGCGCGGGCGGGGCGATCGGCGGTGTCGCCGGCGGTTCCGGGCAGACGGTCTTCGTGGAGTCCGCGACCGGCGTCGGCGAGGGGGCCAGGACCGGCCTCGCCTCCGTCGTCACCGGCCTGTTCTTCGCCGCCTGCCTCTTCTTCACCCCGCTCACCGCGATCGTGCCCGCCGAAGTGGCGTCCGCCGCCCTCGTCGTCATCGGCGCCATGATGATGCAGAACGCCCGGCACGTGGACTGGGGCGACCGCTCCGTGGCCATCCCGGTGTTCCTGACGGTGGTCCTGATGCCGTTCACGTACACCATCACCACCGGTGTGGCGGCGGGCGTCATCTCCTACGTCGCCATCAAGGCCGCCCAGGGCCGCGCCCGCGAGGTCGGCGCCTTCATGTGGGGTCTGACGGCGGTCTTCCTCGTCTACTTCGCCCTGCACCCCATCGAGAGCTGGCTCGGCGTCAGCTGACCCGCCCCCATCCGCCAAGGAGACCGAGATGCTGGACCTCGCCGAAGAGCTCGACCGCTGGGCCGGGCAGGGACGCGATTTCGCCGTGGCCACCGTCGTCGCCGTCAGCGGCAGCGCCCCCCGCCCGCCGGGGGCCGCGCTGGCCGTCGACCGGGACGGCACGGCGATCGGCTCGGTCTCCGGCGGGTGCGTGGAGGGCGCGGTGTACGAGCTGTGCCGACAGGCGCTCGACGACGGCCTCACCCGCCTCGAACGCTTCGGCTACAGCGACGAGGACGCCTTCGCGGTCGGCCTGACCTGCGGCGGCGCCATCGACATCCTGGTGACCCCGGTCCGTGCGGACGACCCCGCCCGGCCGGTGTTCGCCGTCGCCCTCGCCGCCGCCGCGCGGGGCGAGGCGGCGGCCGTCGCCCGCATCACCGAGGGCCCCGCCGAGCTCCTCGGCCGCCCCCTGCTCGTACGCCCCGACGGCGGCTACGAGGGCGGGCTCGGCGGACACCCCGAGCTGGACCGCACCGCCGTCGCCGAGACCCGGGCCCTGCTGGACCAGGGCCGCACCGGCCCCCTCACCATCGGCGCCGACGGCTCGCGCTGCGGACGGCCCCTCACGCTGCTCGTCGAGTCCAGCGTCCCGCCTCCCCGGATGATCGTGTTCGGGGCCATCGACTTCGCCGCGGCCCTGGTCCGGGCCGGCAAGTTCCTCGGCTACCACGTCACGGTGTGCGACGCGCGGCCCGTCTTCGCGACGAGGGCCCGCTTCCCGGACGCGGACGAGCTGGTCGTGGACTGGCCGCACCGCTATCTGGCCGGGACCACGGTGGACGCCCGCACGGTCCTGTGCGTCCTCACACACGACGCCAGGTTCGACGTGCCCCTGCTGGAGGCGGCGCTCAGGCTGCCCGTCGCGTACGTCGGCGCGATGGGCTCGCGCCGCACCCACCTCCAGCGCAACGAACGGCTGCGCGAGGCCGGGCTCACCGAGCTGGAGCTGGCCCGCCTGCACTCGCCGATCGGCCTCGACCTCGGAGCCCGTACGCCCGAGGAGACGGCCCTGTCGATCGCCGCCGAGATCGTCGCCGTCCGGCGCGGCGGCAGCGGCGCCCCGCTGACCGGCGCGCACACCCCGATCCACCCCCCGGGAGGGCTGCCCCCGGCCGGGCACATCGGCTCCGTGGCCTGACACGACCCCCGCCCGGAGCCCTCGGGCGCCCGGCCGCCCCGGCACACGCGCGCCGGCCACGGACCGTCCCACGAAGGCCGGTCCACCGGCGGACCGGGCGCGCCCCGGAGGAGACCGAGAACCGCCGGCCGCGCGGCGACATGGTGCGCACCGCATCGGCGTGGTCGTCCGTCCCGGGCGTCAACGGCCTGGAGGGCCCCTAGCCGACGATCCCCGGGTTGGCCGCCAGGATCTCCTCCGTGACCGTCCACAGCCGGGGCACGAAGCGCAGCACCTCGTCGCGCCGGGCGAGCAGGTCCTCGGTGCGGGTGATGCCGGTGAGGTCGGCGACCGCCTCCCGGAACGCCGGCAGCCTGGCGGTGTGCAGTGCGGGCGCGTCCACGGCTAGGACCGTGTGGCAGCGTGCGAAGGTCGCGAGGACCCAGAACACCGCCTCCCGGTGGTCGCCCCGGTCGGTCAGGTCCCGGCTGCCGTCGACGGCAAGGGGCCGCGCCCGCTCGGTGAGGTCGCTGCTGAAGAAGAACGGCGTGCGCGCGACGGGGACCGTGGCGTCGAACGTCCGCGTCAGCTCGGCCAGATGGTGCCGCACCAGCGGCGCGGGGACCTCCGCGCAGCCCAGGAGCGCCAGCAGCTCCGGATACAGCGCCTCCTGCCCGTACGCGGTGAGCGCGTCCCGTACGGCGGGGTAGCGCAGCCGGACCGTCGGGTTGCGCAGGGCGGCCACCAGCGGGACGTGGGTGGTGACCCCGGTGGGGAACAGCCACGCCATCACCCGGGTGGCGAAGGGCTGTTCGGTGTCCAGGGCGGCGAGCCGGCTCTCGACGCGGTGGCGGGCGTCCAGGCACCGCCGGCGCACGTGCTCCCGCCGGGCGAAGCGCGGTGCGACGTACGCGTGCAGCGCGCTCAGCCGCCCCGTGGGGTCGTCGATGACGGTGTCGCGGCGGAAGCCGCCCGCCAGGTGGTACGCGCCCAGCACCGCTTCCGGGTCGGCCAGCGCGGACCACGGCTCGTAGGTGATCTCCAGGAGAGCGCCCTCGTGGAGCAGCTTGCCGGGTTTGGCCGGCGCCTCGACCCCCTCCGTCACCACGACCACGTCCACGTCCGAGGAGACCGGCAGCTCCGCGTCGTCCGGCCGCCCGACCGTGGACCCGCTGAAGTGGGCCCCCAGGTAGTCCGGCGCGGGGCGGGCGTGCGCGGCCACCCAGTGCGCGGCCGCGGCACGGGCCTCTCCGACTCTCATGCCCGACACCTACGCGCCGGTCCGGCTCGGCGTCAAGCGCGGGCGGCACGCCGCCCGGTAACGTCGGCGGCGTTTCCCCGCCCCGTCCCCGCCCACGCCCGGTGAGGTGCGCCATGAGCAAGATCGTCTACTGGATGTCGATGTCCCTCGACGGCTTCATCGAGGGCCCCCACCGGAACATCGACTGGCATGTCGTCGATGACGAACTGCACCGCTACTTCAACGACCAACTGGCCGGAATGGGCGCCATGCTGGACGGCCGCGTCACCCATCAGCTGATGGCCGGCTTCTGGCCCACCGCCGACCAGGACCCGGCCGACGCCGGCCCGACGGCCGAGTTCGCCCCCCTCTGGCGCGACACCCCGAAGTACGTCTACTCGCGGACGCTGGAGCACGCCGACTGGAACACCACGATCGTCCGCGACGTCGTCCCCGAGGAGGTCAGGGCCCTCAAGGAGCGGACCGACGGCGACCTGGCGCTCGGCGGGGCGGACCTCGCCGCGTCCTTCGCCGCGCTCGACCTCATCGACGAGTACCGCGTCTACGTCCAGCCGGTCCTCATCGGCCGGGGCAAGCCGATGTTCCCGACGGAGGAGACCCGGACCGCCCTGCGCCTCCTCGGGACCCGGGCCTTCGGCAACGGGGTCGTGGAACTGCGGTACGAGCCCGCCGGGCGGTGACGCCCCGGGACCGGCCCGGAGCGCCACCGGTCCGTCAGCGGCCCGCCTGGAGCGCCACCGGTCCGTCAGCGGCCCGCCTGGAGCGCCGCCCAGGTGGCGGTCCCCACGATCCCGTCGGCCGTCAGCTCCCGGCTCGTCTGGTAGGAGCGCACCGCGCTCGCGGTCGCAGGGCCGAAGCCGCCGTCCGCGTCCACCGTGGAGCCGAGCGCCGCCGTCAGCGCGCGCTGGAGCCGCTTCACGTCCTCGCCCGTCGCGCCCTCGGCGAGCACCGGCGTCGTCCCGGCCGACAGCAGCGCCGTCCACGTCCTGGCCCCCACGACCCCGTCGGCGTCGAGGCCGTGCGCCGCCTGGAAGGACGTCACCGCGCCCGCCGTGGCCGGCCCGAAGCTGCCGTCCGCCGCGCCCGCCGCGTAGCCCTGCTCGTTCAGCAGCCTCTGGAGGGCCGTGACCTGAGGGCCCGTCGAGCCGCTGCGCTGGGTCGTGTACGTGGTGAAGCTCAGCCCGTCCCGCGTCCCGCCGCCCGTCCCGGTGCCGGTCACCAGCTCCATGTAGCGGTTCCAGTCCCAGTACGGGCCCGGGTCCGTGTGGTCGTTGCCCGGGGCCTCGCTGTGTCCGATGATGTGCGCCCGGTCCTTCGGGATGCCGTACCTGTCGCACAGGGAGGCGGTCAGGGCGGCCGACGAACGGTACATCGCGTCCGTGAACCAGGTCGGGTCGTCGATGAAGCCCTCGTGCTCGATGCCCAGCGACGAGGCGTTGGCGCTGCGCGCGTGGTACGCGGTGTCGGCGTCGCGCACCATCTGGGTGATCCGGCCGTCAGAGGAGCGCACCACGTAGTGCGCGCTCACCTCGGACACCGGGTCCTGGAACCAGCTGATCGAGCCGGCGTACGAGCCCTGCGTGACGTGGACGACGATCTTGTCGATCTTCGCGGTACGGCCGTCGGCGTAGTTGTTCGGGTCGGCCGGGACCCAGAGCGCGGCCGGGTAGTCGGTGCTCGGGACGCCCGCGTCCGCGGCGGTGAGCCCCTCCTTGCGCGGGGAGACCGGCCGGCCGGTCACCGTGATCCGCTCGCCGTCCGGGGTGAGCGCGTCGAGGCCGTCCGCCAGGAAGGTGTAGACCGTGTCGGCGTAGAGGGCGGCGGCCGGCCCCTTTGTACCGCTGTAGCGGGCGACGGCCGGGTACCAGGCGTCGAGGTCGTCGCGGTCCCGTGCGTCGAGGCCGAGCTTGTCCGCGTAACCGCGCAGCACCGCCGCGCCGCCCAGGATGTTGGCGGCGGTGTCGGAGCGCAGGGCGGCGAGCGGTTCGCCGGTGAGGGCGGCGGCCCGTTCCAGGGTGTGGTGGGCGGGGTTGTCGACCAGGTGCATCACGCCGTAGCCACCCGCCTGGCTGGGGTGTCCCTCGTGGCCGTCGAGACGGGTCTCGCCGTACCCGACGGCGGCGAGCAGATCACGCGGTACGTCGAACTCCTCGGCGGCCCGTTCGAACGCCCGCCCCGTCGGGTGCCCGGTGTCCGCCGCGGCGAGGGCGAGGTTGCCGGTCGCGGCCAGGACGGTGGCGGTGAGAGTCGCCAGGAGGGTGGTGCGGGCGGCGGCGCGTGGGGGCATACCTGCTCCTGCTCTGTGGGGAGGGGAACGGCCCCGGGCCCCGGAGGAGAGGAACGGGACGGCTGCGAAGCCTGCTCACGATAGAGAGCCATCAGAGGTATGACAATCATGCCGCGCACGTGTCGAATCGCCTTTCACCCCGACGGAGTTGGCGACCGGCGAGCAGACATGCGCCCCCCGGATTCGTACACCTGGACAGCATCCCACCGCACGGGGGAACGCGGGCCGGAGCCGTCGCCGGCAGGGCGTATAACAGAGAACTCCGGACCGGCCGGCGTCCCCGATGGCACTCACATCTCACGCGGCAAGGCGTCACCGCGTACGACAGCGGAGAAGTGCCCGATGAGCATGAGCACGGCAGACCAGATCAGCACCTTGCTGACGGCGAACTTCGGAACCGACCCCGGGGCGATCCGCCCCGATGTGCCGCTCAGGCAGCTCCGCCTGGACTCCCTGGCGCTGGAGGAGTTGCGGCTCCTCATCGAGGACCGGCTCGACGTCGACCTCGACGACGTCCAGCTCACCTCCCGCGACACCGTCGGCCACCTGGTCGACGTCGTGCACCGCAAGGCCGCCGCGTGACGGCCCCCTACCGCCTGCCGCCGTTCGCCGCCGCCGTCACCGGCATCGGCCTGGTCACCTCCGCGGGCGTCGGCGCCGACGCCACCTGGCGCGCGCTGAACGACCCCGCGACCGCGCCCTGCGTACCGCACCGGCCCGAACTGGCCGGTCTGCCCTGCGACTTCATGTACAGCGTCACCGACCTCGACACCCGGGCCGTGCTCGGCGTCGCCGCCCACCGGCTGATGGACCGCTTCTCGCACCTCGCCGTCATCGCCGCCCGCGAAGCCGTCGCCGACGCGGGCCTCGACCCCGCCGTCTGGGACAGCGGCCGGGTCGCCGTCGTCATCGGCTCCGCCCACGGCGGCCTGCCCTTCTACGACGAACAGCACACCGCCCTCACCGAACGCGGCGCCCGCCGCGTCTCGCCCAAGCTCGCCCCCCTCGCCGTCGTCAACGGCGCAGCCAGCAGCGTCGCCACCGACCTCGGCGCACGCGGCCCCAGCCAGGCCGTCTCCACCGCCTGCTCGTCCGGCACCGTCGCCATCGGCACCGCCCACCAGATGCTGCGCACCGGCGCCTGCGACATCGTCGTCGCCGGCGGCGCCGAATCGGTCTGCTCCCGGCTCCTGATCGCCAGCGCCTGCCGGCTGAAGGCCGTCTCCACCCGCCGCCACGACCCGCAGGCCGCCTGCCGCCCCTTCGACACCCACCGCGACGGCTTCGTCGTCGGCGAGGGCGCCGGACTCCTCGTCATGGAACGCCCCGAGCACGCCCGCGCCCGGGGCGCCGCCGTCCGCGCCCACATCGCCGGCTACGGCGCCTCCAGCGACGCCTACTCCACCGTCGCCCCCGACCCCGAAGGACTCGGCATCGAACGGGCCCTGCGCACCGCCCTCGCGGACGCCGGCGCCGACGCCGCCGACATCGGCCACGTCAACGCGCACGGCACCTCCACCGTCGCCAACGACCTGATCGAGACGGTCATGCTCCGCCGGGTCCTGGGCGAGCACCCCCTCGTCACCTCCACCAAGGCGATGACCGGCCACACCCTCGGCGCCGCCGGCGGCATCGAGACCGCGCTCACCGTCCTCGCCCTCCAGCACCAGCTGGTACCGCCCACCGCCAACCTCGACGCCCCCGACCCGGACATCCCGGTCGACGTGGTGAGCAAGGAGGCCAGGCCCGCGGCGTTCGACGCGGCCGTCAAGACCTCGCTCGGCTTCGGGGGCCACAACGCCGCCCTCGTCCTCACCAGGTGACCGGGGCTCAAGGACCATGACCGAAGAGATCATCCGGACCCTCACCGTCGACGGACTGCGCTACCGCTACCGGGTCCTGCCGCAGCACGCGCCCCGCACCGAACCGGTCGTCGTCCTCGGCGGCGCGCTCCAGGGCCTCCACGGCTGGCCCCAGATGGACGACCACCTCGGCCCGCACGCGTCCGTCGTCACCCTCGACCTGCCCGGTATGGGCGGCGCCGACCCGCTGCCGCCCGGAACCCGGGACGACCTCCTGTGCGCCGCCGTCACCGGCGTCATGGACGACCTGGGCGCCGACCGGGTCAACCTGTTCGGCTTCTCCTACGGCACGTCCATCGCCTTCGGCTGCGCCCGGAGCGACCCCGGCCGGATCGCCCGCCTGGTCCTCGGCGGCGTACCGTCGCACATCAGCGAAGCCCAGCGCGAGGGATGGGGCCGGGCCGTCGGGCGGCTGGAGGCCGGGGACGCGGAAGGACTGGCCCGGCTGGCCGCCGAGGTGCTGATGTGCCTGGACCCGGAGCGCCCCGTCCACCGCCGGGACCTCGCCCTGCGCTATGTGCGCCGCTCCTTCGTGTACGCCCTCACCCACTCGCCGCACGCGGAGCGGTCGCTGCGCCGGTCGCTGGACCACCGCCCGGACTTCTCCGGCGGGCTGAGCGGGGTGCCCGCGCTCGTCTTCGCGGGCGAGCACGACACCGTGACCTCGCCGGAGCGGCAGCGCGCCTTCGCGGCGACGATCGAGGGCAGCCGCTTCCTGACCATCGGTGAGGCGGACCACTGGGTCGTCCTGGAACGCCCCGACGACGTCGCGGACCTGGTGGCCCGCTTCCTCACCGACCGGCCGCTGGAGTCCGCCCCCGCGCTGCTGCCGCTCGCCGCGCTGCCGCGCCCGCGTGCGGGGGCCGCGGGTGCCGCCCTGCCGCGGTCGGGCGGCTGAACCGCCCGACCGCGTGCCGGGTCAGTGGTGGCTGTGGCCGTGGTCCGGGGCGTTGACCTCGATCCGCACGATCTGCGGGTCGTGGTCACTCGCCTGGTCCGCGAACTCCGCGTTGATGTGCACCACGTCGTAGTCGAAGCGGCGCACCGCCGGGCTGGTCAGGATGTGGTCGAGGGTCTGCGAGTTGCCCTCGTACACATAGCTGTACTGCTCGTCCCGAGGCAGCGTGGTGATCAGCGGCTTGAGGACCTTGCCGTCGGTCAGCGCGCCCACGGTGGGCGAGAACGCGAAGTCGTTGAGGTCGCCGAGGACCACGACCCGCGCCGACCTGTCCGCCGCGAGCAGCGACTTGACGAAGGTGTTGACCTCCTCCGCCTGCCGCACGCGCTTGGTCTCCGAGCCGCGCACCGGTTCCTGGTAGCGCCCGTGCAGGGGCTGGTCGCCGCCCTTGGACGCGAAGTGGTTGCCGACGACGAAGACGGACTTCCCGTGGAAGCGGAACTCGCCGACGAGCGGCTTGCGGCTGTCGTCCCAGGCGTCACTGGCGGGGGAGATCCGGCCGGGCGACACCGACAGGGCGACACCCTTCCTCGTCCTCACGGCCGCGACCGGGGTCGTGGCGTCACCGCCCGGCCGGTCCACGAAGTCGACCCGCTCGGGGTTGAAGAGGAACACGTTGCGGATGTTGCCGCCGGGCTCGCCGCCGTCCTTCCCGTCCTGCGGGGTGACATACCGCCAGGAGTAGCGGGGGCCGCCCGCCGCGACGATCGCGTCCGTGAACCGCGTCAGCGTCGCCTCGGAGCCGACCGTGCCGTCGCCGACCGCGCCGTTGTCGTCCTGGATCTCCTCCAGGGACACGATGTCGGGCGAGGAGAGGTTGACCGCGACGCCCTCGGCCAGGGTGTCGAACTTCGCCTGGTCGTCGAGCGCGTCGAGGTTCTCCACGTTGTACGTGGCGACCGCGAGCTCCCTGCCCTTCTGCTCGCGCGTGACCTCGCGCCGCAGGTGGTGGTCGGTGATCTCGCCGAGCGCGGTGGCCTGGAGGTTGTAGCCGCCGTACGAGTCGTAGTCCAGGACGCCCGAGGTGGGGCCGGCGAGCACGTCGCCCACGTTCGCGGTGGGCACGGGCGCGGCCGGGTCCAGCGACATGACCTTGATCCGGCCGGCGTTCGGGTCGTCGTACGAGGCGTAGAGCGTGCCGCCGCGCCGGGTCGGGTTCTGCTGCGGATCGACCGTCACCCAGACCTCGTGGTACGCGGTCGTCGCACCCGTCACCCGGGTGTCGGCGATCTCGACCCGGGTGCCCTCCAGGGACTCGTACAGGTCCAGCGCGTACGCCGACGGCTCCAGGGGCAGCGCGTCGATCGAGCCGCCCCCGGCCGAGGGCACGTACGCCGGCGGCACCGCCTTCGCGTCCAGCACCACCGGCGGGGGCAGCGCGTTGCCGGACGAGAGGACCGTGACCCTCGGCGCGGTGATCTCGGTGACCGACTGGGTGGTGGACGAGGGGTAGTACTCGTCCACGGTGCCGCTGACCAGCACCGAGTCGCCCGCCTTCACGGCCGGTGCGGTGGAGCCGGTGTACACGAACACGCCCTCGCCGGTGCGCGGGTCGGCGTCCGGGGCGGTGTCCTGGACCCAGAAGCCGCGCGAACCCGAGGTGCGCACCGCCGTGACGACGCCGGGCACCCCGGTGACCGCCTTGCCGTCCAGCGGGGAGACCCGGGTGGTGCCCTGGAGGTCGTGGATCCGCACGGTGCCGGGCTCGGTGGGGTTCCCCGGGTCGCCCGGATCCTCGCCGCCGCCCGAGGTCTCACCGGCCGCGTTGACCGGGGAGGGGGCCGCGGCGGTGAGGTCCGCGGCGTTGTCGTCGGTGTCCGCGAGCGAGGCCCCGCGCGCCACGGAGGCGGTGGCCGAGGCGCCCTTCGCCGGTCCGCCGCCCTCCCGGACGACGGCGGTGCCGTAGCCGACCAGGTCCACGATCCGGGTGTCGGCGGCGCAGTCCGCGGCCGTCTTGCAGGTCAGCGGGGTCGTCCCGGAGACCAGGGCGACGGTGCCGCTCGTGGCGGACATGGCCACGCTGCCGGTCGCGTCGGGCGCCGGGAGGGGGACCGTGCCGCCGGCGCCCGCCGCCTGCGCGACGAGATAGCGGCCGCCGGGCGCCACGGAGCCGGTCAGCGCGGACACCTGCCACAGCGAGCCCGCCGACGGGGCGCCGGGCAGGTACTGGACGCTGAGCCCGTCGAGGTCGTACGCGGCGGAGCCGGCGTTGGCCAGCTCGACGAAGTCCCGGGTGAGCGTCGCACCGGAGTTCCCGCCGCCCCCGTACACCTCGGAGATCACGGCGGTCGCGGACGGGGCGGCGAAGGCGGCCGGCAGCGCGGTCGCCGAGAGCGTCACGGCTACCGCGCCGGCCAGCAGGGCGGAACGGGTGGTGGATATGCGCACGGAGAAGGCCCCTCGGAGTGTGGTGAGGGAGCACAAGCTATGCGCGTAGAATGGGTCATGACAAGGCATCAGAGGTGAATTCCGGAAAACGTTCGGTGACGCACGGAGCTGTCCAGGATGCGGCGATCGTTTGACCGGGTCGAGCCGGTCCGGCTACGTTGCGCGGCATGCAGCGATCCGCACACCTGACGACGCGGGGTCACATCGACCTCAAGCGGGTGTGCTCCGCCGTGTGTCACCGCGCCTGAGGCACCGCGCCCGCGCCGCCCTCTCCCGCTCCCCGAGGACCCGCGCCCCGGCCCCGTGCCGCGCCGACACCGCGCCCATCGCCGCCCCGAGGCCGGGAAGACACAGGTATCGGGAGGAGACTCCTTTGAGGGGGCCGACCAGTTTGGACAGCTGGACCTTCGGTGGGTAGTGCACCAGGAGGTGGATGTGGTCGTCTTCGCCGTTGAACCCGCGCAGCTCTGCCTCGAAGGACCGGACATTTCACTCGTGCGAGTGAGGCGAGTCGGTTCCCATCGGGCTGCATTTTGCTGACGACGGTACGTTGGTTTGCGGAGGCCGAAGGGGGTGGGCTGGTTGATTCGTGCGTACAAGTTTCTTCTGCGGCCCACGGTGGGGCAGGCGATCGCGCTCGGAGAGATGCTGCGTGATCACTGCTCGCTCTACAACGGTGCGTTGCAGGAACGCCGTGACGCCTACCGCCACCCTTCGAAGACGAGCATCAACTACGGGATGCAGTCCGGGCAGCTCAAGGACATCCGGGCCTTCGACCCCGAGCGGCAGGGCCGGTGGTGGTTCAGCTCGCAGCAGGCGACGCTCCGCCGGATCAAGGCCGGAGACAAGCCCGGATACCCGCGCTTTCGCGGGGTGAACTGGTTCGACACGGTGGACTTCCCCCGGGACGGGGACGGCTGCCGCTGGGACTCCACCCCGCACACCCCGGTCACCCGGGTCCGTCTCCAGGGGGTCGGGCACGTCAGGGTCAACCAGCACCGCCCCGTGCTGGGCGCGGTCAGGACCGTCAGCGTGAAACGCGAGGGCCGTAAATGGTTCGTTGTGCTCACCACGGACCAGGCCCTGCCCGAACCGCTGCCCGCGACCGGCTCCCACGTTGGGATCGACCTCGGGATCGCCTCGTTCCTCACCGACTCCAACGGCACCCACATCCCCAACCCGCGCCACGCCAGCAAGGCCGCCTGCAAGCTGCAGGCCGCGCAGCGGGCACTGTCCCGGTTCCCGCGGTGCAGGGTCAAGGACCGTACCCGTAACCATCAGCGGGCGGTGGAGAAGGTCGCGGCCCTGCACGGCAAGGTGCGGCGACAGCGGCTCGACCACGCACATAAGACCGCACTTGCCCTGGTCCGTGAGCACGACTTCATCGCGCACGAAGACCTCAAGATCCGCAACATGAGCAAGGCCCCCGCACCGAAACCCGACCCCGATGCACCGGGCGTGTTTTTGCCCAACGGGGCAGCGGCCAAGGCCGGGTTGAACCGTTCGATCGCTGATGCCGGTTGGGGGGTGTTCCTGACGATCCTGAACGCAAAGGCTGAGAGTGCCGGGCGGGAAGTGATGGCCGTGGACCCCCGCAACACCTCCCGCACGTGTCCCGCATGCGGACACACCGCCAAGGAGAACCGGCCCACACAGGAGAAGTTCCACTGCGTCGACTGCGGCCACCAGGCACACGCCGACGAGGTCGGGGCACGCAACGTTCTACGGGCCGGGCTGGTCCGTCGCCACGCCGACACGGCATAGCGAGAAGTCCTGCCCTTCAGGGCAGGGAGGAGTCACCGGGCACTGGCACGACAGCGGGGCCGCCGACGGCTTCAACATCATGCCCGCCGTGCTCCCGTCCGGCCTGGAGCTCTTCGTGGACCGGGTCGTGCCGATCCTCCAGGAGCGCGGGCTGTTCCGCACCGAGTACACCGCCCGCACCCTGCGCGGGCACTACGGGCTGCCGCGCCCCGCCAACCGCCTCTTCGACGCCCCGGCGCGCGGGACCGGCGGCTACGGCATCGGGCCGGCGCACACCGGCTGACGGGGCCGGTACGGGGACGGGCGGCGGCGCTCGTCCCCGTACCGGCCCCTCACACGGCGGGCACCCGGTCCAGGAAGCCGCTGACCGAGGCGATCCGGCCGTCCTCGGCGAGCGCGGCCACGTCGAAGCCGGCGACGGGCGCCGAGCCGTCGGGAGTGACCAGCTCCCAGCCGAAGCGGACCGGCGTGTGGTGCCCGTCCACCGCACCGAGGAGGCGGAAGGCGAAGCCGGGGAACTGCCGCCGCGCCCCGGTGATGACGGCCGCCGGCTGCTCGCGGCCCCGGACGTCTGCCAGCGGGTCGGTGTACGTGGCGTCGCCGGTGAACGCCGCGGCGACGGCCTTCTCCAGCTCCTGCGGGCCGGCCGCGTTCCAGGCGGCGAAGCAGCGCTGCACGGCGTCGTCGTACGAGGTCATCGCGGGTCCCTCCGGTAGGGCTCCGGCCGTGGGCCGGGAGCGCTGTGCTCGTGAGGAACACGATGTCCGAGGGCGCGCGGGGCGTCGATCACCCGCCGGGTAAGGCGGAAGGGCGGGGGCGGGGGCCGTCTGCGTCCGGGCCCGTTCACGCCAGGTCCTGGACGTCCGCGATGACGTGCACCGCGGCCTCCTCGGCGGAGGCCGCCGCACCGTCGATGCCGACGTCCTCGCCCGCCGTGCTGTCCGGCTCGTCGATGTCCAGGTCCCGGGTGAGCCGCCCGGCGCGTACGGTGCCGACCTCGCCGTCCCACGGCTCCCCGTCCCCGTCGACGACATCGCCCACCCCGTCCCCGGACGGGGCGCCGTCCTCCGGCACCTCGCGCGCCAGCCGGCTCTCCAGGGTCTCGCCCCGGCGCTGCTCGGCCGCGGTGGTGCCCAGGTCGTCCACCGCGTAGGGGCGCTCGGGCGGCGAGTAGCCCCGGTCCAGGACGTCTCCGACGTCCGGGTCGTCGAGGGTGTCCTCCGTATCGAGCTGCTCGATCGGGTCGGAGGCCTGCGACTGCTGCTGGGGCTGGTAGACGTCGTCGCCCTGGTCGGTTCCATCCATGGCGCTTCCCTTCCCGCGGCGGGGCTCTCCTTCAGGATAGGCAGCCGCTGCCCGGCCCCGCAGGGCGCGCACGCGCGGCCTGCGTCCGGGACGGGTGTGCGCGACCATGGACAGTGCAGGCCGGGCACGCCCCGAGGAACCGGCCCGGAGAGGTCGTCTGGAGAGCCCGTCATGGATTACCCGGAGAGCTACCAGCTCGTGTTCCAGTCGTCGGCCGTCGAGGACGACACCGTCACCGTCCACCGGACGGCACAGAGCGGAGCGGGCGGACACCCCGTCTACGAGGACGAGACGGGCATCGTCCGTGCCGAGATCAGCGACCACGAGGAGGTGCGGATGCTCGCCACCGGTGGCCACCAGCGCCTGGGCACGCCGTTGGCGGTGCGCGAGGAAGCCGCCTGAGAGGGCGCTGACAACCGACGCCCGCCGGGGCGCGGACGGCTCGATCCCGAGCGTCCGCGCCCCGGCCTGGCATGCGCGGGCCCTGCTCCTACCACGGGGTACGTATACGTACATCGGGCCGAGGCAGGACAATCCGGTCCCGCACGTCAAACGCTTGGTCGAAATTTTGCCCCTGATGAGGGGTTGCGGGAGGACACCAGGCAGACTCACCCTGTAGGAATCTCGCCACGAAGAGGATCACGCATGATCACGTTGAAGAAGGAAGACGGCCCGGCGGACCTGGACGGGGTGACCCACCTCTCCATCGGCGTCTCCTGGGACCCCACCGTCGGCAGCAGTGGCGGGCTGATGGGGAAGCTCCGGCAGAAGAAGGGCACCGACCTCGACCTGATCGCCATCGCGATGCAGGGCGCGGACCCGGTGCGGCTGGCCGGCCTGGACTCCCTGGACCCGCTGGGCAACGGCTCGCTGGTGCACAGCGGTGACAACCAGAGCGGGCGCGGCGAGGGCGACGACGAGACGGTGACCGTCGACTTCGCCAAGGTGCCGGCGAACGTCACGGCGGTCGTCTTCGTCGCCGCCGCGTACAAGAAGGGCAGCTCCTTCCAGAGCGCCCGCAACGTCAGCATCAAGGTGTACGACGCCACGGGCGGCAGCAGCCAGCAGGTCGCCGACATCTGGCCGAGCCTGCTCAGCAGCGACAACGGCTGCGCCGTCGCGAAGGCCATGCGGGTCGGCGCCGGCTGGAAGCTCCAGGTGATCAACGAGACCGGCAAGATCAAGCAGGGCGACGAGCACGCCCTGATGCGCTTCGCGATCAGCAAGTAGTACGGCCTGCCGCCGGCCCCGGTCCGCGCGCGCCCGGTCGGTCGACCCGGTGCGCGGGCCGGGGCCATCAGGTCTCCGCCCGCCTCGCCGAGCCGGACCGGGCCTCCTCCACCAGCGCGGCGGTGAGTACGCCGAACAGGACGGAATCCGGCCTGCTGGCCGCGTAGCGTGCCGTCATGGCCGTGAAGAAGAAGACCTCCGCCGGTGCCCCGCCCGCCCCCGTCCTCTCGCCGAGGGCCCTCGGCCGGGCGACGCTGGAGCGCCAGCTCCTGCTGCGCCGGACCGCGATGAGCGCGAAGGACACCGTCGCCCACCTCGTCGGCCTCCAGGCCCAGAACACCAAGCCGCCGTACTACCAGCTCCTGGCCCGGCTCCAGGGGTTTTGGCCGGCCGAACTGGCCGCGCTGATGGAGTCCCGCGAGGTCGTCCGCCTCCCGACCCTCCGCTCCACGATCCACACCCACACCGCCGACGACGCCCTGCACCTGCGCCTCCTGGTGCAGCCGGCCCTCGACCGGGAACTCGCCTCCTTCCGCAAACGGCTCCCCGGCGTGGACCTGGACCGCCTGCGCGAACTGACCCGGGCACACGTCGAGGAGGCGCCGCGCACCCCGAAGCAGATCCGCGAGCGGCTGCTCACCGAATGGCCCGACGCGGACCCGCTCGCCCTGACCCTCGCCGCCCGCTGCGTGCTGCCGCTGGTCCAGGTCACCCCGCGCGGGGTCTGGGGCCGCAGCGGCGCCGTCACACTGACCACCGCCGAGCACTGGCTCGGCCGCGCGGCCGAAGCGGCACCCGACCTCGAAGCCACCGTGCTGCGCTACCTCGGCGCGTTCGGCCCGGCATCGGTGAAGGACATGCAGACCTGGGCAGGGCTGACCCGGCTGAGGGAGGTCTTCGAGCGGCTACGGCCCCGGCTCGTCACCTTCCGCGACGAGCACGGCGCCGAACTCTTCGACCTGCCCGACGCCCCGCGCCCCGCCGAGGACACCCCCGCCCCGCCCCGCTTCCTGCCCGAGTTCGACAACGTCCTGCTCGGCCACGCCGACCGCACCCGGGTCATCCCCCCGCACCTCAAGGGGCTCAACGGGGTGGGCAACCAGACCTACGGCAGCGTGCTGGTGGACGGCTTCCTCGCGGCGGTCTGGCGGCTGGAGACCCCGCGCGAGGCCCCGGCCCTCGTCACCGTGCAGGAACTGCGCCCGCTCACCGCCGCCGAGCGCGACGCGCTCACGGACGAGGCGGTGGACCTGCTCGCGGCGATGACCACGGCGCCCGGCCACGACGTCCGGTTCGCCCCGTTCGTGGACCTGGGCCGCTGAACGAGGACGGGCTACGGCAGCAGCCCCGCGCGCCGGGCCGCGACCACCGCCTCCAGCCGGGTGTGCGCGCCCAGCCGGCGCATCGCGGAGCGCAGATAGCCCTTCACCGTCTCCGGGCGCAGCCCGAGCCGGTCCGCCGCCACCGCGTTGGTGGCGCCCGCCGCCACGCAGGCCAGCACATCGATCTCGCGCGGAGCGAGCCGGACCTCCCGCCCCCCGCCCGCCGGAGTGCCCGTCGCCGCCGCGAGCCGCCCGCACACCGCGAGGAGCTCGTCGCGCAGCGCCGGGTCGAGCACCTTCGGCAGCAGGGCGCGCAGCTCGCGGTGCGCCTCCCGGACGTCCTCCCAGGCCCCCGCCGCCGCCCCGGGACCGGCGGACGGCTCCGGACGGCTTGCGGCCAGCAGCTGCCGCACCTCGTCCCGGACCACCAGCGCCTGCTCCACCTCACGGGCGGCGGCCACCGCCGCGTCGAACGTGCGCTCCCCGAGTGTCAGCGGCTCCCGCAGCGCCCCGTACAGCACGCCCCGCACCTCGCGCCGCACCACGACGGGGACGGCGACCACGGAGCGCAGGCCCTCCGCCGCGACGGCCGTGTCGTACTCGTGGCTGATGTGGCGCGAGGAGTGGTAATCGGTCACCGCGCACGGCCTCGACAGAGCCATGGACTTGCCGCCCAGACCGCTGCCCGACGAGATCACCAGGCCGCGCAGCGCCCCCGTCCGCGCCCCGTTCACCTCGGCGATCCTGGTGTGGCGGCTGTCGGAGAGGAGCCCGCCGAACGCCACCGGCAGCCCGCTCGTCCGGCGCAGCCGCAGCAGCGCCGCCCGCATCTCGACCGCGTCGACGGATTCCGGCACCCTGACGCCTCTCTGCCCGGCCCCCGATGGAATGGCAGCCCCGCGACACCCCCGTTCGGGGGTGGTGAGACCTGGGTCACTGTTTACATCATGTGAGGACCCAAGGGACCGGCCGGGTCGGTAAAGAGGAGGGCACATGCCGGAAACGAGTGCGACGGAGACGTTCCGGGCGGCCCGGGACTTCCTGCTCCGGCACCGCGAGGACTACACAGCCGCCTACGAGGGCTTCCGCTGGCCCCGCAGCGACCACTTCAACTGGGCGCTCGACTGGTTCGACGTCATCGCCCGGGACAACGACCGCACCGCCCTGCACATCGTGGAGGAGGACGGCCGGCGCACCGAGGTGTCGTTCGCCGAGATGTCCGCCCGCTCCGACCGGGCGGCGAACTGGCTGCGTGCCCAGGGGGTGCGCGAGGGCGACCGCGTCCTCGTCATGCTCGGCAACCAGGTCGAGCTCTGGGAGACCGCGCTCGCCGCGATGAAGCTGCGGGCCGTCGTCATCCCCGCCACCCCGCTCCTCGGCCCCGCCGACCTGCGCGACCGGGTCGAGCGCGGCCGGGTCCGTCACATCCTGGTCCGGGACACCGACACCGCCAAGTTCGACGAGGTGCCCGGCGGCTACACCCGGATCTGCGTCGGCGCCCGGACCGAGGGCTGGCTCGACTACGCGGAGGCCGCCGACGCCCCGAGCGCGTACACGCCGGACCGCGAGACCGACGCGGACGAACCGCTGATGCTCTACTTCACCTCCGGCACGACTGCCAGCCCCAAACTCGTCGAGCACACCCATGTCTCCTACCCCGTGGGCCACTTGGCGACGATGTACTGGATCGGGCTCAAGCCCGGCGACGTCCACCTCAACATCTCCTCGCCCGGCTGGGCCAAGCACGCCTGGTCCAACCTCTTCGCCCCGTGGAGCGCCGAGGCGACCGTCTTCATCTTCAACTACACCCGCTTCGACGCCAACCGCCTGATGGCCGAGATGGACCGCTCCGGCATCACCAGCTTCTGCGCCCCGCCCACCGTGTGGCGCATGCTCATCCAGGCCGACCTGTCCCAGCTGAAGACCCCGCCGCGCGAGGTCGTCGCGGCCGGCGAACCCCTCAACCCGGAGGTCATCGAGGCCGTCCGGCGCGCCTGGGGCGTCACCATCCGCGACGGCTTCGGCCAGACGGAGACCGCCGTGCAGGTCGCCAACACCCCCGGACAGGTCCTGAAGCCCGGCTCGATGGGACGGCCCAGCCCCGGCTTCGACGTGGTCCTGCTCGACCCGGTGAGCGGGGAGCCCGGAGCGGTCGAGGGCGAGATCTCCCTCGACCTGTCGGCACGCCCGGTGGGCCTGATGACCGGCTACCACGGCGACCCCGAACGCACCGCGGAGGCGATGGCCGGCGGCTACTACCGCACCGGTGACATCGGCTCCCGCGACGAGGACGGCTACATCACGTACATCGGGCGCCGCGACGACGTCTTCAAGTCCTCCGACTACAAGGTGTCCCCCTTCGAGCTGGAGAGCGCCCTGCTGGAGCACGAGGCGGTCGTCGAAGCCGCCGTCGTCCCGGCACCCGACCCGGTACGCCTCTCCGTCCCGAAGGCGTACGTGGTGCTCGCCGAGGGCTGGGAGCCCGGACCCGACACCGCCAAGGTGATCTTCGCCCACTCCCGGTCCGTGCTCGCCCCGTACAAGCGCGTGCGGCGGCTGGAGTTCGCCGAGCTGCCCAAGACCGTCTCCGGCAAGATCCGCCGGATCGAACTGCGCGAGCGCACCGCCCAGGGCGGCGGCACCGAGTACGCCGAGGGGGACCTGGCATGACCGGGCTCTCGTACGCGCACGGCACGGGCACCACCGCCCTGCTCGGCGACACCATCGGACGCAACCTCGACCGGGCGGTCGCCGCCCGGCCGGATCGCGAGGCGCTGGTCGACGTACCGTCCGGGCGGCGCTGGACGTACGCGGAGTTCGGTGCGGCCGTCGACGAGCTGGCCCGGGCGCTGATGGCATCGGGCGTGGCCAAGGGGGACCGGGTCGGGATCTGGGCGGTCAACTGCCCCGAGTGGGTGCTCGTCCAGTACGCCACCGCCCGCATCGGCGCGGTCATGGTCAACATCAACCCCGCCTACCGGGCGCACGAGCTGGAGTACGTGCTGAAGCAGGCCGGGATCTCCCTGCTGGCCGCCTCGCTCGCGCACCGCACCAGCGACTACCGGGCACTGGTCGACGAGGTCCGCGCCAACTGCCCCGACCTGCGAGCCGTCCACTACATCGGCGACCGCTCCTGGGACGAACTCGTCTCCGGGGCAGCGCTGGTGACGTCTGATCAGCTTGCCGCGCGCGAGGCGGAGTTGTCCTGCGACGACCCGATCAACATCCAGTACACCTCCGGCACCACCGGCTTCCCCAAGGGTGCGACGCTCTCCCACCACAACATCCTCAACAACGGTTACTTTGTCGGGGAGTTGGTCGCCTACACCGAGCATGACCGGGTCTGCCTGCCGGTCCCGTTCTATCATTGTTTCGGCATGGTGATGGGAAACCTCGGCATCACCTCGCACGGCGCCTGCATCGTGATCCCCGGCCCCGCGTTCGAGCCGGCCGCCGTGCTGAGCGCCGTGCAGCAGGAGCGCTGCACCTCGCTGTACGGGGTGCCCACGATGTTCATCGCCGAGCTGAACCTGCCGGACTTCGCCTCGTACGACCTGTCCTCGCTGCGCACCGGGATCATGGCCGGATCGCCGTGCCCGGTCGAGGTGATGAAGCGGGTGGTGGCCGAGATGCACATGGCGGAGGTGTCCATCTGCTACGGCATGACGGAGACCTCCCCGGTCTCCACCCAGACCCGCCGCGACGACGACCTGGAGCGCCGCACCGGAACGGTCGGCCGCGTCATGCCGCACATCGAGGTCAAGGTGATCGACCCGGTGACCGGGGTGACGCTGGAGCGCGGGCGGTCGGGCGAGCTGTGCACCCGGGGCTACAGCGTGATGCTCGGCTACTGGGACCAGCCCGACCGGACCGCCGAGGCGATCGACGCGGGGCGCTGGATGCACACCGGGGACCTCGCGGTGATGCGCGAGGACGGCTACGTACAGATCGTCGGCCGGATCAAGGACGTGATCATCCGGGGCGGCGAGAACGTCTACCCGCGCGAGATCGAGGAGTTCCTGTACAGCCACCCCAAGATCGCCGATGTGCAGGTGGTGGGCGTGCCCGACGAGCGTTACGGCGAGGAGGTGCTGGCCTGCGTCATCCCCGCCGACCCGGCCGACCCGCCGGCCCTGGAGGACGTACGGGCCTTCTGCGAGGGGAAGCTGGCGCACTACAAGGTGCCGCGCCTGCTGCAGATCCTGGAGACCTTCCCGATGACGGTGAGCGGCAAGGTCCGCAAGATCGAACTGCGGGAGAACTACGAGAGGTAGCGCTCAGGCCGCCTCGATGACGTCCCCCGTGGCACCTCGCGTCGCCGCCGCCCACTCGATGAGCAGTACCTCGTACGCGGCGGCCTCCACGGGGGACCAGTCCTGGCCCGCCCGGGCGTCCACGAGCGCGCGGATCGCCTCGTTGGCCTCCAGGGCGGAGCGCCTCGGGAGCGCGGGGGCGTGCGCGGGCGTGTCCGAGGGTGGTGAAGTCCGTGGAGTTAAGACCATGCGCTCCACTGTAGGGGCCGCCACTGACAACGAACCGCACATCGGAGGCCGTTGGCCAGAACGTGACGGATCACACGCAGTGTGGCCGGGCGATTCCTGTGAGGTACGGCACTTCGCCCGGCTCCGGTGTCCGAAAGTGAGGGGTGCGCCGTCAGGCGCCGGTGCTGACGAGTTCGTCCGCCGCGCCGTTCACCGGCTGCGGGGAGCCGGTGAGGTCCATGACGAACAGCGGGACGCACAGCGCGTCCGCGCGCTCCCGGGCCTCCGGTGCGTAGCCCGCGAGCGAGAACAGCACCCCGCGCACCGAGCCGTTGAGCGCGTTGAGCCACAGGCACTCGACGTCGCGCAGGGCGGTCGGCCGGGTGCTGGAGTCGACCTGCGCGATCAGCCCGGCCGCCCGCAGGTCGATCCGGGACGCGGGGCGGTTCGCCGGGTGCGTGACGTCGCGGAAGCCCAGCCAGGACAGATAGAGCGCCGCCGCCGCGACCGCGTCGCGCGCGGTGCGGATCGTCAGCGGGCGGAACGCCGGCCGCGGGGCCGCCGCCGTGCGCGGCAGCGGTATGGGGGCGGGGCGGGCCGCCCCGGCGGACGCCACCGGTCGCACCGGCACCCGCAGCACCGCCCCGCACGGGCAGCACAGCTCGGGCTGCGGCCACTGGTCGTACCGCCCGCAGCCCCGGCAGCGCACGGTCACCCAGTCGTCGTTCCAGGTGCGGTGGGTGATCGGGGTGGCGGGAGCGCCGCGCAGCAGCGGCGGGGCCGTCGGCTCCCCGCACGGACACGGGTAGACGGGTGTCACGTACGCGTGATCGCGGCGGCAGGCCGGGCACCGTACCGGCACTGACTCCACCCGGGGCTCCTTTCCGGCGCTTTCCGGTCCGCGCGGCGACGGCCGCGCCCGTGGGCCGGGCCGGCTTCGTTCCGTATCCCCATGCTCCACCAAGAGTTCGCCGCCGGGGCGGGAATCGCGGCACTTGGTGCCCCTCGTCGCCCGGGGTCCGCTTCCCTTGACGGCCGTCCGGGCGCACCTTAGATTTGCTTCCACATAACAGAATAAACTTTCCGTAATGCGGAATTGGTGCTCTCAGGTGGCGCGACAGAGCCCGACTCCACCCAGGGACGAGCAGGAGCACTCAATGCCTCGTATGACCGCTGCCCGCGCGGCAGTCGAGATCCTCAAGCGCGAAGGCGTCAGCAACGCGTTCGGTGTGCCGGGCGCCGCGATCAACCCCTTCTACGCGGCCCTCAAGGCCGCCGGCGGCATCCACCACACGCTCGCCCGCCACGTCGAGGGCGCCTCCCACATGGCGGAGGGCTACACCAGGGCCCGCCCGGGCAACATCGGCGTCTGCGTCGGCACGTCGGGACCGGCCGGCACCGACATGATCACCGGCCTGTACTCCGCGATCGCGGACTCCGTCCCGATCCTGTGCGTCACCGGCCAGGCCCCGACCGCCGTCCTGCACAAGGAGGACTTCCAGGCCGTCGACATCGCCTCGATCGCCGCCCCGGTCACCAAGGCCGCCACCACCGTCCTGGAGGCCGCGCAGGTCCCTGGCGTCTTCCAGCAGGCGTTCCACCTCATGCGTACGGGCCGCCCCGGCCCGGTCCTCATCGACCTGCCGATCGACGTGCAGCTCACCGAGATCGAGTTCGACCCCGACCTGTACGAGCCGCTGCCGGTGCACAAGCCCGCCGCGTCCCGCAAGCAGATCGAGCGCGCGCTCGATCTGCTGAACGCCGCCGAACGCCCGCTGCTCGTCGCGGGCGGCGGCATCATCAACGCCGACGCTGCGGAACTCCTCGTCGAGTTCGCCGAGTTGACCGGCGTCCCCGTCGTCCCGACCCTGATGGGCTGGGGCATCGTCCCCGACGACCACGAGCTGAACGCCGGCATGGTCGGCCTCCAGACCTCGCACCGCTACGGCAACGCGAACTTCCTGGAGTCCGACTTCGTCCTCGGCATCGGCAACCGCTGGGCCAACCGCCACACGGGCAAGCTGGACGTCTACACGGCGGGCCGCACGTTCGTCCACGTCGACATCGAACCCACCCAGATCGGCAAGATCTTCGCCCCTGACCTCGGCATCGTCTCCGACGCGAAGGCGGCGCTCCAGCTGTTCGTGGAGGCCGCCCGCGAACTGAAGGCGGCGGGCCGGCTGAAGGACCGCTCGGCCTGGGCCGCGTCCACCCAGGAGCGCCGCGCCACCCTGCAGCGCCGTACGCACTTCGACAACGTGCCGCTGAAGCCGCAGCGGGTGTACGAGGAGATGAACCGGGCGTTCGGCCCGGAGACCCGGTACGTCACCACGATCGGCCTCTCCCAGATCGCGGGCGCCCAGATGCTCCACGTCTACCACCCGCGCCACTGGATCAACTGCGGCCAGGCGGGCCCGCTCGGCTGGACGATCCCGGCCGCGCTGGGCGTCGCGACCGCCGACCCCGAGGGCTCGGTCGTCGCGCTCTCCGGCGACTACGACTTCCAGTTCATGCTGGAGGAGCTGGCGGTGGGCGCCCAGCACCGCATCCCGTACGTGCACGTCCTGGTCAACAACTCCTACCTCGGCCTGATCCGCCAGGCCCAGCGCAACTTCGACATCGACTTCCAGGTCAGCCTGGAGTTCGAGAACCTCAACTCCCCGGAACTGGGCGTCTACGGCGTCGACCACGTCAAGGTCGTCGAGGGCCTGGGCTGCAAGGCGATCCGCGTCACCGAACCGGACGCCCTCCTCCCGGCGTTCGAGGAGGCCAAGAAGCTGGCGGCGGAGCACCGCGTCCCGGTGGTGGTCGAGGCGATCCTGGAACGCGTCACGAACATCTCGATGAGCGGCTCGGACATCGCCTCGGTCAACGAGTTCGAGGACGTGGCGACGGACCCGGCCCACGCGCCTACGGCGATCAGGCCGTACGTGGGGGTGTGATCCCGTAGAGCCCGAGGCCCCCCGGAGAGCGCCCACGGAGGCCGTGGGTACTCTCCGGCTGCGCCGATACGGCCTTCACCGAGGGGCTGGTGCCGGAGAAGCCGCGGTTCTCGCCGCGATCGTCTTCGTCGCCCCGTCGGGGTGCCTGTCCGTGAGCTCGCGGGGAGACCCGAATCGCGCCAGGTAGTGCCACACTCGCTTGACCGCCTGGGGGCCGTGGAGACCGGCGCGTGCGGCGTCTCCGACGATCCGAGGATCGAGAAGGCCGTCGATCGCGATCCGCGTGCCCAGGTCCACGTACTCCTGACCGCGGTAGTCGGGGTGACGTCGGAGTTCTTCGACCTCGAGGCGGAAGCCGGGGTGCCACTCCACCGGGCAGCCGAGACGCAGAGCCGCGGCCTCCACCGTCGTGCCCCGGTAACAGGGGTCGAGGACCAGCGCCTCCACATCGCGTCCCAGCTCGACCGGCCCGTGCACCTGCGCCTCGATGTAGTCGTCGAGCTCGTCCTGACGATCGGCGCAGGCGAGCTCGATCAGCCCCATGCGGGCCGCGACACCGAAATCCGACGGTTCGAGGAAACTGTCCGGGTAGCAGAACGTGCTCCGCGCCGGCGTCCGGTGCGTCAGCCGGAAGTGGGCCGAGCCGAACCGGGGCGCCCCGCCGACCGGCTTGTGGCGGAAGTTCAACGCCCCGTAGACCGGCCGCTCATGAGCGGCCGCTTCGTCGTACGCTCCGCCGAAGATACGGCTCTCCCAGAGCCATCGGTCGCCGCCCGGATGCGCGGTCAGTCCGCCGTTCCTGGTTCCCGTGACGAACCGCGAGTGGTAGACGCCGTCTTCGGCCATGGCGTCCAGGATCGGCTTGCCGTTCAGCATTCGGAATGTGGCTCGACCACTCCGCGAATGCGCCGGCCCCGCTGGGGGACGGGGCGGCGCCGTGTGCGTTACGGGCGCGGCAGCTCGGTGGTGACCTGGTCGTACCGGACGAGACGGGGGGTGAAGGAATACGAGGGATGTCTCGCCCGGAGACGTGCCGTCGCATCGTCGAGATACGCCCACATGTCGGCGGGGTCCGCGCCGACGCCGAACGTCGCGTCGTTCAGCACCTCCATGTCGGGACTCGATATGTACGCCACGTACTTGAGAGTCTGACTGCCACTGGCCATGAGTGTCCCGGCCTCCTTCGAGCTGCTGTGTGGTGTGTGCCCGTCCTCGCCGCCCGCGGTATCGGCGGCCTGAGCTGTTCCGGTCGTCGTGAGAAGTGCCGTCGCGGCTGCTGCGCCGGTGGCGCCCATGAGCGCTCGCCGGGAAATGTCTGACACAGTCCTCCCCCTACTCCGATGACCCTTCCTACGAGGGCGCGCCGCTGACGTTACAGCCACGCCTTCGCCGTCGAAGGGCCATTGCGGTGAATCGGATCCCGGCGCCGGAAGCCCGCCGGCGGCAACAGAGGCGGCCACTGGGCGATCGCTTCCGTCGGCCGCCTGCGGTCGGCCTGGTGCAACCCGCGGTGCCCACCAACGCTGACTGCGGCAGGGGCAGCAGTACCAGTGGGGCGCCGAGCCGGGCGGCGGCTGTCACTCCGGACGCTGCCCGGCGTCCCCCGGGTTTCGGCCGGATGTCTCAGCATGCCGCGGTGTCCTCGTAGAGCGTCTCCCAGCGCAGGTTGGCGCCGTCGCGGCCGGCCCAGGACACGGTGCGCCGTGCGGCGTCGCGCAGTTCCGCAGGCCAGGTCGGGTCCGTGAGCAGTCTGTGCAGTTCGGCGGAGATGTCCGTCACCGTCTGGCCCGCGACTTCCAGAAGGTGTCGGGTGAGTTGGTGGTCGCGGGGCCCGTACTCGATGAGCAGGTCGTACAGCCGGGAGCGTTCGCCGACGAGGAGGCGCAGGTAGGGGCGCCAGGGGTTCCATCCGGCGTGCCGCCAGCGGGCAGAGGGACCGGACACCTCGGTCGCCACGGTGACCGCGCGCTCCAACAGCCGCTCGGCGTGCTGTCGATGTCCGGCCTCGTGGAGGTCGACGCACAGGCGGGGCAGGGCGTCGAAGCGGCGCGGCCACACGTTGCCCGGCCGCGTCAGGCTGTGACCGGGCGGCAGGCAGAGATCCGCGGGGAGGAAGACCAGGGCCTCGACCTGCCGCAGGCCGAGATCCCCGGCGCCTTCCGCCACCTTCGTCCGGGCGTCGAGGACGGCCAGCCGGGCCCGCAGCAGCTGCGCCTCGTACCCGGCCAGCATGTACGCCTCGTGGCCGATCCCCGGATCGGTGACCGTGGCAGCCATGGTCACGGCCCGGTCGACGAGGGCGTCCAGGCGGGGATTCAGGATCCTGCACGCGCCGGGAAGGTCCCACGCCCCGGGATCCGCGGTGATCGCCCGGGTGACCGCCTTGAGCAGCTCGGTCTGCGCCGTGGCGCTCGTGTTCAGCGAGTTCACCTGCTGCACGAAGTCCTCGGGACTTCCCAGGGGTGCCATGCCGCAGCTGATCATGCGTGCGCTCAGCCGGTGCCCGGCGGCGACTGCCGCGCGGTCGTCCTGTGCCGCCAGGTGGGCGGTGATGGCGCCCAGTTCCTCGGGGTGCCCGGCGGGCAGTCGCTCGCTCGCCCGGACGAAGCCGATGAGGGTGTCGGCGTCCTTCCGCTGCTCGGCGTCGCGCAGGAGCCAGGGCAGGAGCAGCCCCGGTGCTTCCGGCACGCGGGCGATGACCTCCTCCCGGGGCGGTGCCAGGCGCCTGCGGGGCTGTTTGCCACGTCGGCGGCTCTTGCCCGTGGCGGAGGCGTCCTCAGCCTGCCCGGGCCCGGGCGGCACCGCTTCGGATCGCGCCGGTGCCGCCGCTTCGAGGGCTGTGTGCTCCGTCCCTTCGGCGAGGAGGGCGAGCGCGTGTGCGGCGAGGTGGTGCCCGCCGGCCGCGGCGGCGACGGTCAGCTCGGCGTCCCACGGGGCGCTGATCCACGGGAGGAGCGTCGCGGGGCGCGGGCGGGCCGAACGGGCGTCGTCGGGGAGGTACGCGGCCACCACGGCCCCGGGCAGGCGACGGCCTCCGAGGACGCCCAGGGCGGTCAGGGCCAGCGCGGTGCCGGGAGACGGCGGGTCCTGACCGGCCTTCCGGTGGCCGGCCTGTTCCTGGCACCACTTGCGTGCGGCGAGTCCGGCGGGCGCGTGCCCGGCGAGGAGCAACGGGCGCAGGAAGTAGCGGGCCACGGTCTTGCGGACGCCGTCGTCGACGGCGAGGGCCGCGGCACCGGACAGGGCGGAGCGCAGGAGTCGCGGGTCCGGGTGGGCGTCGGGGCGGCACAGGGCGGTCGCCACGCCGTGCAGAACGACGTGCAGGCTTCCGGCGGGCGGGCTGCCGGCCGCCATCTCGTCGAGGCAGCCCTGCAATGCCTTGAGGGTGTCGGCGGTGCGTTCGTGGCCGTGGGCGGCGGCCCAGCAGGCCGCGGCCGAGGCGATGATCGTGTCGGCGTCCTTGGAGATCTTGTCAGCCAGCGCCAGGCGCCGGGGCAGTCCGTCACACAGGCCGCCGTACCGGTCCGGCCGGCGGGTGGTCAGGTCGGCGAGCGTGGTCAGTGCGCGTTCCAGCGGCGCGCCGCGTTGGACGAACACCTCGTCGAGCATGTCCCGCATGGTCGTGAGGGCGGTGCGCTCGGGGTTTTCGGTGCCGTCCGCGGAGACGTCCAGGGCGTTGTCCACGTCGTGTGCGTGCGCACGGAGCATCAGGTCGGCCAGATGCGCGGCGGGGGTGTGCCTGGCCAGGTCGCCGGGCGGAAGGCCGTAGAGGAAGAGTGTGGCGGCGGCACGCTGTTCCAGGACGAGGGTCGTGACCGCGCGCATGACGTCGTCGCGGAGCGGGGCACCGACCACGTCCCAGATCGTCCGCAACACCGTCGGCCAGATGTCCTCGTCGGGCCTGACGGTCGCGCAGAGGGCGTCCAGGTAGTGCTCGGCGTGCAGCGCGCCGGTCTCCGGTTCCCCGATCACGGCGGCGGCGTCGGCGGCGGCGCTGGACGGGGCGTGGCGCAGGCCGGCGACGATGCGCAGGAAGGTGTCGCGCGCGACCGGGGCGGCGGCCCGGGACAGCACAGCCAGGTGCGGGTACCACCGCCGGGGCTCGTGGGCGTGGGCCCGGTCGGTGTAGTGGAACGCGTGCCGGGCCGCCTCGGCGAGGTAGAGGTCCTGGGGGTGCTCGGCGACGCGGCGGGAGGTGGCGGGCAGACCGGCGCGGGCGTCGGCGAGTCCCCGGCCCGCGGCGTACTCGCCGATGACCTGGTGGTGGAAGCGCACCCGGCCGGCGACGCCCTCGCTGAGCACGCCCCGGCGGAGCAGCAGCCCGATCCAGGCGGCCGCGGTGTCCGCCGGGACAGCGCACCGGGAGGCGAGGAGGTCGCGGGCGTGCTCCCGGTGGAACTCGATGGTTCCCCGGAACAGCGTGACCAGGCCGAGTTCGGCCGCCGCTCGTCCCAGCCGCCGTGCCTCCTCACCCGGGACCGCGTCGAGGCCCGTCACCGAATCGCGCAGGTCACGCTCGACTCGCCGGTTCCAGTAGTCGCGGAACAGGGCGGCGACGTCGAGCTCGGCCACGTTCGGGCCGTGGGGGCTGTACAGGTCGAAGACCATGCGAAGGTACAGCGGGTGGCGGATCAGCCGGCTCAGCGGGAGCCCGCGAGCGGCCGCGTCAGCCAGCGACTGCTCCATCCTCGGCAAGGAGCCGTCCTCCTCCCTCCGGGCCGGTGCGTACATCCGCCCGTAGGCGGCGATCGCCCGGCCGAGTTCGGAGTCCGGAGTCCAGCCGTGCTCCGTGCGCTCCTTCTTCCCGGTCCCGTAGAGGCCGAGCGGGATGTTGGAGAGGAGCGACATGTCGACGCCCTCGCCTTCCTCGCCGTCCCCGTTCTGCTTGAGCAGGCTCGCCTCGCCGGACCGGCAGGCCAGGGCCACGGCGATGTTCCTGGACCGCAGGACGGTGATCAGCTCGGTGAAGTCGTGCGCGGTCCGCGTCTCGTGCAGCAGCAGATCGGCGGTGTCCAGCAGCAGGACGATCGGGCGTTGCCCGGGCGCCGCGGCACGTCCTCTGACGGCGGGGGCGGCTGGGGCGACGGCCGGCCGGCCGCGGTGCGCCTCCAGCAGCTTGGGCAGTTCGTGCGGGTACAGGTCCGGCTCGCCATCCGCGCCGGCCAGCAGGGACGTCGCGGACAGCAGGACGAGGCAGAGCTCAGGTCGCCTGGACAGGGCCTCATACACACCCCACAGGGAGCAGCTCTTCCCGACGCCGGGCTCGCCGAGCAGGGCTGCGGCCTGTCCGGGCGCCTTGCCGGCCAGCTGCCGGTCGATGTGCCTGAGTACGTCCCTCTCGGCCGCGCGCTCGACCCGGACCTGCTGGAGAGTCACCTGGTCCAGTTTCGAGCCGTAGGGGTTGACGGTGACGGTCTGCAGGGCCTGCCGCACGGCCTTCTGTGCCTTCTCCAGTGCGGAGAGCCTGCAGGCGGCATCCTTCAGGGGACGGTCGTAGGCGGCGAGCAGCGGACGGGGCCTGTTCGAACGGCGTTGTGCGTCGCGGTTCCTGGCCTTGAGCTCCTGGGCGGCGTGCTTGTAGCGGGTTTCCAGGACACTCCGGTCACCGAACCCGCGCTCACAGTCGGGTGGGCATGCGGATCGCTCCTGGGCCAAGCGGCAGAATTCCAGGCCCCTCGCCGCCACGCCGCCGTTGTTGATCCAGTTGCTGATCGTCGAGGCACTGGGGACCTTGGCACACCAGTTGGCCAGCTGCTGCCCCTGCATGCGGTGCCCCTCGTACCCGTGGTGCCAGGTCCAGTGCATCAAGGCGTCCAGGAGCCAGAGGCGGTGCTCGCCCCAGCCCTCGGTGTCGGTGGGCCACTTCCATTGCCGGTTCGCGTCGGCAGGGAGCCACTTCGGTTCTTCACCGGTCACTTCTTCAACCCCCGGAGCATCTGAAGAACAACCACGCACGGTCATCGCGCCAGGCCGGCAGCGTATGCGTGGTGCGCCGGTGGCGGGCGGCCACTGCGGCAGTTCTGCACAACTCTCCTACCCAGGAGCCTCGTTCGTGTCGGAGTGACCCACACGATCAGGAGGATGAGATGTACCTCGACGAGCTGCTCGACCAGGCCGGGAACTGGGCCGAGACTCTCACCCCGTGGACGGGCGTCAGCCTCGGTCTGCGACTCGGGCGGGACGTCGTCCGCTACGGCACCCTGCTGTGGATGACCCGCGGCTGCACGCCACGCGAGCGCGCCATCGCCTTCGCCACGATGCACCGGGCGGGCCCGGGCGGTCGCCGAAGGAGGTGACGCCCGCAAGCCGGAGTGGGCCAGGACCGACGGTCCCGGCCCACTCCGGCGTCTCCACCGGCTTACCGCCATCCGGCATCACCGACTGTCCTTCGCCGACTTCGCGGCCCTGAGCGGTCAGCCAGCCGCGGAAGCAGTCGAAGCCGTCGTCAGAGCATCCCCCGTCGGCGTTCGGCGAGGCCCGAGCGCGCCCTTGTCAGGACCTTCTGCGGCTTGTCACCCGGGCCGGGCGGCGGCGGTTGTCTCGCTCGCGGCCATCGCCGGGGCCGGCACGGCGTGTGGGGCCGTTGATGTCAGTCGTGCTTGGGGGTGATGCTCACCGCGCGGTAGTCGTAGCCGTCCTGCTGGAAGCCGGGTGCTTCCCAGACGAGATCGACCTGTTGCCCCGGTGACAGCGTGCGGAAGCCGGGCGCCTGAATGTCGGCGTAGTGCCCGAAGCAGCCACCGGGAGTCTCGGGTGAGTCGAGGACGCCCCACCCCTCCTCATCGTTCCACTCACGCACAGTCGCGGTCACGACTGCTGTCCCCTTGCGGAGCCTTCCGCGACGACCCATGTGCCGCTCCCTTCGCGTACAGCCGCAGGAGTCGGCCACCGGGTGATCATTCCAAACCTCCTGGCGTCGCGGGTCCCATTTCCTCGGCCCAGCGTCGACTCCAGGCGTCCAGCGGGCTCAGCGCCTCGACGAGATCGCGGCCGAGCCGGGTGAGGCGGTAGCCGTCGCCATCCAGGACGAGCAGGCGAGCGACGGACAGCTCCTCGAGCCGGGTGCTGAGCACGCTGGAGGACATGCGCTCGCATCGGCGCTGCAATTCGCGGAAGCCGGCCGGGGCTTGACTCAGCTCCCAGAGGATCCGCATCGTCCAACGCCGTCCGAGCAGGTCGAGTGCGGCCATCACCGGACGACCCGATGCGGACCCCCGCACCGGCTCACCCGGACGTGGTGCTCTGGCTTCCATGACCGCTCCTTGCGCTTCGGTTCTCGAAGCATCATAGTGATTCGAAAATCGAAGCAGGAGGTGCCGCCGAGATGCCCCGCATCGAACCGCTCACCCCGCCCTACGCCGCCGACGTCTACCGGGCGCTCCGGCGATGGATGCCGCCGGGTGTACCGCACGAGCCACTCGCGCTGTTCCGCGTACTGCATCGCAACCCGGAGCTGGCCTCACGCATGTTCGCCCTTGGCGCCGGACTGCTGGGCCATGGACTCCTCCCCGCTTCGGACCGGGAGATCGTCATCGCCCGCGTGACCGCGCGATCCGGCTGCGCCTACGAGTGGGGTGTGCACGCCGCGACTCTGGCGCCGCAGGCCGGACTCGGCCCGGCCCTGCTCCGGGCGACTGTCCAACCCGACGCGGCAGCCAGTGCTGCATGGTCGCCACGTCACACGGCACTGCTCCGCGCGGTCGACGAACTCGACGACACGACCCGGCTCACGCAGTCCGCCTGGGACGCCCTGCGCCTGTACTACGAGGAGGCTCAACTACTCGAACTGCTCGTACTGATCGGCTGGTACCGGACTATCAGCCTTCTGGCCAACGGACTTCTCCTGGAAGAGGAGCCCTGGGGTGCTCGTCTCCCCGAGGCCACCCCGTAAGTCGGACGCACTCATCACCACACACCGGAGGTTCCATGCCCAAGGGCTACTGGGTCAGCGTCTACCGCACCATTTCGGACCCCGAGAAGCTGGCCGCCTACAACGAGCTGGCCCCTTTGGCCGTCAAAGCCGGGGGCGGCCGGGTCCTCTCCCGCGGCAGTCGGGTCGAGGCGTACGAGGCCGGAATGGCCGAGCGCACCGTCCTGGTCGAGTTCGACAGCTTCGAGCAGGCCGTCGCGGCGCGCGAGAGCCTGGCCTACCAGGAGGCGCTGGCCGCCCTCTCCGGCGGGGTCGAGCGCGACTTCCGCGTCATCGAAGGCATCGACTGACCCGGGTCCACCGGGTTCGCGCCGAAATTCCTCACGGGGCATCCAGGTCCAGGATCATGTCGAGCGACCGGGCGCCGTCCGCCCCGGTGAAGGAGCCGGCGGAGCGGAAGCCGTTCTTCTCGTAGTAGCGGATGGCGCGGGGGTTGTCGGCGAGGACGCCACCCCAGAGGATGATCCGCTGCTTGCCGAAGCGCCGTGCGATGTCCGTGACGAGCGGGAAGATGTGCGTTCCCACCCCTCGTCCCTGGTAGTCGTCGGCCAGCGTGAGGCCGAACCGGCAATCGGTTGTCGAAAGGTGGATGCCGGTCCCGCGATAGCGGGCCACGTCCGCGGGGTGGAGGTCGAGGCTGAACTCGAACAGGCCGACGATCCTGCCGGACGGCACTTCCTCAAGAACGAGCCTGAGCTTGTCGTAGCGCGCGATCGCGTCGCACAGCTCCTGCGCGGTGGCGAGGCCGTACCCGTCGAACGTACTCAGCCGCCTTGTTCCGGGCGACAAGCCCGCAAGGAAACCTGCCAGACGGTTCGCGTCGGTGTGGACGAGAGGACGGAACACCGAGTCCGGAGCGTCGTTCAGTGCGAGGTGGTGTGTCAGGGGCAGCGGATCGTCGACGACATCTCTCAGGGTGAGCACACCAGCATCCCCTCACTGATTCGGATGGATCGGACTTCGCCGGCACGAGCCCAGCGCTGCGGCAGCAACGACCCACCCGGGACGAACCCGGAAGGGCGTGGAGTACGGGACCGTATCCGTACTCCACGCCCTGGTCCAGGGGGAACAGGGGCCGCGGCGGAAGCGCGAAGGGGGGCTGCACGGGCCTTCGGGTCTGGTGACCGGGCCGCCCGCCCCTGTACCACCGCACTGGTATCGCACCGCCGCCGCGGCCTCGTCCTGCCCGCGCCGGGCGACTACCCCTCATCCGGGTGGGCGCGTCGGCGCGGGCAGGGCTCGGGGGAGGTCAGTCCTCGCGGAGGGCGCGGACCGCCTCCTCCACGCGCTTGCCGTACTCGGGGTCGGCCGCGTGGAAGTGGGCGAGGTTCTTCTCGACGACGTCGTCCCGGGAGACCTGGGAGAGGCCGCCCGCGATGTTCGCGATCAGGCGGTCCTTCTCGTCGGCCGACATCAGCCGGTACAGCTCGCCCGCCTGGAAGAAGTCGTCGTCCTTGGTGTGGGCGGGCGCCTCGTGGGTGCCGGTCCAGCCCTGGACGGGGAGCGGGGCGGAGAGCGCCGCGTCCGTCTGGGCGGGGCCCGCGTACGAGTTGGGCTCGTAGTTCTTGTCGTGGCGCGAGCCGTAGCGGGTGGCGTGGAGGCCGTCGCGGCCGTAGTTGTCGGCGGTCGTCGCGCGCGGGGCGTTCACCGGGAGCTGGGTGTGGTTGATGCCCAGGCGGTAGCGCTGCGCGTCCGCGTAGGCGAACAGGCGGCCCTGGAGCATCTTGTCCGGGGACGGGCCGATGCCGGGCACGAAGTTGTTCGGCGAGAACGCCGCCTGCTCGACCTCGGCGAAGACGTTGTCCGGGTTGCGGTCGAGCACCAGCCGGCCGACCCGCTGGAGCGGGTAGTCCACGTGCGGCCACACCTTCGTCACGTCGAACGGGTTGAAGCGGTAGTCCGCGGCTTCGGCGGCCGGCATGAGCTGCACGTACAGCGTCCAGGACGGGTTCATGCCGCGCTCGATGGCCTGCAGCAGGTCCGTCTGGTGCGAGTCGGCGTCCTTGCCGACGAGCTCGGCGGCCTGCTCGGCGGAGAGCGACCGCACGCCCTGGTTCGTCTTGAAGTGGTACTTCACGAAGTGCGCGTCACCCGCGGCGTTCGTCCACTGGTACGTGTGCGAGCCGAAACCGTTCATGTGGCGGTACGAGGCCGGGATGCCCCGGTCGCCCATCAGCCAGGTCACCTGGTGCGTGGCCTCGGGGGAGTTCGCCCAGAAGTCCCAGACGTTGTCCGGCTCCTGACGGCCCGTGAACGGATCGCGCTTCTGCGAGTGGATGAAGTCGGGGAACTTGATCGGGTCCTTGATGAAGAACACCGGGGTGTTGTTCCCGACGAGGTCGTAATTTCCCTCGTTCGTATAGAACTTGACGGCGAAACCGCGCGGGTCGCGCACCGCGTCCGCGCCGCCCAGCGAGTCGGCGACGGTGGAGAAGCGCAGGAACGTCTCGGTGCGGCGGCCCACCTCGGAGAGGAAGTCGGCGCGGGTGTAAGCCGTGACGTCGTCGGTCACCTCGAAGTAGCCGTACGCGCCGGAGCCCCGGGCGTGCACCACGCGCTCCGGGATGCGCTCCCGGTTGAAGCGGGCGAGCTTCTCCAGGAGGTGGCCGTCCTGGAGGAGGATCGGGCCTCCGGCGCCCGCGGTGGCGGAGTTCTGGTTGTCGGCGACCGGGGCGCCGGACTCGGTCGTAAGCACACGCTGCGTCATGGTGTCGGAGCGACCTTCCGTACGGGAGCTGCTGAACTGCGACGGCTCGGGGCTCCAGGAGCGTAGGTACGCTCCGAACCAGACGTCAACAGTTTGTTGAAATTCGTGGTGGGAGGGTGTTCCGGACGGCGCCGGCGCCTGGGCGCGACAGGACAGGTGTCAGCGCCGGCACCGTCCGGAAGTCTGGAGGGAAAGGGGGAGCGGCCGGGCTCAGTCCTGGACGGGCTGACCGGACAGCCGCTCGACCGAGCGCAGCAGCGCCGAGTGGTCCAGGCCGCCGTCGCCCTGCGCGCGCAGCGAGGCGACGAGCTGGGCGACCACGCCGCCGACGGGCAGCGCGGCACCGACGTTGCGGGCGGCGTCCGTGACGATGCCCATGTCCTTGTGGTGCAGGTCGATCCGGAAGCCCGGGGCGAAGTCCCGGTTGAGGAAGTTGTCCTTCTTGCGGGTCAGCACCGTCGAGCCGGCCAGGCCGCCGTTCAGTACGTCCAGCGCGGCGCCGAGGTCGACCCCGGACTTCTCCAGGAAGACCACGGCCTCCGCGCACGCCTGGATGTTCACCGCGACGATCAGCTGGTTGGCGGCCTTCACGGTCTGGCCGGAGCCGTGCGGGCCGCACAGCACGATGGTCCTGCCGAGCGCTTCGAGCAGCGGCTTCGCCGCGTCGAAGTCGGCCTGCTCGCCGCCCACCATGATGGACAGCACGGCCTCGATGGCGCCGGCCTCGCCGCCGGAGACGGGGGCGTCCAGGGCCCGGATGCCCTTCTCCGCGGCGTTCTTCGCGAGGTCCACGGAGGTCTGTGGGGTGATCGAGGACATGTCGATCAGCAGCGCCCCGCGCTTCGCGTTCTCCAGGATGCCCCCGGGTCCGTACGCCACCGCCTCCACCTGCGGGGACGCGGGCACCATCGTGATGATCACGTCCGCGTCCCTCACCGCCTCGGCGATCGATGAGGCGCCGGTGCCGCCGGCCGCGGCCAGCCGGTCCACCTTGTCCTGCTCCAGGGTGTAACCGGTGACGTCGTAACCGGCCTTGACCAGGTTCTCCGACATGGGTGAACCCATGATGCCGAGACCGATCCACGCGACCTTGGGGAGGTTGTCGCTCATGAGGGTGTCTTCCGATCTACGTGGGGAGATCTACGTGGGGAGGGGCTCTCGCCGCGCTCAGCGGGCGGGCCGCGCCGCGGCCGGGAGCCAGTCGAAGGCGTCGGCGCTCGGGCGGTCGCCGGGCTTGTACTCCAGCCCGACCCAGCCCTCGTAACCGGCCTTCGTCAGCTCGTCGAGGAGCTGCTCCAGGGGGAGTGAGCCGGTGCCGGGCGCGCCGCGGCCCGGGTTGTCGGCGATCTGGACGTGACCGGTCCGGTCGGCGTACGCGGCGATGGCCTGGCTCAGGTCCTCGCCGTTCATCGACAGGTGGTACAGGTCCAGCAGGAACTTCGCGTTGCCGAGGCCGGTCGCGGCGTTGACCCGGTCCACGACCTCGATGCCGGCCGGCGCGCTCACCAGCGGATAGCGCGGCGACTCCGGCGCGTTCAGGGTCTCGATCAGCAGCACCGCGCCGATCCGGTCGGCGGCGCGGGCGGCCAGGACCAGGTTCTCCAGGGCCAGTTCGTCCTGGGCGGCCGGGTCGACGCCGTCGACCCGGTTGCCGTAGAGCGCGTTGAGCGCCCTGCAGCCGGCCGAGGCGGCGAAGTCGGCCGCCACCTCGATGTTGGCCCGGAAGCGGTCCGACTCCGCGCCGGGCACGGAGAGCGCGCCGCGGTCGGGGCCGGGGAGCTGTCCGGCGTAGAAGTTCAGACCCACCAGTTGGGTGCCGGCGTCGTCGAGCGCCTTCTTGAGGGCGTCGAGCTCGGCCCGGTCGGGAGTGGGGGTCTCGGTCCAGGGCCACCACAGCTCGACCGCCGTGAAGCCGGCCGCGGCGGCTGCCGCGGGCCGCTCCAGGAGCGGGAGTTCCGTGAAGAGGATCGAGAGGTTCACATCGAAGCGCTGGTCCGGGTAGCCCATGAGGGTTTCGGCGCTCCTTCCGTATCGCGGAAGTTTGTTTCTGCTCAACGGAAGATTGCCCGGAGGGTGGCGAGGCTGTCAAGGGGGTGCCCGGAATGCGGGCCGGTCGGGAGGGCCCCGCCCGCCCCTCGCCGGGCACACGAAAGGCGGGGCGGAGGCCCGTCGGCCGCCCGCCCCGCCCGGTTCCCCGGCTACCGGATCAACTGGCCAAAACCGTGTCCTGGAACGTCGTCCCGCCCGCGCGGTACGCGGCGACCCTCGCGTTCACCTGCGCGGGCGCCGCGACGTGCACGTCCACGAAGCGGTCCAGGCGATCGAGCCGACCGTGGTGACCCGGGCCGAGGCCCGCCTCCTGGACGTGCCGGAACTCTCCCCGGCCCTGCTCTTCGAGCGGCTGACCTCGGACACCGCCGGCCGCCCCGTCGAGTACGTGCACTCGCTCTACCGGGGCGACCGCTACCGGATCGTCTCCAGGCCGGCACCCGGCCCGGCCGCCGCCGTGCGGCCCGTCGAGGGCGGCCACCACCCGGGCATCCCTCCGGGCGACTTCGCCCAGCGCGAGCCGATCACGTCCTCGACGCGCGGCGACATCCAGCCGGGCGGCTGACGGGGCGGTGGCGCGGCGGGGCGGGGCGGGCCCCGGTCGGCTCGGCGGGGCTGCCCGGTGGGGCCGGCGGGACCACCCGGTCGGCACGGCCCACCGGGGCCCCGGGGCGGCCCGGTGTTGCATCTGTGCAACGACCGGTGCACCTCTTGCGGCGCCTCGAAGGGGGCCACTGCGGCCGGCGCATCCCACGCGACCGCCCCCAGGAGGTGCCTCGCGTGACGTTCCCCGCCGGCCCCCGCACCCTGCTCGGAGCTCTCCCGGCGGGCGGCACCCCCTCGCGGCCCCCGGCCGCGGTCCGTGTGCCGCCGGTGCGGGAGCCCGGCGGGCGGGCGTTAGGGTCGTGCCCGAGCCGCGAGTCGCCCCGGAGGCGGTGCGACGTACCAGGGAGGCACCCATGCGCTTGAGAGTGGAGTTCACCACCGAGCCCTTCGACCTCGACGAGGCGCCCGCGCACGCGGTCGTGGCGCGCGAGGTCATCCAGGGGGCCGAACTGGAGGCCGTGGACGTCGGCCCGTTCGGCAACACGGCGGAGGGGAGCGCCGACCGGGTGCTCACCGCGGTGGACAGCCTGCTGCGGCAGGCGCTGGCATCGGGTGCCACCCGGGTCTCGCTCCAGGTCAACGTCATCGGAGAGGACCCGAAGTGACCGGACCGGTGGACCACCCCCTCGTCACCGCCGTGAAGCCGCTCGCCGACGCCATGGGCGCCGAGCTCCTCGGACCCGGGGACGCGGCCCCCGACGACGTGGTGCTGGCCTGGGAGGGCGAGGACGTCGTGGCGGTCCGGCTGCCGCAGCTCTCGGAGTCGCTGGACCACATCCTGGCCGCGATGGAGCGCCGGCACGGCGTACCGCTGGCCGAGCTGGACCGCAAGGCCAAGCAGGAGGCCGTCCGCTTGCTGGAGGCGCGCGGTGCCTTCTCCGTACGACACGGGGTCGAGACCGTGGCGGGGGCGCTGGGTGTCTCCCGGTTCACCGTTTACAACTACATCAATTCCCAAGAGGAGAGGCGGGCCGACAAGCGCCGTGAGGGCGCATGAGAAGCGGCCCCTCACCTGCGGAAACGACTGAGCTGCTAGCCAAGATGGCCGATGCCTTACCCCAGGAGGACAAGGCCAGGTTGGTGGAGTACCTAGAGGACTTGGACGGCATCAACCGAACCGTGTCCCAGGCGCGGAAAGCTCCTGCTCCCGGGCCTGGCGGGCCCTACCGAACAAGGAGGGTGCTTCTTCCAAAGAGAGGATGAGAGCAAAGGACCCCCGGCCCCAGCCGCCGGCGTGAGCCGGTAGCCCAAGAGTGGGAACCGAGGGTCCTTCAGCCTCATGAATTCAGCTGTGTCCGTCACCTGACGCCCTGACAGGAGAAGGGTGCCTCTCACCTGCAATGATCTGGATTGTCTAGATCAAAAACATCGCAAGGAAGAGACACCCAACAGGTGCAGACTACCGAATGGGATCACCGGCTCGACGTGCGGGCCGACGGCAAGCGTCTTGTCGGGCACGCGGGGATCGTGCTGCTGCGTCGTGTCGCGGACCGGGTGGGCCTGACCGCCGCGCGGAGCGCGGTGTTGCCGCGGGGCACCGGACCGGGGTGGCGGGACCGGGGCATGGCGCTGGTCCAGCTCGCCTGCGCGATCGCGCCCGGCGCCACGAGCGTTCTGGAGACCGAGCAACTCCAACACCACTGGCGGGCGTTGTTTTTGAGGCCGGTCTCGGACAACACCCTGCGAAGGGTCCTGGAGGAGGTCGACGGCCCGGTGGCGGCGCGTATCGAGCGGGTCCGCGCCGTGACACGACGACTCGTGTGGACCTGGCTGGCCCTGCGACCTGCCGGTTTCCCCTGGATATCGGTGTGCGGCCAAAAACTCACCGGCTGGTACGTCCTCGACCTGGACGCCACCGTCGTGACCTGTGCCAGCAGGAAGGAAGGGGCGGCGGGGACGTTCAAGGGCACCTGGGGCACCATCCGCTCGGTGCCTGGGTGGCCAACACCCGTGAGTGCGCGGCCATGCTGCTGCAGCCCGGGAACGCGGCCGCCAACGACGTCGCCGACCACAAGACGGTTCTGGCCGCCGCGCTGCGGCAGCTCGCGCTGCCGCTGTGGTCGAAGCTGCTGATCAGGATCGACGGTGCTGCCTTCAGCCACGACATCCTGGACCATCTCCAGCATCTGACCACGAGCCGCAGGAGGATGCGGTGGGTGACCGGCTGGGCGATCCACACCGCTGACGAGGCGGCGATCGCGCTGCTGCCCGAGGAGGTGTGGACACCCGCGCTGCGGCAGGACGGCGAGGTCCACGAGATCACGGGCCCCGACGGCGGGACGGTCTCCTACCAAGTCGCCGAGCTCACGGGCCTGCGTGACCTGACCGGGTGGCCGGCAGGGATGCGGCTGATCGTGCGCCGGGTCAAGCCCTCACGGCGGGATCTGAAGAAGCTGACCGCCTTCGAGCAGGCCACCGGCCGGCGCTACCAGATCGTCGCCACGAACATCCCCGACCACCGCGGGCTGTCCGGCGTCCCGGCTTCCGGACAGGTGTGGTTCGTCGACGCCCTCTACCGCGACCACGCCGAAGTGGAGGACCGCGTCAAAGCGATCAAACGGGTCGGGCTCGGACTGCTGCCCTCGAAGTCCTGGCAGATCAACACCGCCTGGGTTCTGGCCGCCACGATTGCCGCCGACCTCGACGCCTGGACGCGGCTCCTCCTGCACGACGAACCCGAACTCGCCAAGGCCGAACCCGAGACAATCCGCAGGAAGCTCTACCACCTGCCCGCCCGCCTCACCACCCACGCCCGACGCCACACCCTCCACCTCGACCAAGCATGGCCATGGGCGTCGACGTTCACCACCGCGTGGCAACGGGCCACCGAGTTCCCGGCCCTCACCTGACGGCCGGCCACCACCCCAACGACACCGGAGAGGAGAGCACCGCACCACCCTCGGGCCCGTGGAACCCGACGCCCCGCAGCGTCACGCGACGGCCAGTCCCGACACGGCGCGGGACATAACGGGCAGCCAGCCGCTCACGGAGACGACATCACCCCTCGGAAGAATCGAGGTCAGAGCCCAACCGACTGCTAGGGCCTGTATCAAGTCGTGATCTACCTGACCCCCGGTCCGTTGCGGTTCCGGGTGGTCGGGTAGAACAGCAGGATGTCTCGCCCTCAACTGACTGATGAAGCATGGGAGTTCATAGAGTCGTTCCTGCCGATCGGTGAGTACGGGCCGTACCCCTCTCACCTGCGAGAACAGTTCGAAGGGGTGGTCTGGCGGTTCCGGAACGGGGCGAAGTGGCGGGAGCTTCCCGAACGCTTCGGACCCTGGTCCACGGTCTACGGCCGGTTCCGGAAGTGGCGGGACGCCGGGGTGTTCACCGCGATCTTCCAGGGCGCGATCGCCGAGGCCGCGAAACGGGGCCTGGTCGACTTGTCGCTGGTCAGCGTGGACTCGACCACGGCCCGCGCCCACCACGACGCCGCGGGCCTGGTCCTCGACGCCGAGACCCTCGATGCCCTGGAGAAGACCCTGGCCGAAAAAGGGGACGCCCCGAGGGACAAGCCGGACAAGAAGATCCGGAACCCGACTCCGGGCGGGCCGAGCGACGGCTGCTGAAACGTCGCCACAAGGCCCGCCTTGCAGCTGCCGCCCTGGGACGATCCCGCGGCGGACTGACCACGAAGACGCACCTGTCCTGCACCCGGGACTGTCTCCCGCTCTCCTTCGTGATCACCGCCGGGCAGGCCGGGGACAGCCCGCAATTCATCCCCGTCCTCCAAGGCATCCGAGTACCCGGCCCGGTCGGCCGACCCCGCACCCGCCCGGATGCCGTTGCCGGTGACAAGGCTTACTCCTCCCGCAGGAATCGCACCCACCTGCGGAAGCGCAGCATCAAGGCAGTGATCCCGGAGAAGAAGGACCAGGCCACGAACCGCAGGAAGAAGGGATGCCGGGGCGGCAGACCCCTCTCCCACGACACCGAGCTGTACAAAGAGCGGAACACCGTCGAGCGCACCATCAACAAGATCAAGGACTGGCGCGGCCTCGCCGTCCGGTACGACAAACGCCCCGACAGCTACCAAGCAGCCCTCGAACTCTGCGGCGCACTCCTCTGGATCCGCCACCTCGGAACAGCCTGATCACGACTTGATACAGGCCCTAGTGTCCTGAGTCGTTAATTCGTGTGCAGTATGCGGCGAGGGTGTCGAGGATGTCGTCGGCGGTCTTGGTCCAGATGAACGGCTTGGGGTTCTTGTTCCACT
>NZ_JBEYCF010000010.1:24564-172393 GCF_040632605.1 Streptomyces sp. NPDC019224 | reverse complement strand
GGTGCCGACCATGAGGGCGGTGGGTGTGGCCAGGCCCAGGGCGCAGGGGCAGGCGATGATCAGGACGGCCACCGCCGCCGTGAACGCCGCCGTCAGCCCCGCCCCGTCGGCCAGCCAGAAGCCCAGCGTGCCCAGCGCGAGCGCGATGACCACGGGCACGAACACCGCCGAGATCCGGTCGGCCAGCCGCTGCGCCGCCGCCTTGCCGTTCTGCGCGTCCTCGACGAGCTTCGCCATCCGGGCCAGCTGGGTGTCCGCGCCCACGCGGGTCGCCTCGACGACGAGCCGGCCGGAGACGTTGAGCGTCGCACCGGTCACCGTGTCGCCGACGCCGGCCTCCACGGGGACGGACTCGCCGGTGAGCATGGAGGCGTCCACGGCGGACGAGCCCTCGACGACCACGCCGTCCGTCGCGATCTTCTCGCCCGGCCGGACCAGGAAGCGGTCGCCGACCCGGAGGTCCGCCGTGTCCACGGTGACCTCGCGGCCGGCGCGCAGGACGGTGACCTCCTTGGCGCCCAGTTCGAGCAGCGCCCGCAGCGCGGCACCCGCCTTCCGCTTGGAGCGGGCCTCGAAGTACCGCCCGGCGAGGATGAACGCGGTGACGCCCGACGCCGCTTCCAGGTATATGTTCCCGGCGCCGTCGCCGCGGCCGATGGTCAGCTCGAAGGGATGCGTCATGCCGGTCATCCCGGCGGTGCCGAAGAACAGCGCCCACACCGACCACAGGAACGCGGCGGAGGTGCCGAGCGAGATCAGCGTGTCCATCGTCGCCGCGCCGTGCCGGGCGTTGGTCCACGCGGCGCGGTGGAACGGCCAGGCGGCATACGTGACCACGGGCGCGGTGAGGGTCAGGGCCAGCCACTGCCAGTTGTCGAACTGGAGCCGGGGGATCATCGACATCGCGATCACCGGCACGGCGAGGAGCACGGCCGTGACCAGCCGCTGCCGCAGCGCGTCCGCCTCCCGGACGGGGGACGCGGCCGCGTCCTCGGCGGCGCGCGCCGGGGGAGCGGGCTCGTGCGCGGTGTAGCCGGTCCGCTCGACCGTGGCGATGAGGTCCGGTACGGAGACGCCGGCGCCGTCGTAGCGGACGCGGGCCTTCTCGGTGGCGTAGTTGACGGTGGCGGTGACGCCGTCCATCCGGTTGAGCTTCTTCTCGATACGGGCCGCGCACGACGCGCACGTCATGCCCCCGATGGCGAGCTCGACCTCTGCGGCGGGGACGGTTCCGGTGGCGCCGGTGGTGGCTGCGGTCTGCGTGGACACGGGGCCCTCCTCAATCGGCCGCTTCATACCCCCTAGGGGTATCTCTTCCTCTCTCCATGTATACCCCCACCCCCTATCGAGAGGCAAGGGCGGCCCCCGGTGGCGCCCGGACCGCCCGCCGGTGGTCGCCCGTCGCGCGTCCGGCCTCGCGTATCTTCACGTTCACGGTGAGGGCTGCGCCCCCGCCTACCGCCCCGTAGGCTGGGCCATTGGACTAGACCTGTAGCTGTTTCCTGGAGGATTGGGTTCCCATGAGCAACCGTGCAGTCCTGGAGGTGATCGCTCTCGACGCGGAGGACGCGGTCGCCGCCCAGGCGGGTGGTGCGGACCGGCTTGAGCTGGTCACCGACATGGCGGCGGACGGCCTCACCCCGTCCCGCGCGACCTTCGCGGCGATCCGGGCCGCGGTGGACATCCCGCTGCGCGTGATGCTCAGGGTCGCCGACGGCTTCGCGGCCGGCGACATCGACGTACTCGTACGCAAGGCCCGCGAGCTGCGGTCCGAGGGCGCGGAGGAGTTCGTACTCGGCTTCCTGGACGCGGGCGGCCACCCCGACCTGGTGGCGGTCGAACGGCTCGTCGCCGAACTGGAGGGCCGCCCCTGGACCTTCCACCGCGCGATCGACCACGCCGCCGACCGGGACGCCCTGCGCAAGGCGCTCGCGGACCTGCCGGGACTGGACACGTACCTCACGGCGGGCTCCCCGGCCGGGGTGGACGCGGGCATCCCGACGCTGGTGGCCGAGGCGGGCCGCGCGGGGGAGCCGGGCTACGAGCCGCAGATCCTCGTCGGGGGCGGGTTGCGGCTGGAGCATCTGCCGGCGCTCCTGGCCGCCGGCATCGACGCCGTCCACATCGGCGGCGCGGCGCGGCCGGGTGGCTGGGCCGGGCCGGTGGACGCGGAGGCGGTACGGGAGTGGCGGGCGGTGCTCGACGCGTAGCCCTCGGGCGGAGGGCCTGCTGCGCCCCGTTGCGTGCTGTGGTCCCGGGGGCGCTGCCCCCGTACCCCCGCTCCTCAAGCGCCGGAGGGGCTGGAGCTGGCGGGGTGGGTTTGCCGTCTGCGCGCCGCGCCGTGGTTTTGGGGGCGCTGCCGCCGGACCCCGCTCCTCAGGCGCCGGAGGGGCTTGATCTGGCGGCGTGGCTGGGATTGACGGCGTGGCTGGGATTGGCGGGCGGGGGGTGAGTGGCCGTTTCGTGTTTCAGGCGTCGCGTCGGTGCATTGCCCACCAACCGGACGCGAGCGCGGCTGCTGCCCACAGCGCGGTCACGGCGATACCTGTCCAAGGGCCGAGGTCTCCTGCCGGGGTCTGGTGCAGGATTTGTTGTCCGGCGCGGTCGGGAAGAAAGGCGGCGGCACCCTCGGCGATGCCTCCGACCACGAAGGACACGATCAGGATGAAGGGGATGAGCAGGCTGAGCACCGCGACGGCGCTGCGCAGGAGGAAAGTGAGCCCCGTGGCGAACAAGGCCATCAGGGCGAGGTAGATCCCCCCGCCGACGCAGGCCCGCAGGGCTCCCGGCTCACCGAGGCCGATGGCGTACGTTCCCAGGAACGCCTGGCCCCCGAAGAAGGTGGCGAACGTGGTAGCGAGTCCCACGACGAGGGCGGCCGTGGCCACGACCGCAGTCTTGGCCGCGTAGAAGAGACCCCGGCGCGGCACCGCCGACAGGGAGATCCGGAGAGCGCCGCCCGCGTACTCGGAGGATACGGTGGTGGCCCCGAAGGCGATCGCGGCGATCTGCGCGAAGTTGATCGCGTAGAAGGCTCCGAAGACGGGGTCCTCGCTTCCTTCCGCCTCCGCGCGGCCCACGGTGGCGAAGACGAGCAGGGTGATGGCCAGCGTGGCGGCGAAGATCGCGAGGAGTGATCCGAAGCTCGCCCGGATCGACCTGATTTTGATCCACTCGGAGTGGAGTACCGCGGTGACGGGCATGGTCAGGCCCTCCGGTGAGTGGTCGGGAGCGCGGGGTCTACGGCTGCGAATTCCGCATCGGCGGCCGTGAGAGCGAGGTATGCCTGCTCCAAGGAAGCTCGTACGTCGGTGAGTTCGAGGACGGGAACGCCCGCGCGGGCTGCGGCGGCCCCGATCTGTTCAGCCGTGGCGCCGTCGATGACCCAGCGGCCGTCATCGTCTTCCGCGACCGTGTGTCCCAGGTCCGGCAGAGCGGCCCGCAGTCGGCCGGGGTCACTGGTGCGTACACGTACACGTGGGTGGCTGTGCTGCTCGATGAAGTCCTGGGTCGGGATGTCGGCGAGGAGCCGGCCCTTGCCGAGGACGACGAGATGGTCGGCGAAAGCTGCGGTCTCGTTCATGAGGTGGCTGGAGACCAGGACCGTGCGGCCTTCGCGGGCGAGCCGGCGCAGCAAGTGGCGGATCCAGATGATCCCTTCCGGGTCGAGGCCGTTGGTGGGCTCGTCCAGCATGAGGACGGGTGGATCCCCCAGAAGCGCGGCGGCGATGCCGAGCCGCTGGCGCATGCCGAGCGAGAAGGTTCTGATCCGGCGGTGTGCGACAGCGGTGAGACCGGTGCCCTGAAGGACCTCGTCCACGCGGCGTACCGGGAGGCAGTTGCTGACGGCGAGGAAGCGCAGATGGTCCCGGGCGGTGCGGGAACCGTGAGCTGCTTGCGCGTCCAAAAGGGTGCCGACGGTGCGCAGGGGCTCGCGCAGCGTCGCATAGGGGTGGCCGCCGACCGTGGCGGTGCCGGAGGTGGGGCGGTCCAGGCCGAGGACGAGGCGCATGGTGGTGGACTTGCCGGCGCCGTTGGGTCCGAGGAACCCGGTGACCCGGCCCGGTTCGATGCTGCACGTCAGACGGTCGACGGCCCGGGTACCGCTGTGCTCCTTGGTGAGCTCTTCGACATCGATGCTGGTCATGGCCTCAGCGTGGCCGGGCGAGCGCGTGCGGACATCCCCCGGCCGGGGAGAGCGTCTCCCCCGCACGGGGGAGACAGCGGCCCCCGCTGCTCTGTCACGATGTCGGCATGCTGGGCTTCCTGCTGCCGCTGACACGCGCGGTGACCTACACCCGCTGGCTGCACGTGCTGGTGGGCGCGATCGTGCCGCTCGCCTGCGCCCTGGTCTATCCGGGGCTGGGCAACCCGTCGCCGCACGACTGGTTGCTGGTCGCGGCCCTTCCCGTCCCCCTGGCCCTGGCCGCCGGCATGGTGCCCTCGGTCCGTCACGCGGAGGGGCTGCAGGCGCGGCTGATGCTGTTTCCCGGGCCGCACGCACGCGTGAGGAATGACGAGGACCCCGGCGTTTCCACCGTGTTCTCCGCTTCGCTGGCCGACCGGACGCGAACCGGTGCCTGGCTGGTCCTGCGGCTGGAAGCAGGGCTCGCCCTCGCGCTCCTGACCAACGCCTTGCTGACGCTCGCGCTGTCGCTTGCCGGGGCGGCAGCAGGGGATTCCGGCCCGGCCGGACCGCTGCCGTACGTTCCGGGTGCGGACTGGGTGTACGTCCTGCTGGCACCGTTGCCCGTGCTGGTGCTGGTCATGGTGGCCGCCGGGGCGGGGGCGCTGATGGCCCGGGCTGCCCGCCGACTGCTCGGGCCTTCGGTCAAGGAGCGGCTGGCCGAGTTGGAGAAGCGCACCGAGCAGCTGCTTGAACGCAACGAAATCGCGCGGGAGTTGCACGACACGCTCGGCCACGCGCTGACGCTGGCCGTGGTGCAGGCCGGTGCCGCCCGGGCGGCGGGTGACCCGGATTTCACCGACCGGGCCCTGGAGGCCATCGAGGAGACGGGACGGGCCGCCCTGGAGGATCTGGACCGCGTCCTGCTCGTTCTGCGCGAGACGGGACGGCCGGCCGGCGCGCGTCCGGCTCTTGACGAGGCGGCCCGTCTGCTGGATTCCGCACGGTCCTCGGGAGCGCAGGTCGACGCCGAAGTGACCGGGCCGTTGGAGCACCTTCCGGGGCCGGTCTCCCGCGAGGTCTACCGGATGCTTCAGGAAGCCCTCACCAACGTGCTGCGGCACGCGGGCCCCGTACGTATCGGTGTGCGCATCATCGTGGAGGCGGCGCGGCTGCGGCTCGAGGTGCGTAATCCGTTGCCCGATCCGGCGCCGGTGGCCGGCACGGGCGGTGGCAGAGGGCTGCGCGGCATCCGTGAGCGTGCCGCGCTGCTCGGGGGCGAGGCCGAGGCGGGACGGCAGGGCGGTCAATGGCTGCTGCGCGTCGATCTGCCGCTGTAGCTGACCTAGGCTGACCGGATGCCGCTCACCGTTCTCCTGGTTGACGACGAGCCGCTCGTGCGCGTCGGGCTGCGCGCCGTGCTGGAGGCCCGGCCGGACATCGAAGTGGTGGGTGAGGCCGCCGACGGGGCCGCCGTGATCCCCTTGGTACGGCAACTGCGCCCCGACGTCGTCGTCATGGACGTACGCATGCCGCTGATGGACGGCATCGAGGCCACGCGTGCGGTGCTGCGCACCGTGCCGGACCCGCCGAAGATCCTGGTGGTGACGACCTTTGAGAACGACGAGTACGTGTACGGGGCGCTGCGCGCGGGAGCCGACGGCTTCCTGCTCAAGCGGGCCCGGCCGGCGGAGATCGTGCACGCCGTACGGTTGGTGGCCGAGGGCGACTCACTGTTGTTCCCGGCGGCCGTGCGGCAGCTGGCTTCCTCCTACGGCCAGGACCACGTCAATACCGGTGCCCGGCTCGCCATGGAGCGTGCCGCACTGACCGAGCGGGAGGGGGAGGTGCTGCGTCTCATGGCGCGAGGGCTCTCGAACGCGGAGATCGCCGCGCGTCTGGTGGTGGGGACCGAGACCGTGAAGTCGCACGTCAGCTCCGTACTGGCGAAACTCGGCGCACGGGACCGCACTCAGGCGGTCATCGCGGCATACGAGTCCGGCTTCGTCTCGCCGGGCTGAGGACCGGTGGGCGAGGCCGGTCGGGCATGTCCGTCCAGGGCGTTGACCGGGTCGACCGGGCCGGGGGTGGACGCGGGGATACCCACGTTGGTGGCCGAGGCGGGGTGGGCGGGCGAGCCGGGGTGCGAGCCGCGGATTTCTCGTGGGGGCGGCCTCCGCCTGGAGCACCTGCCGGAGCTTCTGGCCGCCGGCATCGACGCCGTCCACATCGGCGGCGCCGCGCGGCCCGGGGGCTGGTCGGGGCCGGTGGACGCGGATGCGGTGCGGGAGTGGCGGGCGGTGCTCGACCGCTAGGCGCTGGGGCCCCGGGGGGGGCGTGGTGCCTCCGGGTGCGCCCGTGGCGGGGCGCGGGCGCGGGGGTGCTGCCCCGGACCCCGCTCCTCGATCCCCGGAGGGGCTTGGTTTCGCCTCTGCCCGTTGTCGCGGGCGCCGCTCCTCGATCGCCGGAGAGGCTGGAATTCCGCCGCCGCCCCGCGACGCGGCGGAACGCCGCCCTGTCATGACCCTGGCGCAACACCCACCCCCCGCCCCACAATGGCCTCGCGGTGATGGGAACGCTCCCATGGCGCGCCTCCCCGGCATGCCCGTCTGTCGTGGGAGCGCTCCCATCACGCTTTCTTCCGTCCCCACGACGAAAGGCCCCCGGTGAACGCCTCCCCACCCCCCTCCACCCGGCGCAGACGCCGTGCGCTCGGTGCACTGGCCGCCGCCGCGCTCTGCGGCGGCATCCTCACGGCCCCCGGTGCCGTCGCCGCCGACGGCGACCCCGCCCCGGAGCAGATCACCAACGGCGACTTCTCCGCCGGGACCGCCCCCTGGTGGTCGACGGCCAACGCGCCGGTCGCGGTCGTCGACGGGCGGCTCTGCGCCGACGCGCCGGCGGGGACCGCCAACCCGTGGGACACGATCATCGGGCAGAACGACATCCCGCTCGTCGCGGGGGAGACGTACACCCTGACGTACACGGCCAGTTCGACCGCGCCGCTGTCCATCCACACCAACGTGCAGATGGCGACGGAGCCCTACACCACCGACCTCGCCGAGACCGACCTGATCGGCGCCGAGGCCACCCCGTTCACCCATGTCTTCACCGCGACCGCCGACCGGGACGCCGCCCAGCTCGCCTTCCAGATCGGCGGGGGCGCGGCGGCGGCCACCTTCTGCGTGGACGACGTGTCGCTGCGCGGGGGCGCCGAGCCGCCCGTGTACGAGCCCGACACCGGCTCGCCCGTCCGCGTCAACCAGGTCGGCTATCTGCCCAAGGGCCCCAAGACCGGCACCCTGGTCACCGACGCGACCGACCCGCTGCCGTGGAAACTGAAGGCGGCCGACGGCTCGACGGCCGCGAGCGGCACGACCGTGCCGAAGGGCGAGGACCCGACCTCCCGGCAGAACGTGCACACCTTCGACTTCAGCGACGCCACCGCCACCGGCGACGGCTTCACGGTCGAGGCGGACGGGCAGGTCAGCGAGCCCTTCTCGATCCGCGCGGACCTCTACGACGGCCTGCGCTCCGACTCGCTCGCGTACTTCTACCAGAACCGCAGCGGCATCGCGATCGACGCGGACCTCGTCGGCGAGGAGTACGCGCGCCCGGCCGGCCACCTGGGGGTGGCGCCCAACAAGGGCGACACGGACGTGCCGTGCCAGGCGGGCGTCTGCGACTACCGGCTCGACGTGCGGGGCGGCTGGTACGACGCCGGGGACCACGGCAAGTACGTCGTGAACGGCGGCATCGCGGTCGCCGAGCTGATGGACACCTACGAGCGCACCCTGACCGCCGACGGCGCCGAGGCCGCCGAGCTGGGCGACGGCGCGCTGCGGGTGCCCGAGCACGGCAACGACGTGCCCGACATCCTCGACGAGGCGCGCTGGGAGCTGGACTTCCTGATGCGCATGCAGGTCCCGGCCGGGCAGCCGCTGGCCGGCATGGCCCACCACAAGGTGCACGACGCCAACTGGACCGGCCTGCCGATGCGGCCCGAACTCGACCCGGAGCAGCGCGAACTGCACCCGCCGACCACCGCCGCCACCCTCAACCTCGCCGCGACCGCCGCCCAGTGCGCCCGGCTCTACGCCCCCTTCGACGCGGACTTCGCGGCCCAGTGCCGTACCGCCGCCGAGACGGCGTGGGCCGCCGCCAAGGCGCACCCGGCCGTGCTCGCCAGCCCGGCCGACGGTGTCGGAGGAGGCACGTACGAGGACAACGACGTGCGCGACGAGTTCTACTGGGCCGCCGCCGAGCTGTTCACGACGACCGGTAAGGACACCTACCGGCAGGCCCTGCTCGACTCGCCGCTGCACGGCGACGCCGACGAGGCCTTCCCCGCCGACGGCGGCATGTGGTGGGGCGAGACCGCCGGGCTCGGCGTGCTGACCCTGGCCACCGTGCCCAACGACCTGACGGCCGCCCAGCTCGCCGACGTGCGCTCCGTCGTCACCACGGCCGCCGACCGCTACGAGGCGCAGACCGAGGACCAGCTGTACGGGGTGCCGTACGCCCCCAAGGACCAGAACTACACCTGGGGCTCCAACAGCCAGGTGCTCAACAACATGATCGTGCTGGCCACCGCCGCCGACCTCACCGGCGAGCCCGGCTACCGGGACGCCGTCCTGCGCGGCGCGGACTACCTGTTCGGGCGCAACCCGCTCAACCAGTCCTACGTCACCGGCTACGGCGAGCGCTCCTCGCAGAACCAGCACCACCGGTTCTGGGCGCACCAGTCCGACCCGTCCCTGCCGCACCCGCCGGCCGGCTCCCTCGCGGGCGGCCCCAACCTCACCGCCCCCACCTCGGGCGACCCGGATGCCGCGCAGAAGCTCAAGGGCTGCGCCGCCGCCATGTGCTACCTCGACGACAACGGCTCGTACGCCACCAACGAGGTCGCCATCAACTGGAACGCGCCGCTGGCCTACATCGCCTCCTACCTGGACGACGCGGGCGACGCCACCGGACCGGACCGCGCCTGCGAGATCACGTACTCCTCGCACCCGTGGAGCACCGGCTCGACCACCACGGTCACGGTGAAGAACACCGGCACCGAAGCCGTCACCCCCTGGTCCCTGACCTGGCTGCTGCCCGGCGACCAGCGGCTCAGCCACACCTGGAGCGCCGAACTCACCCAGTACGGACGGACGGTGACGGCCGCGCCGCTGTCCTGGAACCGGACCCTCGCACCCGGGGCGTCCGTCGACTTCGGCTTCAACAGCAGCACCACGGGCCCGGTGGCCGACCCGGGCACGGTGAAGCTCAACGGGCGGGCCTGCGCGGCCGGATGACCGGACGGGGGCGGGGGTGGACCAGGGTCCCCCCGCCCCCGCTCCTCCCTTACACCAACTCCTGCGGCAGCGGCGCCGAGTGAAGCACCGTCAGCCCGGAGACCGCACGGGTCAGCGCCACGTACAGCCGGCGCAGGCCCGTGCGCTCGTCCGGCTCCCCGTCGACCACGGCCGCCGGTTCGTCCAGCACCACGTAGTCGTACTCCAGGCCCTTCGCCAGCGACGCCGGGACCAGGGTCAGCCGGGTCTCCGCGGTCGTCTCCCGACCGGGGGAGAGGTAGGTGTGCCCGGCCGCCGTCAGCGCGTCGGCCAGGGCCGGGACGCGGGCGTCGGCGGCGATCAGGCCGATCGACCCCTCGTGGCCCAGCGACTCCTCGCACGCCGCGACCACCGCCGCGTCCAGCGCCGCCGCGTCCGCCACCTCCCGCACGGACAGCGAACCGGGCGACTCACGCACCGACTCCACCGGCGTGAGCCCCGGCGAGATCACCGGGAGCAGCCGGGAGGCGTACGCGATCACATCGCGCGGCACACGGAAACCGGCCGTCAGCTCCTCCACCACCGCGTCCGCCTTGCCCAGGTGGTGCAGCGCCTGCTCCCAGCTCTGCGTCGACCACGGCGTCGTGCCCTGCGCCAGGTCACCGAGGACGGTGGCCGAACCGGTCGAGCAGCGCCGCCCGACCGCCCGGTACTGCATGGGGGAGAGGTCCTGCGCCTCGTCGATCACGACATGGCCCAGCGAGTGCGTACGCGACACCAGGTCGGCCGCCTCGTCGATCAGCACCGCGTCCGCCGCCGACCACTTCGCGCTCTTCACACTGCGGGCGGGCCTGGTCCACAGGATCGCCTTCTGCTCGTCCTCGGACAGCAGCCCCTTGGCGTGCTCCGCCAGGAACTCCGGGTCGGACAGCAGCCGCAGCACCAGCTTGGCCGGGTCGACCGCCGGCCAGATCGCCTTCACGGCCGCCTTCACCGCCGTGTTGCGGGCCACCGCGTTCTGCACCCGGTCGTCGGGCGCCTCGCCCGCCTGCTCCATCCGCACCAGCACGGCGTGCGCGATGCGCTGCGGCAGTGCCTCGTGCGCGGCGCCGTACCGCATGTCGCGGGCCAGCAGCTCCTGGACCATCTCCTCGATCTCGTACGCCGGAACCCGCCAGCGCCGCGAGCCGCGCACCACCATCACCGACTCCGTCGGCGGCTTCACGTGCGACCGGAGCGCCCGCCGCAGCACCTCCGCCATCCGCGCGTCGCCCTTCACGACGGCGGCCGTCGCCTCGTCCGTGCCCCGGACCTCGATCCGCGCGGTCACCAGGTCCTCGACGGTCGCCTGCTTCACCTCCAGCTCACCGAGGGCCGGCAGCACCTGCTCGATGTAGTGCAGGAACGACCGGTTCGGCCCCACGACCAGGGTCCCGGTGCGGGCCAGGCGCTCGCGGTGCGCGTACAGCAGATACGCCACCCGGTGCAGGCCCACGGCCGTCTTCCCGGTGCCGGGCCCTCCCTGCACGCAGACCGTGCCGCCCAGCTCGCTGCGGACGATCTCGTCCTGCTCCGGCTGGATCGTCGCCACGATGTCCCGCATGGGACCGACGCGCGGCCGCTCGATCTCCGCCTGGAGCAGCTTGCTGGTCTGCTCGGCCTCCGCGGGGTCGGTCAGGTGCTCGTCCTCGTACGCGGTCAGGTCGCCGCCCGTGTAACCGAACCGGCGCCTGCGGCCCACGTCCAGCGGGTCCTTGCGGGACGCCCGGTAGAACGGCTGCGAGACCGGCGCACGCCAGTCGATCACCATCGGATCGCCCACCGCGTCGTGCACATGGCGGCGCCCGATGTAGAACTGCTCGCCCTCGGCGCCCTCGGCCTGCTCCGCCCCGACGACGTGCAGGTAGTCCAGGCGTCCGAAGAACAGCGGGGTGTGCGCGAGGTCCGCGAGCGACTTGATCCGCTCGTCGATCTGCGCCTGCAGCACGGCCGCGTTCACCCAGTTCGCCGTGACGTCGCGGATGTCCAGGTTCTGGGCGTCCTCCCGCATGGCGCGCAACGCGGCGCGGGACGCCGCGAGATGGGCGCGCTCATGGGCGAGGGGGTCGGTGGTGGTGTCGCTCTCGAATTTGTGCGCGGGCACGGTGTCGCCTCCGGCATTCAACGCAGGACGGCGGACCGCGTCGCCCTGGGGTACGCGGTCCGCTCGGGGATCGATCACTGGTACGTACGGGGACGCACGTACGGTTGTCGGCCGGTTTCCGTCCGGTCGGCGGCGCTCCCCCGGCTGCCGGCGAGGCCCCTCGGGGCCGCCGGTACCACGGTGCGGGAGGCGGGCAGACCGGCGAGTGTACCGGGGGCGGGGGACGGGCGCGAATGGTTTTACGGGGCGGGGGTCGCGGGGTTCCGGGGGGAGGTCCGTCCGTCCCGTAGGGGAGCCCGTGGAAACAATTGTTTCCATTCCGCCGCTGACTTGGCCCGTCCGTCCCGTAGGGGAGCCCGTGCGACCCGAGGCGTACGCGCGCCGCACCCCGCTTCCGACTCCGGGCCGACGCCCCGGCGCGCCCGCCAGGAGCACCATGGACACATGAGCACCGTCACTCTCGACCCGCGAAGGACCGGCGCCACCGCGGCCCCCGGTCACCCCCACAACCGCGCCTTCGGCGCCCTGCGCGCCGTCAAGGTGTTCGCGCAGGCCGCCTTCGGCGTCGTCGTCCTCGGCGAGTACGCGGAGGAGGCGGGGGTGCGGCGCGGACGCTGACCGCGCCCGCGCCTTCCCTCAGCTCTCCGACAGCAGCTCGTCCGCGTCGACGATCCGGTACGCGTACCCCTGCTCGGCCAGGAACCGCTGGCGGTGCGCGGCGAAGTCCTGGTCGATCGTGTCGCGCGCGACGACCGAGTAGAACCGCGCCTCGTGCCCGTCCGCCTTCGGCCGCAGCACCCGGCCCAGGCGCTGCGCCTCCTCCTGGCGCGAACCGAACGTCCCGGACACCTGGATGGCGACCGTCGCCTCCGGCAGGTCGATGGAGAAGTTCGCCACCTTCGACACCACCAGCACGTTCAGCTCGCCCTGCCGGAACGCCTCGAACAGCTTCTCGCGCTGCGCGTTGCTCGTCTCGCCCTTGATCACCGGGGCGTCCAGATGCTCGCCCAGCTCGTCGAGCTGGTCGATGTACTGCCCGATGACGAGGGTCTGCTCGCCCTTGTGCTTGCGCACCAGCGCCTCGGTGACCTTCCGCTTGGTCGCGGTCGTCGCGCAGAACCGGTACTTCTCCTCGGCCTCGGCGGTCGCGTACGCCAGCCGCTCCGAGTCCGTGAGGTTGACCCGGACCTCCACGCAGTCCGCCGGCGCGATGTAGCCCTGCGCCTCGATCTCCTTCCACGGCGCGTCGAACCGCTTGGGCCCGATGAGCGAGAAGACGTCCGACTCGCGGCCGTCCTCACGCACCAGCGTCGCGGTCAGCCCGAGCCGGCGGCGGGCCTGGAGGTCCGCGGTGAACTTGAAGACCGGCGCGGGCAGCAGGTGCACCTCGTCGTAGATCACCAGACCCCAGTCGCGGGAGTCGAACAGCTCCAGGTGCGGGTAGACGCCCTTCCGGCGGGTCGTCAGCACCTGGTACGTGGCGATCGTGACCGGCCGGATCTCCTTCCTGGTCCCGCTGTACTCGCCGATCTCGTCCTCGGTCAGCGAGGTCCGCTTCACCAGCTCGTGCTTCCACTGCCGGGCGGAGACGGTGTTCGTCACCAGGATCAGGGTGGTCGCCTTGGCCTGCGCCATCGCACCCGCCCCGACCAGCGTCTTGCCCGCGCCGCAGGGCAGCACGACGACCCCGGACCCGCCGTGCCAGAACCCGTCCACGGCCTGCTGCTGGTACGGGCGCAGCGCCCAGCCGTCCTCGTCCAGCTCGATGGGGTGCGCCTCGCCGTCCACGTAACCGGCGAGGTCCTCGGCGGGCCAGCCGAGCTTGAGCAGCGTCTGCTTCACCTGCCCGCGCTCGGACGGGTGCACGGCCACGGTGTCCGGGTCGATCCGGGCGCCCACCAGCGGCTGGACCTTCTTCGACCGGAGGATCTCCTCCAGCACCGGCCGGTCCGTCGTCGTCAGGACGAGCCCGTGCACGGGGTGCTTGGAGAGCGTGAGGCGGCCGTAGCGGTCCATCGTCTCGGCGATGTCGACGAGCAGCGCGTGCGGCACGGGGTAGCGCGAGTACGTCACGAGCGCGTCCACGACCTGCTCGGCGTCGTGCCCGGCCGCCCGGGCGTTCCACAGTCCGAGCGGGGTCAGCCGGTACGTGTGGATGTGCTCGGGCGCCCGCTCCAGCTCGGCGAACGGCGCGATGGCCCGGCGGCAGGCGTCGGCCTGCTCGTGGTCGACTTCGAGGAGGAGCGTTTTGTCACTTTGGACGATGAGAGGTCCGCTCACGCGCGTGGGCCCTTTCGGCTCGGCGAAACGTCCAGTGTGCCGTATGAGCGGGCGGCGTGTCGTTGGCCCGGTCGGGCCGGCCGCGGGCGCCCGGGGCGGACGGTTCCGTCCTCAAGCGCCGGACGGGCCGGGTCGCCCTGGTTCGCGCGGGGCGGTCATTCCGCCAGTTCCGCCGCGCCCGTGATCCGGTGCAGCGGGTACGTGCGGATCTCGTCCGCCGTGTGGTCGTACGCGGTCACGAAGCCGCCCTCCACGCGGACCGGGGCGATCACGCGCTGGCTGGCGGCGCCGTCCGCGTTGACGTAGCCGATCCACACCGCGGAGCCGGTCATCGCGGCGGCCTGGACGGTGACCAGGGTCTCCGCCGGGGTGGTACGCGGCAGCGCGCCGGGCGGCGTGGCGGGGGCGGTGTCCTTCTGGGCGTGGACGACCGTGGCGGCGGTGTCGCCGGCCCGGATCGCCCGGACCGCCGCGCCGAGCAGGGTGGTGTCCGGCACCGGCGGGCCCTCGGGGACGGGGGCGGGCGCGGAGCGGGGCGGGGTGCGGCGGGCGCCGGCCCGGGTGATCAGGACGTCGCCGTCCGCGGACTCCGCGGCGGGCGCGTACCCCATCTCGCGGAGCCCGTCGAGGAGGGACGCCGGATCGGCGAGGGCGGCCAGCACCGTCGGCGCGATCCGGCGCAGCCGCAGCGCGGCGGACCGCTTGTCGGCGAGGATCTCGCCGAGGACGGCCTCGTCGTCGCAGCGTAGGTACGAGGAGGCGGCGCCGATCCGGAGGTGGCCGTGGCGGCGCGCCACGTCGTCGATGAGGTAGCTCAGCGGCTGCGGCACCGGCGTACGGCTGTGCGCGGCGAGGAAGGCGTGCAGGTCGGCGGCGGTCCGCCCGGCGTCCAGCGCCCGGCGCACCGACCCGGGCGTGAACCGGTACACCGTCGCCCCGCCCTTGGACTCGATGTCCGCGAGGGCGCCGAGCATGTCCGCGAGCGGGCGTTCCAGCGGCCCGGGCGCGACGGCGGTGAGGTCGGCCTGGAGCAGGACGTGGTCCAGGGGCTCGGGCAGCAGCGGGGCGAGCAGCCCGGCGGCCTTCGCGGGCCCCTCGGTGAGCAGGGCGCGGGTGTGGGAGGCGAGGGCGCCGCGCCCGGTGATGCCGAGGAGCTCCGCCTCGTTGAGCGTCCACAGGGCGATCCGGGACCGCAGGTCCGCGGTCTCCCCGGTGGTCGCGGCGGACCCGCGCAGGGGCCGTTCCCAGCGGAGCCGGGCGAGCACGGTCTCGGGGTCGGGCGCGGTGCCGGCCAAAAGCCCGTCGAGCAGGGCGAGGACGCGGTGGCGTACCTCGGGCGCGGCGGCACGGTCCAGGTCGGGGCCGAGGGCCGACAGCGCGCGGCCCTTGGCGTCCTGCCCGCCGACCAGGCCGGAGGTGCGGGTGGCGGTGAGCCAGGCGGTCGCGAGGGAGACCCAGCGCTCCTCGGCGGGCAGCTCCAGCCACTCGTCGTACGCGGGCGTCGGCGCGTACCGCTCGTCCGCCTCGCCGTCGGAGGCCAGCAGCCCGGCGGCGTAGGCGAGTTCGACCCAGAACGCGGCGACGGGCTCCGGGACGTCCAGCGCGGCGGCGGTCTTCCGCAGCTCGCGGACGCTGAGCCCGCCGGCCCGCAGGACGACGGGGCCGCCGCCGTTCCAGTGCTTCAGCAGTTCCTCGACGGTGCTCACGGCCGAGAACGCCTGGCCGGCCGCCGCCCTGTCCACAGCCTGTGGATCGCGTTCGGCGAGGGCCGCCACGACCGGCGGCCGCGGCTCGGGCACCCGGTGCGCGCGCCCGGCCCGCAGATGCAGCGCGGCCTCGCGCGGCAGCACGACCGTCCGGGTCGAGACCGGCAGCAGGAGCCCCCGGTCGCGCAGCCACTTCACGGGCGGCGTCGGGTTCGGCGTCACCTCCCCGTACGGCGGCCCCCACACGAGCCGGTCCAGGACCGCCAGCGCCTCCATGGGGGCGGTGTCCAGCAGCTCGCCCATCCGGGTGCGGTCGGTGAACAGCGCGGTCAGGGCCGTCACCGCGGACACCGGGTCGTGCGTGGCGGGCAGCCCGGCGGCGGCCAGGATCTCCTGGAGCCGGCCGGGCGACATCCCCGCGGTGGCCTCGGCGACGGTCGGCCCGAGACCGGTGGGGGAGGGGTGCTGCGGGGACGGCGACAGCAGCTCCCTCGCCGTACGCACCAGCCGCAGCCGGTCGTCCTCGCCCCACACCAGGGCCTGCTCGCGCAGGGTGCCGAGCGCGTCGGGCAGCGCCGCCACGATCGCGGCACCCACGTCGTCGCGCTGCTCGCCGTCGTCCTGCCCGTCACCGGTCAGCAGGCCGAGCAGCGTCCCGTACGGGGCGGGGTCGGGCGCGATCGCCAGCGCCTCGGCGGTCTGCAGGGCGAACCGGTCGAGGTGTTCCAGGGCCCGGACGACGGACGCACGGGTGCCCGCGCGCGTGGCGAGCTGGGTGATGTCGCCCGGCACGGGGGAAAGGAGGTCGGGCCGCGCCCGCAGCAGCCCGGCCAGTGACTCGTCGTCCCGGGCGCGCAGGGCCTCGGCGAGCGTCCGCGGTGGTGTGGTCGTCCCCATCCGCCCCACGGTAGTCGCTCCGGACAGCCGCGCGGGCGCTACCGTCGGTGCAGGCCGGTAGAGGGGTACGGAGGGGGCCAGCGCGTGGGGATCGAGAGCGACCAGTTGGTCTACGACTATCTGAGCCGGGTCGGCGACCTGGCCCAGCGGCAGCAGCTGTCGTCGGCCACCCGGATGCGGCTCGTGTCGGAGCTCAGGGCCGAGATCGAACGGCAGCGCACGGTCCAGGCGGCGAACACGCCCGGCCAGGTGCGCCGCATCATCGGCACGCTCGGCACCCCGGACGAACTGGTCGCGGCGGCGGCGCGGGCGGGGGCGCCGGAGGCGGCGGAAATTCCCGGACCGCGCCGGGCGGGTCCCCCCGAGCCCGCGCCGCCGACGGCCCCGCACCGGGCGGGCACGGCCGAGCTGGGCCCGGACGCCGGCGAGGCGGACTGGTGGCGGGACGAACCCGGCCCGTTCGGCGAGTCGGGACCGGGCGCCTTCGGCGAGTTCGGCCCGGGCACGGAGGTGCCGGGCTTCCGGGGCGGCGTGGAGATCCCGGCGCTGCTGCGCCCGCCGGAGCCGGAGGGGGCGAAGGAGGCGAAGGAGGAACCGGCGGAGGCCGAGGACGCCCCGGAGGACGAGGAGCAGCCACCTCCGGAGAAACCTCGCCGCCGTTGGCGCCCGAAGCTCTCCCGCACCCGCCCCCGGCCGGCCGGGGGCGCCGCCCCGCGCCGGGGCTTCGGCAACCCCGTGCTGCTGCTGGCCGCCGCCCTGCTGGTGGTGGGCGCGGTGATGGGCTCCCTGCTGGCCCTGGCGGGCGGCTGGCTGCTCGCGTACAGCTCGCGCGGATTGTCCCGCGCGGAGGCGAAGTGGGCGGCGATGGGCCTGCCCGGGGTGGTCGCGGCGGCGGCCCTGGTCTGGCTGTGGGGCCGCCTGGACGGCCGCTGGGGCACCCCCATCCCGGAACACGGGATGAAGGACGCGCTGGGCGACGTATGGCCGGTGACGGTACGCGCGGCGGCGGTGGCCTCGGCGCTGTTCCTGGTGTGGCGGGCGAGGCGGAAGTAGCGGGAGCGGCCCGGCCGGGTCCGTACGGCGTTCAGAATGGGGGCATGACTCCCTCACCGCTGACGGTCGGCTTCGACCTGGACATGACGCTCATCGACTCCCGCCCCGGCATCAAGGCCGCCTTCGTGGCGTTCGCCGCCGAGACGGGCGCCGTGATCGACGCCGACCTGGTGGTGAGCCGGCTGGGCCCGCCGCTGGAGCAGGAGATCGCGCACTGGTTCCCGGCCGAGGAGGTGCCCGCGAGGGCGGACCGGTACCGGGAGATATACCCGTCGTACGCGATCACCCCGGCGCTCGCCATGCCGGGCGCGCGGGAGTCGATCGAGGCGATCCGCGCGCTCGGCGGCCGGACCATGGTGGTCACCGCCAAGTACGAACCGAACGCCAAGCTGCACCTGGCGCACCTCGGCATCGAGCCGGACGTCGTCGTGGGCGACCTCTGGGCCGAGCAGAAGGCGGTCGCCCTGAGGGAGCACGGCGCCACGGTCTACGTGGGCGACCACGTCGGCGACGTGCGCGGCGCCCGGGCGGCGGACGCCGTCTCGGTGGCCGTCGCGACGGGCCCGTGCGACGCGGAGGAGCTCCGCGCGGCGGGCGCGGACGTGGTCCTCGCCTCGCTCACCGAGCTCCCCGCCTGGCTGGAGGCGTACACCGCGCGCGGTTAGCGCTCGCGCGCCCCCGCGCGGGCCGAGCGGATGACGCCCGCCGCCGCGATCAGGAAGCCGACGCCCATCAGCATGCAGAGGGACCACGCGATCGACGGGAGCGGGTGGGTGCCGAGGAACAGGGGGGCCATGGTGGCGAGGGTGGCGAGGGCGCCGATGAAGAAGACGACCGCGCCGATCCGGACCAGCCGGTCGCCCGCGCCGGAAGATGAGGTACTCACCCCGTCAGGGTAGTTCCCGGCCGTGGGGAAACCGTGTCGGGGTGAAGCAGGTGCCGTTTCCGGACACAGTCCGGATGACCAGGCTTGACGAGGGGTACTTCATCTGTGAAGGCTTCAGCCAGCAGGGGAGCACGAGCACAGGACGGCCTGACCTGCTGAGGGCTTCGTTCCGGCATACGGGTTGAGATGGGGTGCGTGCTTTGCCGACTGGCAAGGTCAAGTGGTTCAACAGTGAGAAGGGCTTCGGCTTCCTCTCCCGCGACGACGGCAGCGACGTCTTCGTGCACTCGTCCGTGCTTCCGGCCGGGGTCGACGCTCTCAAGCCCGGCCAGCGCGTCGAATTCGGCGTGGTCGCCGGCCAGCGCGGTGACCAGGCGCTCTCCGTGTCGATCCTCGATCCGACCCCGTCCGTCGCGGCCGCCCAGCGCCGCAAGCCGGACGAGCTGGCGTCGATCGTCCAGGACCTGACGACCCTTCTGGAGAACATCACACCGATGCTGGAGCGCGGCCGCTACCCCGACAAGGCCGCGGGCGCGAAGATCGCCGGCCTGCTGCGGGCGGTCGCGGACCAGCTCGACGTGTAGGGCCTCGACGAGCCGCGATGCGGGCGCCCCCGGCCGGGGGCGCCCGCATCCGTGTCCGGGGCGGGTCGTCCGGGGCGGGTCGTCCGGGGCCGGACACGCCCCCGCCCCGCGCGTCAGCGCCGCAGTGCCTCCACCGGCTGGATCCCGGACGCGCGCCACGCCGGGTAGAGACCGGCGAGGAGGCCCGTGGCCAGGCCGATCAGGGGGGCCGCCGCCACCGTCGCCGGGTGGACGATCGGGGTCCAGTCTCGGGCGACGGCGACGCCGACCACGGTGAGCGTGCCCAGGCTGGTGCCCACGAGGCCGCCCAGCGCGCCCAGTGCCCCGGATTCGGTGAGGAACTGGGCGGTGATGTGCCGGGCGCGGGCGCCGAGGGCGCGGCGTACGCCGATCTCGGCGGTGCGCTCCAGCACCGCGACGAGCGTGGTGTTGGCGATGCCGACCGTGCCGATGACCAGGCAGATGCCGGCGAGCAGCAGCAGGAGCTGGTCGAGGTCGCCGCTGACGTTGCCGCGCAGGGTGCGCGGGTCGGGCGGCGGGATCGACTTGAAGCGGTCCGGGTGGGCCGGGTCCAGGGCGAGCGCCGCTTCCCGCGCGATCTGGGTGGCGGCCCCGAGCCGGGTGGAGACCAGCATCTTGGCGCGTTCGCCGCGGGCCGGGCCGCCCCAGTACTTCTCGGCGGTGGTGCTCGGGACGATGACGGAGAGGAGCAGGTCCTCCTGTCGGGCCACGTCGTCCACGATGCCGATCACGGTGAGCGGGGTGCCCCCGATGAAGACCGCGGGCTGGGTCTCCAGGGTGGTGATGCCGAGCCGGTCGGCGAGCCCGGAGCCGATGACCACGACGTCCTCGGCGCGGCGCTGGTGGAAGGCGTCGAAGATCCGCCCCTGGGACAGCGTCGGTCCGGCTGCCGAGAGCACCCCCGGGGTCGCCGCGACCACCGGTGCCTCCTCGCCGCCCGCCGTGTCGCCGACCGGTGCGGCGGTGACCGTGCTTCCGCCGGTGACGTCGACGTGCCAGTAGACGCCCGCGTGCCGGACGCCGTGCAGGTGCTCCAGACGGGAGGGCGCGTCGTCGGGGAACGCGTTGGCGATGCGCTCGGCGCTGTCCCCGCCGATGTCCTCGATCGTCACCTCCGTCGCGACGAGCGTGTTGAAGCGTGCGTCGATCTGGGAGGACGCGGTGGCGGTCAGCCCCAGGATGGCGACGAACGTGCCCACGCCCAGCACGGTGCCCAGGGCGGTCAGGGCGGAGCGGCCGGGGCGCTGGAGGATTCCGGCGTGGGCCTCGGCGAGCAGGTCCAGGAAGCGCAGACGGGTCCGGGGGACGGCCCCGGCGGTGCCCGGCCGGCGCCGGAGCCGTGACGCGAGGGCCTTTGGTGTGCGTGGGATCATCCGGCACCCGCCGTCTCGGTTTTGGTTGCGGTTGCGGATGCGGGTGCGGGCCCGGTCTCGGAGATGGGCTCGGCTTCGGCTTCGGCTTCGGTGAGGATGCCGTCCCGGATCGTCACCTTCCGGGCCGCGCGGGCCGCGACGACCGGGTCGTGCGTGATGACGAGGAGCGTCATGCCGTCGCGGTGGAGTTCGTCGAGGAGCGAGAGCACGGACTCGGTGGTGGCGGAGTCCAGGTTGCCGGTGAGCTCGTCGCAGAGCAGGAGGGACGGGCGTGCCACCAGGGCCCTGGCGATGGCGACCCGCTGCCGCTCTCCGCCGGACATCCGGATCGGCAGCGCGTCGGCCCGGTGGTCGAGCCCCACCCGGTGCAGCGCCTCGAGCGCGCGCTCCCTGCGCTCACGGCGCGGCGTCCCCGCGTAGAGCATGGAGAGCGTGACGTTCTCGACGGCGCTGCGGTGCGATACGAGGTGGAACGCCTGGAAGACGAAGCCGATACGGCGGCCCCGCAGCGCCGTCCGGTCCGCCTCCCGGAGGGCGGTGGTGTCCGTGCCGTCGAGCAGGTAGCGGCCCTGGGTGGGTACGTCGAGGAGCCCGGCGATGTTGAGGAAGGTGGACTTCCCGGACCCGGAGGGGCCGACGACGGCGAGGTAGTCGCCCCGCTTCACGGCGAGATGACAGGGCTTCAGCGCCTCGACCGGCGGCGGCCCGGGGTATGTGAGGGCCACCTGGTCGAACTCCATGACGAGCGGAGGGGCGCCTGCCGGAGGAGCGCCTGCGGGAGGGGCGAGGGGGGCCGGGGCCGTCATGAGGGCGAACCGCCTCGCTCCGCGGAGTCGCCGCCGGCCGGAGCGGCGCCGACGATGACCTTGTCGCCGGGGGCGAGGGCGCCGTGCCCGGTCGGAGTGACCTCGACGTATCCGTCGCCCGAGATGCCGGGGCGTACCTCCACCCGCCGCCGTCCGCCGTCGGCCAGGAGCACGGTGACCGTGGTGCGGGCGTCCGCACCCGCGGACACCGCGGAGATGGGGACGACGAGGACCTTGGACTTGGACGTCGCCGCCTCCACAGTCAACCGGACGTCCTGATGGGCGAGTTCGGCGGGCAGCGCCTTGGTGGGGGTGACGACGAGGGCGTGGCCGACCGCCCCCTTCTCGGCGTCCGGGGCGGCGCCCTCCTCCTGCGCACCCGGATCGGCGGCCGACAGGCCGTCGGCCACCGAGGCGACGACGCCCGACGCGGTGGTGCCGGTGAGCTCGGAGAGGATCCGTACCTTCTGGCCCGGCCTGACCAGCCCCGCCTCGCTCGAACCGAGCGAACCCTTGACCACCAGGTCCCCGGCCGAGACGGTGAGCAGTTTGTCGCCGGCCGGGCCGCCCACGCGGGCGCCGAGGGTGTCGACCCGGGCCGGGAACACCGGGAAGAAGGCGAGCTCGGAGGCTGGGACCATGGGGCCGTCCGCGGCCTCCACGGCCTTCAGTTCGGCGCGCGCGTCGTCCAGGTCGTCGACCGCCCGCTGCCTGGCCGTACCCGGTTCGGCGTCCTGGACCGCGCGCTCCATGTCGGTCGCCGCGCGCCGGGCCTCCCTCAGCTTGCGCTGTCCGTCCTCCTGGGCGGGGGCGGGGTCGTATCCGAGCGACCCGTAGAGCCGGGTCACCGCCGCTTTCGTGCCGGTGCCGAAGTAGCCCGCCTCGTCGCCCTGGCTACTGAAACCGGCGCTGGAGAGGGCGGCTTGGAGCTGGCGCACGTCGTCGCCGTGCGAGCCGGGGCGCAGGTCGCGGTAGACCGGCAGTCCGCCTTCCAGAGCGAACAGGGGGCGTCCGGAGATCTCCAGCAGCACCTTGCCGGGCTTCACCGCGGCTCCTGGCTTCACCATCAGCTTCGTCACCACGGGCGAGCCGGAGTCCTTCCCGGACGGCCCGGCCGACGACACGTCGAAGGTCCGGCCGGCGGCGACCTGGCCGCGCAGGACGACGGTGTCGGTCAGCACCCGGCGCTCCACCGGCGCCGTCAGGACGTCCGGTGCGGGCGGCCCCGCCTCGGCGGCCGCCTGCTGGGGCGAGGAGATGAAGGCGGTCGACACGAGACCGGCCCCGGTCAGCGCGACCGCCAGGGCGGCCACCGTGACCAGGACGTGCCGTCGGCTACGCGGCATCCCGGCCCCCCACGCGCTGCTCCCACGCTGCCGGGGTCCGCTGGGCCTCGTTCCGCCCATGGGGCCGCTCCAGCCAGCCGAGTTCCTGCGCCCGGGCGCCGAGGGCCAGCCTGCTGTTCACACCGACCTTGAGCATCAGCCCCTTCACGTCACGCTGCACGGTGCGATGGCTCAGACCCATGGCGCGGGCCGCCCGGGCATCCTCATATCCGGCATAGAGGAGTTGCAGGAGCTTTATCTCCCTTTCTTTGATTCTATTATTTTTGTCCGAATTGCCCATGTTTCCCCCCGGGGAACCTTCTGCGGAATCGTCAGTTCCGCGGTCTGGACCAAGTTAGCTCACCGGAGCGGGGTGAAGAAGGTCTGCTGAACCATGCCGAAGTGACACAAAAGGGTGCAGGTGGGGTGGCGTATTTGCGTCAGATTCTCAGTGGATGGTAGCGAGGATGTGCGGGAATTGACTAGCTTTTACGGCTGTCATATTCATTCTTGCTGGGGAGTTGCTTATGTTTGCACGTTGGACGCGCGGGGTTGCTGTGGTCGGTGCCGGATTCCTCGCGGTACTGCAGGGCGGTTCGCCGGCTCAGGCCGACGTGCCGACGTCGTACGAATCCGATGTATGCAGCTCGAGCGGAAATCGGTATTGCTTCGAAGTCTACTACGACAGTGCCGGCGCCAGTACTGGATATTCGTACAGTTCTTGTTTCGTGGCGAATCAGAGCGTCCCTGATTATTACGGGTACTCCCCGAATGGGGCGGTGCTCGTGCGGTACATCTTCAGGGGCGGCGTGGACCGCATAACGGGATCGAACCCGGGGTGCACCGGTGCTTCGGGTGATGGTATCGGGGTCAAGAATGCTGCTGCATCTGCTGTGAACAACGAGTGCTCGGTGAACAACATCGTCTACTTCAACTCCGGCTATCAGGGAACATCTCAGACGATTGCGCCGGGCTGCGGGAGCGATTGGCCGTCGACGAACCTGAAATCTGCACTGAAGAACAACAACGCTTCACACAAGAGGTCTTGATCCATATGCGTAGAGCAGTCGCGGGTGCCGTCCTGATAGCTGCGGTTATGGTGTCGGGATGTTCCTCGGGTGAGTCGGAGGAGACGAGCGCGGGCGGCGCACCCAGCGCAGCCGCGACTGGCTCGAAGGTGGACGAGCAGGCTTGGCCTGCCCGCACCCCGGTCAGTGGCCTGACCAAGGGGATGGTCCTGCCGATCGAGGGGTATCTGATCTCGTACCCGGAGACGGTCGCCTGGCAGCGTGCCCAGCAGAACCTCTGGAAGAGCTGTATGCGGAGGTACGGATTCAATTCCTTCTCCCCTCCGGAGCCAGGAATGTTTCCGCCACCCGGATACGACGATGCGAACATGGCTCGCCGATACGGAATATCGGATGCCAAGGAGGCGGCGCGGTACGGATACCACCTTCCCGGAGGTGCCGGTGAACCACCCGTGTGGGAGCCGGCCGAGGGTGCCGAGAGTGCGGTTTTCTCCGGATCTGGCGTTCAGGTGGCGAGCGGATCCTACAAGGGGGAAAAGATCCCGGAAAATGGCTGCCAGGGCGAGGTGAGGGAAAGCCTCGGGAAAATATCATATCCCCTGGCAAGCAAAGTGGAATTTGCCTCTCTGGAAGAGTCGAGGAAAGTTGCCGAGGTGCGATCCGCGGTAACGAAGTGGTCGGCCTGCATGAAGTCTCACGGTTACCGTGTGGCGCACCCCTACAAGGCTCCTGATCTCGTATCAAGTCTCGGTTCCGACCATCCTTCCGAGGCGGAGACGGCGCTGGCCGTCGCGGATGTCGGGTGCAAGAAGAGCTCTCGGTTGGTGGGCGTCTGGTTCGACGCCGAGAAGAAGATCCAGAACCGGCGCATTGAAGAGAATCAGCTCGCCCTCGATGAGGAGCGGAAGAAGAACGACGAAGTGTTGAAGGTCGCCGCGCGCGCAAATGGTGGGTGAACCTGCAACGTGCCTGCGGACTTCTTGGCTATCTGCCTCCGGTCCAGGCGCCGCCACCACGTATGTCCCGGTTTGGTGATCCGCTCGTACGGCGTGTGTCGATCCGCATGGCTGAGTACGTGCCCGTCGTCGACTGACAACCAAGAAAAGGAAGTGCCTTTACCGTGCGCGCAAGGAAGAAAAGATACGCGGTGGTGATAGCGGCGGCGACGGCGATGCTCGCCTCGTCGCTGTCCGCCTCCGCGCAGGCTCAGGGGCCGGTGGTCCCCGCGGACGCCGTGCAGGACGGCAAGAGCCTGCCGAAGGCCACGCACAAACCCCGTGAGGTCGGCAAAAAGGACCGTGTCGCCGTCCTGGGTGATTCCTACTTCTCATCCAAGGACGTGGCCCTGTCCACCTCCGGTGACGGCACGGGCTTTCATGTGCTGGCCGGGAAGGAGAAGGAGGGCTACGCGTTTACCACGGTGGCCACCCTGCGGGAAGACGGATTCGATTCGGACACATGGATAGGCAACACGTGTGTCACCGGGTCGGGTAAGTACGCGGCTGTCGCCTACGCGCCCCGGACGTTCACGAACAACCCGGAGCTGATGGTGCGCGGTGCGTTCACCGCCGTCGTCGAGCTGGGCAGCGGCAAGGTCACCAAGCTGCCGTTCACGGCGTCGCTGGCCTACTTCTCGCCCGGCTGCGGTACGGGGGACGAGGTGGTGTTCACCCAGCTGAGCCACGACGGGGACAGCGCGCAGCGGACCCGCCTGATCACCGTGGACGCGGCAACGGGCAAGCAGTCCGCGCCGGTGGCCTTCCCGGGGCAGGTCACCTCCGCCGTCCCGACCCGGCACGGCATCGTGGCCGGTCACGGGAACAAGCTCGTCCGTATCAACGGGCGGAAGGAAACCGTCCTCGCCACGACGAAGCACGTGCCGTTCCAGATCGCGGCCGACAGCGGCGACGGCGTGACCTTCATCGACCGTGAGGCCGACACCAAGAAGACGGCGCCGAAGTCCTGGGCCAAGCACCTGGACTCCGCGCAGGTCAAGGGCACGAGGACCAGCCCGCGGACGGTGGCCGAAGGGAAGCTGGCCGACTGGGACCTGTCGGCCACCCCCGGCGGCACGGTGTTCCTGACCGGCAAGGCCGAGAACAGGGGGACGCTCCCCGGCCCGGTGAAGAACCCGGGGCATCTCGCCAAGGGCGCCCGTATGTCGAGTCTCGGCCACGCGGGAGTGTCCACGTCCTGGGCCGACGGCAGGACCAGCCTGATCACGCCCGACGAGACCAAGCAGGCCCGCGACGCGCGGATCGCCCTGGACGTGGTCGCCACCGGCAAACACACCGAACTGGACGCCACACCCGAGCTGTCGGCCGAGCGGGCCGAGGCCGGAAGCAAGCCCTCCCCAGCGCTGGGCGCCCCTGCGGGCGACAAGGCCGACAGCGCGGGCATGTCCACCCAGAGCTTCCGTACCCAGGCGTTGGCGGCGTCGGCGACCGGGCCCAGCGAGGGCACCGACGAGCGGTACTGCGCGGTGGCCCGCAACGACGTGCGCAAGCAGGCGTTCCAGCCGACCCCGCGTCAGGTGGAATGGGCCGTGGACCAGGCCGTCGTCGGTGAGCTGCACGTCAGCCGGCCGGCGAACTGGAAGAACACCGGCATGGACTCCTACACCCCGCAGGGTTTGTTCCCGCCGATCACCCTGGCCGGGGACCCCAACGCCACCCTCGACAACGAGGACCCGGACATCACCGACCGGTGGCACATACCCTCGCAGGTGATGCTCGGCGTCACCGCGCAGGAATCCAACATGTGGCAGGCGACCCGCTTCGCCGTCCCCGGCGTCACCGCCAACAGCCTCGTCGGCAACTACTACGGCACCCAGTACACCGCCGACGGTGACCAGGCCGACCCGTGGCGGATCAACTTCTCCGAGGCGGACTGCGGTTACGGCATCACCCAGGCCACCGACGGCATGCGGCTCGCCGGCAAGACCAAGGAGCACGAGACGGCCCTTCCGCCGGCCACGCAGGAAGCGGTCGCGCTGGACTACGCCGCGAACATCGCGTACGGCGTGACCATCCTCTCCCGCAAGTGGAACGATCTCCACGGCCAGGAGATGAAGGTCAACGACGGCCACCCGCAGTGGATCGAGAACTGGTTCTTCGCCCTGTGGGCGTACAACTCGGGCTTCTACCCGGCCGCCGACTCCGCCGGCCACAAGGGCCTCGGCTGGACCAACAACCCGGCCAACCCGCTGTGGAAGGCCAACCGGGTCCCCTTCCTCCAGCACGCCGTCGACCCGCACCTGGACGACTACTCCCACGCCGCACACCCGCAGGACTGGCCCTACGAGGAGAAGGTCCTGGGCTGGGCCGCACGCCCCATCTCCGCGATGTTCGCGCCCGGCGACTTCAAGCCCGGATACCTGGCCGCCTGGTGGAACAGCGACCTGCAGCGTGCGGGCGTAAAGCCGCCGCTGGACACCTTCTGCGACGCCTCCAACTCCTGCGACCCGTCGAAGATCACCGACGGCGACTCCAACGACCCCGGCATGGGCGCCTGTTCGCTGGACACCGGCGACAGCGACACCAACCCCCACTGGCTGCACTGCTGGTGGGACAAGTCCGCCGAGTGGAAGGACTGCGACAAGCAGGCCGAGTGCGGCCACCAGGTGCACCGGTTCAACACCACTTACCCGGAACAGCCCGACGCCGCCTCCTACCCGCCCAAGTGCAGCACTGGCCTGGCATCGAACGCGCTGGTCGTGGACGACGTCCCCAACGGCACGACCCCGGCGGGCTCCAGCTCACGCGGCTGCGGCGCCGCGAAGTCGGACGGCACCTTCACCCTCACCTACCAGCCCTCCGACATCATCGACTCCGACACCGGGCAGACCATCACCACCTACCCCGGCAAGATCGACACCCACCAGATCGGCGCGGGCTACGGCAACCACTTCTGGTTCACCCACACCCGCTCGCCCGAGTCATACCCGCTGCCGGGCGACCGCATGAAGGTGACCGGTGCCTGGACCCTGGGTCAGGAACTCACCGAGCACGAGGGTCAAGCCAAGGTGTACGCGTTCGTCCCGGACCACGGGGCACAGACCGGCGCCGCCCACTACGAGATCCACACCGGCAGCGGTGTCGTCGAGAAGGTGATCTCCCAGAAGGACAACCAGTCCAACAAGTGGGTCGACCTGGGCGCCTACTCGTTCGCCGGGGTGACGCCCAAGGTCACCCTCGACAACTTCAACGGTGGTGACGGCAGCGCGGACATCGCGTTCGACGCGGTCGCGTTCGTCCCGGGCGATTACTGGGGGCTGCCCAGCGACCTCGCCTTCTCCGACCCCACCGACGAGAGCGGCCCGGACCCCGAGTTCCCCGAGGACCCACAGCAGATCACCGACCACCCGTTCTGGAGCAAGGGTGTGACCGGCCTGACCGCCAAGGTCGCCGGTCCGGTGATGACGGTCGGACCCGCACCCACCGGTGCGGCCAGGTCGGCGGCCGCCAGCGCGGCGGACACGGTCTCCTGCTCGCTCACCCAGCTGTCCATCAACTACACGCGCACCGATGCGTGCATCGTCAGCCAGATGGGAGTCAGCGGGGTCTTCGACAACAAGCCCATAGACATCGAGTTCAACTACCGGCACGAGATCCACACCGACAAGAAGTCGAAGACCGTCACGCAGAAGGTCGACATCAGTGTCGCCAGCGCCACGGCCAACGTGACGCGCGCGGCGGTCGACCTCGACTTCGAGTGCAAACTCGGCTACTGCAAGAACAACCCCCCGACCTGGAGCGGTTCGAAGACGTTCACCGGTGCTGCCGACCTGCACCATCTGACCGCCACCCAGACCACGGAGTGGACCGGTACGGGCAAGAGCAACATCGAGCTGTCGTGGCGCAGTACCGCAAGCGTCAACGGTCTGGCTGCCCCGAACCCGATCACCGCGAGCGAGGACGATCTCGAGATCCGCTGTGACGACCTGCTCTCCGGCCGGCCTGCCGGGTGCACGTTCCCGCGTTACACGCCCACCTACACGTTCAGCGAATCCAAGTACCCCGGTGCTGCCGCCCACATCTGGATGATGCAGCACAAGCTCCCTTCCCACCTCGGGCTGAAGGGGCAGGGAGACCCGCTGAACTTCCTTGCCAATGACACGCCCCAGAAGAGCGACCCGACCAAGATGCAGAAGGACGTCAACCGCGACGTCATCTGCCCCAGGTCCTGGGCCAACGCGTTCAGTCCGACGCTCGTCACACCCACGGACAAGCCGAACTGCGACGAGTTCTCCTTCGCCGCCACCTACCAGAGCGCCGGCATGTCCAAGACCGACGGGGGTAAGAACCCCAGCCCGGTCACGACCGGCGCCGACTGCGTCAACACCGTCACGATGAAGGACCCGGACGGCAAGTGGCGGCTGCACCCCGCGCCGGGCGAGAAGGTCCCGACGTGGACCGAGACGTGCGGCCGGTCCGCCATGTCCGGCCGGCACAACCAAGGTTCCATGAACCGGTTCGGGTCCACCTTCATGTACGCCTACCGCGTTCTTGACGGCGACCCGTACTGGCTCCACGTGGACAAGCCGCAGTAGCACGACGAGAAACAGCAGGGCCCATGGCGTCGCTCGACGCCATGGGCCCTGTTCCGTATGCCGACGATCAGTCCCAGATGAGCCTGCCGTCTTCAACGCGTCCACGAGCGTCCCGCGCTCCGGTGGAAATCCGTTCCATGAGGGCCAGCGTCTCGCCGAACAGGGCGGTCAGCGACTCGTGGACTCCGAAGGACGGTGCGTCGCCGTCGCCGAACGAACCGATCCGGCCGCTGCGCGCGTCCAGGAACTTTCCGTAACACGCGTCATCGTCCGAGACGACCGGAATCCACTGTTCGTGCCAGAAGGGGAAATCGGGATCGTCAGATGGGTCGTCACGCTCGATCTCCATCTTGAATTGGTACGTCTTTTCGATGGCCGTCAACCCCAGAAAATCACGGTTTCCGGGCAGTACCCCCTGTGTGACATTCTCAGCACTACCACCAGCGCCGGATGTCAGGAGCCACGAACGGAGATCGGCGGGAAAGCGAACGCCCATGCGTTCTTCCGCTGAAGCGATTTCCTCCGGTGCTGCGGGACCGAGAACGGACGTCGCAGTCATGGGTGCATTATTTTCGAGCCATTCCATCAACCGCTGCCATGTCGCCTGTGCATCACCCATGGCTACCCCTCCCTCTGCATATCTACCTCGCTGCGCAGCCTAACCTCGATCTTGCATGACGGTGCGCCGACAGAATCGGTGGACCGTTTCGCCTTCTGTGGTTGCTGGCGGCCAAGGCTTCGGCGTAGTCGCGTGACGTCCGGTTCATGTCGTTCTGACGACCGGGCGATGAGGTGGCGAGACGAGAGCAGGCACGATTTCCAAGATCATGGAAATCCTGCTACCGGGTCGAGCTGGGCGGGAAGCCCGGCCGCCCCCTGTGGAAGAAGGTGGCCGGCGAGGTCTGCTCCCGTACGCGGGACACGCCCGGGTCTCAGACGAACGACAGCGCGTCCGGCCCGAGCGGCGGGACCAGGCCCTCGGCCGCCGCGCGCGTCAGGAGGCCGCGGATCGCCGCGTAGCCGTCCTCGCCGAGGTCCGCGGTGAACTCGTTCACGTACAGGCCGATGTGCTGGTCCGCGACGGACGGGTCCATCTCCTGGGCGTGGGCCGCGACATACGGGCGGGAGGCCTCCGGGTCGTCCCAGGCCATCCGGACCGACGTACGGACCGACTCGGCGAGCAGCTTCAGCGTGGCCGCGCCCAGCGAGCGCTTCGCGATGATCGCGCCGAGCGGGATCGGCAGGCCGGTGGTGTCCTCCCAGTGCCGGCCCATGTCGGCCAGGTTGTGCAGGCCGTAGTTCTGGTACGTGAAGCGCGCCTCGTGGATGACCAGGCCGGCGTCGACCTTGCCGTCCCGGACCGCCGGCATGATCTCGTCGAACGGCATGACGACGATCTCGCCGACCCCGCCCGGCACCACGTCGGCCGCCCAGAGGCGGAACAGCAGGTAGGCGGTGGAGCGCTCGCTCGGGACGGCGACCGTCTTCCCCGTCAGGTCGGTGCCCGCCTCGCGGGTGAGGACGAGCGGGCCGCAGCCACGGCCCAGCGCGCCGCCGCACGGCAGCAGCGCGTACTCGTCGAGGACCCAGGGCAGCACCGCGTAGGACACCTTGAGGACGTCCAGCTCGCCGCGCTCGGCCATGCCGTTGGTGAGGTCGATGTCCGCGAAGGTGACGTCCAGCGCCGGGGCGCCGGGGACCCTGCCGTGCGCCCAGGCGTCGAAGACGAACGTGTCGTTGGGGCAGGGCGAGAAGGCGATGCGCAGCGCGTCAGCCTGCGGTGTCGTCTCGGTCATGGGGGGTCCAGCCTTCCAGTACGGGTATGAGCTCGCCGAACGCCCCGGTCAGCGCGGTCAGCGCGTCGCCGATGCGCCAGGCGTCGCGGTCGCGGGGGCCGACGGTGTTCGACACGGCCCTGATCTCCAGGACCGGTACGCCGGCGAGACCGGCCGCCTCCGCGACGCCGAAGCCCTCCATGGCCTCGGCGGCGGCGGTGGGGTGGGCGGTCAGGAGGGCGGCGGTGCGTTCCGCCGTTCCGGTGACGGTGGAGACGGTCAGGACGGTGCCGGTGGCCGCGCCGGTCGCGGCGGCGGCCTCCCGGACCAGGGCGGGCGGCGGCCGGAAACGGTCGCGGCCGAAACCGAGCGCCGTCACCGGCAGGAAGCCGTCCGGGGTGTCCGCGCCCAGATCGGCGGCCACGATCGCGTCGGCCACGACGAGCGAACCGACCGCCGCCACCGGTGCGAAGCCGCCGCCGATACCCGCCGAGATCACCAGGTCGTAGCGGTCCGAGGCCAGGGCGAAGGCCGCCGACGCCGCCGCGGCGGCCGGGCCCGCGCCGCCGGCGAGGACGTCCAGCGGGCCGGCGCGATGGATCTCCGCGCCGCGTACCCGGCGGACGCCGGACCCGTCCCCGTACGCACGTGTGACCGCGTCCCGTTCCACCGGGACCGCGGTCACGACGAGCACACGCACGGAGAAGGTCCTTCGAGGCCAGGAGGGGGTCAGTCGGTCTTCTTCAGCTCGAAGTGCCAGATGCCGAGCACGCTGGAGCCCTTCGTCTCCACCACGCTGATCTGCGTCTTGTCCGCGGGGGCCTCACCGGTCTGGCTGGAGAAGAAGGCGCTGCCCGAGATGGACCGGTAGGTCTTCTTGAACGGCTCCTGCTCGGCCTGCTGGCCGTTGATGAAGAGCGTCCAGCCGTGGTCCGCGATCTCCGGGTCGACACCGAAGTGGACCGTGTCGGCCATCGAGACGTCGACGGTCTTCTCCGCCTCCTTGTTGAGGCAGGTCTTCACCTCGGATTCCTTGAGGGCCTTGCCGTCGTCGTAGCAGGCGGCCTCGGTGCTCACCGAGTTGTCGCCGACCGTCACGGTGGCGAGCGGCGTCGGCTTGTCGCAGGCGGAGAGGACAAGGAGTCCCGCGGACACGGCACCAAGAGCGACGCCGATTCGACGGCCCTTACCGGAGAAGAACGCAACGGTCATGGGCCGAAGGCTATCGGTCGCTCCCGCTCACGCCACGCGGGGGTGCGGTGAGCCGCGCCGCGCGGCGCCCAGCAGCCCCCGTACGGAGGCGGACGCGCCGAGCGCGAGCAGGCAGGCGGCGACGGACATGCCCAGTACGCCGTTGAGGGGGAGGGCGATCCCGATCGCGCCGCCCACCACCCAGGCCATCTGGAGCACCGTCTCGGAGCGGGCGAACGCGGACGTCCGCACCTCCTCCGGCACATCGCGCTGGATCATCGCGTCCAGCGACAGCTTCGACAGGGCCTGGGTGAGGCCCGCCGTCGCGGCGAGCGCGGCGACCATGACCGTGCTGAAGAAGACGGCGGCCAGGATCGCGACGCCCAGGGCCAGGCCCAGCACCGAGGCGACGATGACCTCGGGGCCGCGCTCCCGAAGCCAGGAGCCCACCGCCGTGCCCAGTGCGTTGCCCACGCCCGCCGCCACGCCGACGATGCCCAGCGAGATCGCGGCGCTCTGCCCGGCCAGCGGGTGCTCGCGCAGCAGGAACGCCAGGAAGAAGATCAGGAAGCCGGAGAGCGCGCGGTGCGCGGCGTTGGCCTGGAGGCCGTGCAGCACGGACGGGCCGACCGACCGCAGCCCCGGCCGCCGCTCGCCGTTCCCCCGCCGCCCGCGCCCCTTGGGCCCGGCCCGCGTGGAGGAGGACCGCAGCGGTTCCGGGCGGGGCGCGGCCGTGCCGTGCGGCGGTACGAGCCGCGCCCGGTGTTCGCCCTTCGCCGAGTCGACCTTGGGCGGCAGCGTGAACGCCAGGACCGTGCCGCCGACGAAGACCGCGCAGGCCCCGTACAACGGCCACGGCGGGCCGATCGTCTGGAGTCCGGCCCCGATCGGCGCGGCGGCGCCGGTGGCCAGCAGACCGGCGAGGGTCACCCGGGAGTTGGCCTTCACCAGCGAGAACTTCGGTGGCAGCAGGCGCGGTACGACAGCGCTGCGCACCACGCCGTACGCCTTCGAACAGACCAGCACGCCGAGGGCCGCCGGGTACAGCTCCAGGCCGCCGGTGGCGACCGCGCCCGACATGGTGAGCGCCAGCAGGGCCCGCGCCAGCATGGAACCGGCCATCGCGGCGCGGCGGCCGTGCGGCAGGCGGTCCAGGAGCGGGCCGATGACCGGGGCGAGCAGGATGAACGGCGCCATCGTGACGGCGAGGTACAGCGCGACCCGGCCGCGTGCCTGGTCCGTCGGCACGGAGAAGAACACGGTGGACGCGAGCGCGACGGTGATCATGACGTCGCCCGCGCCGTTCACCGCGTGCAGCTCGATCAGTTTGCCGAGGCCGCTCTCGCCGGCGCCGTGCGCGTGCGTCGCCTTCCGGATGGAGCGGGCGGTGCCGGTGAACGGGGTTCTCAGGGCACGGGCGATCGACCGCCCCGTCCTGCGGAGCGGGCCGGGGCCGTCGTGCGAGCTGGCAGAAGCCACTTGGTCATAGTGCCCCAGGACCGGGCGATGCGAACCGGCAGCGCTGCCGGACGGGGTCGGGACCGCCCCGTCGGGTCAGTGACCGGCCGGGCGGCAGGGTGTGGGCCGGCTCCTCGGGCCGGGCCGCGGGCGGGCGGTGCGGGGCGCGGGCCCGCCCGTCGGGGGTGCGGTCCATGGTGTCGATACGGGGTCGTTTGGGACGGCAGGTGGGCGGGGAGCGGCGGAGAGGGTAGCGTGCGTAGCGCGCCACCGGCGGTTGTTCTCGGCCGCGCGCCTCTCGACGATCCCGCAGAATGGATTACGGAAGGCGTGCCCGAGATCGGCTCAACGGGCGTGGACGTCGACGCGGCCCCCAGGTCCGCTCCGTCCGCGACCGTATGGCCGAAATCGATGGTCGATGTGCTGGCGCGCTCGTGAGACTGGCGTAGGAGAGAAGCGAGACCTGTGAGTGCTGCGACGACGCGAGGCCGTACGGCCCGAACCGCCCGTACCCCCGCTCCCGACCGTCTGTGCGCCGAGGCGGTGGGCCTCGCCCGCGCGGCGGCCGAGGAGGCGGCCGCGCCAGGGGTCGTGGGTGAGCATGCGGGCGTGGTCTCCGAGGGGGACCGGGTCGTCACGCACTACTTCGAGTGCAAGGACCCCGGCTACCGGGGCTGGCGCTGGGCCGTGACGGTCGCCCGGGCCTCCCGGGCGAAGAACGTCACGCTGGACGAGACCGTGCTGCTGCCCGGCGACGACGCGCTCATGGCGCCGGAGTGGGTGCCGTGGAGCGAGCGGCTGCGGCCGGGCGACATGGGCCCGGGCGACCTGCTGCCGACCGAGGCGGACGACCCGCGCCTGGAGCCCGGGTACACCGGTGCGGACGAGCCGCCGCCGAACTCCGCGGTCGCCCCGGTCAGCGGCGAGCTGGCCGACCTCGTCGACGTCGAGGACGCGGAGCTGACGACGCGCCCGGCGCCGGCCGTGCGCGGGTCGATCGCGGCGGTGGCGGACGAGCTGGGCCTGCGGCGGGCGCGGGTGCTGTCCCGGTACGGGCTGCACACGGCGGCCGACCGCTGGGACGAGGAGTTCGGCGCCAAGACGCCGATGGCGCAGGCCGCGCCGGCCTCCTGCGCCTCGTGCGCGTTCCTGATGCCGCTGGCGGGATCGCTGCGGCAGGCGTTCGGGGTGTGCGCGAACGAGTTCGGTCCGGCGGACGGGCACGTGGTGTCGCTGTCGTACGGGTGCGGGGGGCACTCGGAGGCGGCCGTCATGCCGAAGCCGCCCGCGGCGGCGCCGCACGCGCTCGACACGGTGCGGGTGGACGAGTATCCGCTGCACGGGGAGGGCGAGGAGCCCTCTTCGGAGGACCCGGACGACGCGTAGCCGGACGTGGGCCCGGGCCCCTGCGGCCTCGGGCGCTCCGGCGGGCCGGTTCCGTCCTCGATCACCGGACGGGCTTGAATGTGCCGGCCGGGGTAGGAGAACCCAGCCCGTCCGGCGATCGAGGACGGAAGCCTTCGGGTGGGGTCGGCCGGGTTCGAGGGACCGTGGGGCCGGGGCTCCTGGCCCGCGACCGAGAGGGAGTACGCGCATGGGGATCAACGCGACCGAGGGCGCCGACCCGTTCGGGACCGCGCGGCTGCGGCGCGGCGTGCTCGACGCCTGGGGCGCCGGCCCGGCCCGGTTCCGGGAGGACGCCAACGCCGAGGAGGACCTCGCGCTCGGCGGCTACCGCGACCGCCTCGTCGTCGAACTGGCCCAGAACGCCGCCGACGCCGCCGCCCGCGCCCGGGTCCCCGGCCGGCTCCGGCTCACGCTGCGCCCGGCGGCCGACGGCGCCCCCGCCGTCCTCGCCGCCGCGAACACCGGCGCACCGCTGGACGCCACCGGCGTCGAGTCGCTGTCCACGCTGCGCGCGTCCGCCAAGCGCGAGGGCCACGAGGGCGCCGTGGGCCGGTTCGGCGTCGGGTTCGCCGCCGTGCTCGCGGTGAGCGACGAGCCGGCGGTCGTGGGCCGGCACGGCGGCGTCCGCTGGTCCCTCGCGGAGGCCCGCGAACTGGCCCGGGAGGCGGCCCTCGGCAGCCCCGGCCTGGGCGACGAGCTGCGCCGCCGCGACGGCCACGTACCGCTGCTGCGCCTCCCGCTGCCCGCCGAGGGCACCGCCCCGGACGGCTACGACACCGTGGTCGTGCTGCCGCTGCGCGACGGCGTCGCCGAGGACCTGGTGAGCCGGCTGCTGGCCGCCGTGGACGACGCGCTGCTGCTCACGCTGACCGGGCTCGACGAGGTCGTCGTCGAGACCCCGGAGGGCGTACGGACGCTGCGCCGCTCGCAGCACGGCCCGTACACGCACGTCGAGGACTCCGCGCACGGCACCAACCGCTGGCGCACCGCCGTCCACCACGGCCCGATCGAGCCCGCCCTGCTCGCCGGCCGGCCGCTGGAGGAACGGCTGCGCCCGCACTGGTCGGTGACCTGGGCCGTCCCGGTGGACGCGGACGGCGCCCCGGTCCGCCCCCGTACCGCACCCGTCGTGCACGCGCCGACGCCCACCGACGAACCGCTCGGCCTGCCCGCGCTGCTCATCGCCTCGCTGCCGTTGGACACCACCCGCAGGCACCCCGCGCCCGGACCGCTCACCGATTTCCTGGTGGAGCGGGCGGCCGACGCGTACGCGGAACTGCTCGGCGCCTGGGAACCGGTGTCCGTCGCGACGATCGCCCTGGTCCCGGGCCCACTCGGCCGGGGCGGGCTGGACGGCGCGCTGCGGGGCGCGATCCTGGAGCGGCTGCCGCGCGTGGCGTTCCTGGAACCGGCCGCCCCGCGCGACCCGGCCGCCGAACCGGACCGCTGGGACGGCTGGGACGGCGAGGAAGGCGTCCGCAAGGAGACCGTCGCCCTGCGGCCGGTCGAGGCCGAAGTGGTGGAGGGCGTCGGCGCGCAGACCGTCGCCGTGCTGGCCGAGGTGCTGCCGTGCCTGCTGCCCGCCGGTCTGGAGCGGCGCGTCGAACTGCGCACGCTCGGCGTCGCCCGGGTCCCGCTGACCGAGGCGATCGACCGGCTGGCCGGCCTGGAACGCGATCCGGCCTGGTGGCGGCGGCTCTACGACAGCCTGGCCGGCGTCGACCCGGACCGGCTGTCCGGGCTTCCCGTGCCGCTCGCCGGGACGGCGCCCGCCGGGACCGGTCCGGACGACGCGCCCGGCCCGCCCCGCACCACGATCGGCCCCCGGCAGGTCCTGCTCCCGCTGCCGGACGCCCTGACCGGCCCGGTCCTGGAGCGGCTCGGCCGGCTCGGGCTCAAGGTCGCCCACCCGGACGCCGCGCACCCGCTCCTGGAGAAGCTGGGCGCCCTGCCCGCGACGCCGCGCGCCGTGCTGACGACCCCGCAGGTGCGGGCCGCCGTCGCCGGGTCGCTGGACGCGGGCGAGATCTGGGACGAGGACGCGCTCGACGGCGACGAACTGGTGGAGACCGTCCTCACCCTGGTCCGGGACGCCGCCCTGGAGCCGGGCGACGAGCCCTGGCTCGGGGCGCTCGCCCTGACCGACGAGGACGGCGAACTCGCCCCCGCCGGTGAACTCGTGCTGCCCGGCAGTCCGTTCGCCGCCGTCATGCGCGAGGGCGAACTCGCCCTGTGCGAAGCGGAACTGGCCGACCGCTGGGGCGAACAGCCGCTCACCGCCTGCGGGGTGCTCGCCACCTTCGCCCTCGTACGGGCCACCGACGTCGTCCTGGACCCGGACGAACTGGAGCCGCGCGAAGGCGACTTCGCTGAGCCGGACGACGCCGGGCTGCTCGACGCCGTCGACGTGTGGTGCGAGGACATCCTCGACCAGCTCCCCGACAGTCCCGTGCCGCCCGTCGCCACCGAGCTCGTCGCCGTCCGCGACCTCGACCTCGTCGACGACGACGCCTGGCCACAGGCCCTCGCCCTGCTCGCGCAGCCACCGCTGCGCGACGCGCTCACCCAGCCGGTCCGGGTGCTGCTCCCGGACGGCACCACGCGGTCCGTCCGCCCCTACACCGCCTGGTGGCTGCGCGGCCACCCGGTGCTGGGCGGCCGCCGCCCGGCCGGTCTGCGCGCCCACGGCGGCGACTCCCGCCTCGCGGGCCTGTACGACCCCGCCGACGCGGCCGGCTTCGACGACACCGAGGTGCTGCGCGCCCTGGGCGTGCGGACCTCGGTCGACGCCCTGCTGGACGAGCCGGGCGGGGCCGCCGAGCTCCTGGGCCGGCTCGCGGACGGGGACCGCCCGGTCGGCTCCGTGCAACTGCACTCCCTGTACACGGCCTTGTCCGCGCTCGACCCGGAACAGGTCACGCTGCCGGACGAGTTGCGGGCGGTGGTGGACGGTGAGGTGCGGGTCGTCGACGCGGCGGACGCGGTGATCGCGGACGCGCCGGACCTGCTGCCGCTCACCGGCGGGCTGCCGCTGCTGCCCGTCGCCCCGGCGCACGCGGCGGAGCTGGCCGAGCTGTTCCAGGTGCGGCGGCTCGGCGAGAGCGTCGAGGCCGAGGTCACGAGCGACGGCGAGGAGCACGAGGTGCCCGAGTCCGTCCGCGTCCTGCTGGGGCCCGCCACCCCGGACACGTACGTCGAGCACGGCGAGCTGCGCGCGGGCGGCGTCGAACTGGACTGGCGCCGCACCCCGGACGGCGTGGTGCACGCCTCGACCCTGGAGGGCGTCGCGGCGGGCCTGGCCTGGGCGGCCGGCCAGTGGCCCCGCCGCTTCGAGGTCGCGGCCCTGCTGGAGGACCCCTCCCGTACGGAGGAGCTGGCCCGGGACCGCTGGTTCGACTGAGGCCCGGGCGGGGGCCGTGGAGGGGCGCAGATACATGTGCCATTTACACCGGTCTATGAGATCTTCGCAGAATCTTCAAATCGCGCACAACCCTTCACATCCCTTGCTCGTCTGGTCTGTTGAGTCATTCCGACTCGACTGACCGATCGGCCCGGTCCGCGCGCGGACCGGGCCCTTTCCCACGGGGAAGCACACATGCGCATGCGCACATCCGTCGCCGTCGTCACCGGCGCCCTGGCCCTGTCCGCCCTCGCCGTGCCCGCCGCGCAGGCCGACGGCGGCTACGGGGACACCGCCATCACCAAGGTCACGGTCAACGGCGGCAAGAACGTGGTCGTCGGTACCAGCCTGGTGAAGAAGTTCACCGTCACCCTGACGGCGAAGGACGACTCCGGCATCGAGGGCGCCGAGATCAGCCTGAACGGCCCCGGCTTCGGCTTCATGAACAGCAAGGCCAGCTGCTCCGGCAGCACCTGCACGGCGTCGTTCACCGTCGACCCCAAGACCGACCTGATGTACTCCAACGACTACGCCGGCACCTGGTACGTCGAGGCGTGGGTGGACGCCAAGGACGGCGACTACGTCTGGAAGGAGAAGGCCGGGTCCTTCAAGTTCCAGCGCGCTTCCCGCCAGACCGTCAACGCGTCCCCCGAGCCGGTGAAGAAGGGCGGCACCCTCACCGTCACCGGCTGGCTGTCGCGGGCCAACTGGGACGACTTCAAGTACCACGGCTACACCGTCCAGCCCGTCAAGCTGCAGTTCCGCAAGAAGGGCAGCAGTACCTACAGCACGGTCAAGACCGTCACGACGAACAGCAAGGGCGACCTGAAGACCACGGTCAAGGCCTCGGTCGACGGCTACTGGCGCTACAGCTTCGCCGGTACGTCCACCACCCCGGCCGCCACCGCCGCGGGTGACTACGTCGACGTGAGGTAGACCGGCCCGGGCCGCCGCTTCCCCTGTGGGGACTACCCCGCGAAGCGGCGGCTCACCAGCCGCCAGGCGTACTCCAGCGCGACCGCCGCGACCACCGCGATGCCCGCCGCCGTCCACGGCATCCGCGTGCCCACCAGCTTCAGCGCGAAGAAGTCCTGGAGCCACGGCACCACCAGCACGACCAGGAACGCCAGGCCCATCGTGGCCACCAGGCAGATCCGCCACCAGGTGTAGGGGCGGGCGATGATCGCCAGGACCCACATCGAGACCAGGAACAGCGTGAGCGTCGCGGCGCTCGTCTCGGCGTCCAGCGCGCCCGTACCGGTGTAGTGGTGCCGGGCGATCAGGTACGTCGTGAAGGTCGCGGCGGCGGCGATGACGCCCGAGGGCACCGCGTACCGCATGACGCGGCGCACGAAGTACGGGTGCGCGCGCTCCTTGTTCGGGGCCAGCGCCAGGAAGAACGCCGGGACGCCGATCGTCAGGGTGGACAGCAGGGTCAGATGGCGGGGCAGGAACGGGTACTCGACCTGGAAGCAGACCACCAGGACGGCGAGCAGCACCGAGTACACGGTCTTCGTCAGGAACAGGGTCGCGACCCGGGTGATGTTGCCGATCACGCGGCGGCCCTCGGCGACCACGGACGGCAGGGTCGCGAAGCTGTTGTTCAGCAGCACGATCTGGGCGACCGCGCGCGTCGCCTCGGAACCGGAACCCATGGAGACGCCGATGTCGGCGTCCTTCAGCGCGAGGACGTCGTTGACCCCGTCGCCCGTCATCGCCACCGTGTGGCCGCGCGACTGGAGGGCGGCGACCATCTCCCGCTTCTGCTGCGGGGTGACCCGGCCGAACACCGCGTTTTGCTCCATCGCGGTCGCCATCTCGTCCCGGTCCTCCGGGAGCCTGCGCGCGTCCACGGGGTGCTCCGCGCCCTCCATCCCGAGCTTCGCGGCGACCGCCCCGACCGAGACCGCGTTGTCGCCGGAGATCACCTTCGTGGCGACCCGCTGCTCGCCGAAGTAGGCGAGGGTCCGCCCCGCGTCGGGCCGCAGCCGCTGCTCCAGGACGACCAGGGCGGCCGGCTCCGCCCCCTCGGCCGCGTCCAGGCCGGCCGGCCCGCCCCGCGCCCGTGCCAGCAGCAGCACCCGGAGCCCCTGCTCGTTGAGGTGCCCGGCCTCCGTGAGCACCGGGTCGTCCTCGGCCAGCAGCACGTCGGGTGCGCCGAGCAGCCAGGCGGAGGACGCGCCGCCGCCCTCGTCGAACGCGGCGCCGCTGTACTTGCGGGCGGAGGAGAACGGCAGGGTCCCGGTGGTCCTCCAGCCGTCGTCCCCGGGGGCGGGGTAGGCGTCGATGATCGCCTGGAGGCTGGCGTTGGGCCGGGGCTCGGACGCGCCGAAGGCCCCCAGGACGCGGCGCAGATACGGTTCGTCGGCGCCGTTCAGGGCGCGCAGCCCGGTGACGTCCATGCCGCCCTCGGTGAGCGTGCCGGTCTTGTCCAGGCAGACGACGTCGACCCGGGCCAGGCCCTCGATGGCGGGCAGCTCCTGGACGAGGCACTGCTTGCGCCCCAGGCGTACGACACCGATCGCGAAGGCCACCGAGGTCAGCAGCACCAGGCCCTCCGGGATCATCGGCACGATCCCGCCGACCGTGCGGGCGACCGAGTCCTTGAGGTTGTTGTCCTTGACCACCAGCTGGCTGATCACCAGGCCGGTCGCGGTCGGCACCATCATCCACGTGACGTACTTGAGGATCGTCGAGATACCGCTGCGCAGCTCGGAGCGGACGAGCGTGAAGCGGGACGCCTCCTCGGCGAGCTGCGCCGCGTACGCCTCGCGTCCCACCTTCGTCGCGGTGAACGCCCCGCCCCCGGCGACGACGAAGCTCCCGGACATCACCGTGTCGCCGGTCCGCTTGACGACCGGGTCCGCCTCGCCGGTGAGCAGGGACTCGTCGATCTCCAGGCCGTCCGCCTCGACGACCGTGCCGTCGACGACGACCTTGTCCCCGGGCCCCAGCTCGACCAGGTCGCCGAGGACGATCGCGGAGGTGGGGATCCCGGCGGCCACCCCGTCGCGCCGGACCACCGGTTTCGCCTCGCCGATGACCGCGAGGCTGTCGAGGGTCTTCTTGGCCCGCCACTCCTGCACGATGCCGATGCCGGTGTTGGCGATGATCACGAAGCCGAAGAGGCTGTCCTGGATCGGCGCGACGAACAGCATGATCACCCAGAGCACGCCGATGATCAGGTTGAACCGGGTGAACACGTTGGCCCGGGCGATCTCGGTCAGGGAGCGCGAGGAGCGCACCGGTACGTCGTTGACCTCGCCCCGCGCGATCCGCTCGGCCACCTCGGCCGAGGTCAGCCCGCGCCCGGCGGGCGGCTGCGGCGGCTCTGCCGGGTGGACCGGGGCGGACCCGGCCCCGGCGCCGATCGTGGCCGGCCGCCCGGAGAGGCCGGTCCGCTGCTCTCCCGAGGGATCGGATGCCCGCTGAGTCATGGTTCCGACGGTACGGGCGGAACCACCCGGTCACCCCCGGAGAGTGCGAAGTCCGTACCCGGGGAGGAGAGGAATCGTCCCGGGGGCGTACGGGCTCCCCCTGGTGGGTCTGCGGGCCCGCCGCCGCGGTCAGTGGGTCTGCGGGTCCGCCGCCGCGGCGGCCGCGCGCTTGAGGGCCGCGTCCCGCCCCCGTACGTACCAGATGCCGATCAGGCCCAGACCCGCGCCGGCCAGGCAGGTCCATACCCACCACAGGTGGCCGTGGTCGTCGTACCAGCCGTAGAACGGGAGCTGGACCAGGAAGAGGACGAACCAGAGGATCGTGCCGCCGGTGATGGTCGCGACGACCGGACCCTCCAGGGGCTCCGGTGCCTCGTGCTTCGGTGTCCACTTCGCCATGCGGTCAGTGTATGCGGCACCCGCGCAAGGGCCGTCGGGCCAGTCGGCCCAAGGGTCTACGCGCGGAGATAGCGATCTTCGCGCTATGTATTCATACTGAATCTGCTTAAGGCTGGCTCGAATTATTCGTGTGAAAGTCCAAGGCTGACCACTTTTAATCCCTCTACGCACGACTGAGGTCACACATGTCCCCCTCGGCCACCGCTCCGGTCGATGCCACGCCTCCTCCGGCCTCCCCGCCCTCGGGCGGTCTGGACCGCTTCTTCAAGATCTCCGAGCGGGGGTCGTCGGTAGCCCGCGAGATCCGTGGCGGATTCGCGACCTTCTTCGCGATGGCCTACATCATCGTGCTGAACCCGATCATCCTGGGCAGCGCGAAGGACATGTACGGTCACCAGCTCGACGGCGGCGAGCTGGTCACCGCGACGGTGCTGACCGCCGCGTTCTCCACGCTGCTCATGGGCGTCATCGGCAACGTGCCGATCGCGCTGGCCGCGGGCCTCGGTGTCAACACCGTCGTCGCCCTCCAGCTCGCCCCCCGGATGAGCTGGCCCGACGCGATGGGCATGGTGGTCCTCGCGGGCATCGTGGTCATGCTGCTGGTCGCGACCGGGCTGCGGGAACGCGTGATGAACGCCGTACCGGCCTCGCTCCGCAAGGGCATCGCGATCGGCATCGGCCTGTTCATCCTGCTGATCGGCCTGGTCGACTCGGGCTTCGTCTCCCGCATGCCGGACGCCGCGCACACCACCGTGCCGCTCCAGCTCGGCTCCGACGGCCACCTCAACGGCTGGCCGGTCCTGGTCTTCGTCCTCGGCGCGCTGCTCACGCTCGTGCTGATCGTCCGCAAGGTGCCGGGCGCGATCCTGATCTCCATCGTGGCGATGACCGTCGTCGCGCTGATCATCGACGCCGTCGCGGACCTGCCGGGCGAGGCCTGGGGGCTGACCGTCCCGGAGTGGCCGGGCAATCCGGTGGCGTCACCGGACTTCGGGCTGGTCGGGCAGTTCAGCCTGTTCGGCGGCTTCCACGAGGTCGGCATCCTCACCGGCATCCTGTTCGTCTTCACCGTGCTGCTGTCCTGCTTCTTCGACGCGATGGGCACCATCCTCGGCGTCGGCGACGAGGCGAAGCTGACGGACGCCGAGGGCAACTTCCCCGGCATCAACCGGGTGCTGTTCGTCGACGGTGTCGCGGTCGCCGCGGGCGGCGCGAGCTCCTCCTCCGCCACGACCTGCTTCGTGGAGTCCACGGCCGGTGTCGGTGAGGGGGCCCGCACGGGTCTGGCGAGCGTCGTCACGGGGCTGCTGTTCACGGTGGCGCTGTTCCTCACGCCGCTGGCGACCATGGTCCCCTCGCAGGCGGCCACCCCGGCGCTGCTGGCGGTGGGCTTCCTGATCACCGCCGGTTCGGTGCGGGACATCGACTGGAGCGACTTCACGCTCGCGATCCCGGCGTTCCTCGCCATGGTCATGATGCCGTTCACGTACTCGATCACCAACGGCATCGGTATCGGCTTCATCGCGTTCAGCGTGCTGCGGCTGGCCACCGGGCGCGGACGCGAGGTGCCGGCGGCCATGTACGTGGTGTCGGCGGTCTTCGTCTTCTACTACATGATGCCGTCGCTCGGCCTCACGTAAGGGCGGGGAGCGGGCCGGGCCGGGGTCAGGTGACGTCCTCGGCCGGCACGCTGTCCGCCGGGCAGAGCTTCTTTGGCCCGTAGAACTTCTCCGTCTCCTCGACGGCCGCCTGGAAGCGCTCGTCGAAGTCGTTGCGAATGAGCGTCCGGACCACATAGTCCTGGACGCTCATTCCGCGTTTCGCGGCGTGCTGCTTGAGCCGGTCGAGCAGCTCACCGTCTATGCGCAGGCTGAGCACTGTCGATCCCATGGCAAGCAGGGTTACGTCCCGCGGGCCCGCCGCGCGTGATTTTCCGCCCTTGACTCACTCGTTTGGGTGATCGATTGGTGATCCCGCTCTCGCGGGTGACGCGAGCCCGCCCGCGCGCGTGTACCACCAAGTGGTCCTTAGCGTAAGTAATGAGTTACGCTAACAAACATGCCTGACCTGATCCACGACAGCGACAGTGCCGCCGCCGTGAGCTCCCTTCGTTCCGCCGTCATGCTGCTCGGCCGGCGCCTGAAGCACCAGCGCGTCGACGAGTCGCTGAGCCCGACCGAGATGTCGGTCCTCGGGACTCTCGCCCGTTGTGGTTCCGCCACGCCGGGTGAGCTGGCCCGCAAGGAACACGTACAGCCGCCGTCGATGACCCGCATCGTCGCGTTGCTGGAATCCAAGGGCCTGGTCAGGCTGGAACCGCACCCCGATGACCGTCGTCAGAAGATGGTCAGCCAGACCGAGCAGGCCGAGGCCATGCTCGCCGAGAGCCGCAAGAAGCGGAACGCCTGGCTGGCCACCCTCGCCGAAGGCCTGGACGAGGACGAGTGGGAGACGCTGCGCACCGCGGCGCCCGTGCTGGAGAAGCTCGCCCACCTGTAGCGGCGGGGGGCACACCGCCCCCTCCGCTTCCCCGTCAGTCAGCGCAATGCCCACGCCGAGGAGGCGAACCCTTTTGAGTACGGGATCCGGAGCAGACTCCGCCCCCGCACCGACTTCCACCCACGAGAGCAAGACCGGCGGGACCTTCTCGTCGCTGAAGATCCGCAACTACCGCCTGTTCGCCACGGGCGCCGTGATCTCCAACACCGGTACCTGGATGTCCCGCATCACGCAGGACTGGCTCGTCCTGAGCCTCACCGGGTCCGCCGCCGCCGTCGGCATCACCACGGCACTCCAGTTCCTCCCCATGCTGCTGTTCGGCCTGTACGGCGGCGTCATCGCCGACCGGCTGCCGAAGCGCAAGCTCCTGCTCGTCAGCCAGGCCGCCCTGGGCGCCTGCGGTGTCGTGCTCGCCGTGCTCACGCTCTCGGGCGTGGTCGAGGTGTGGCACGTCTACCTGATCGCCTTCCTGCTCGGCATGGTCACCGTCGTGGACAACCCGGCCCGCCAGGCCTTCGTGTCCGAGATGGTCGGCCCCGCCCAGCTGCGCAACGCGGTCAGCCTGAACTCGGCCAACTTCCAGTCCGCCCGGCTCGTCGGCCCCGCCGTCGCGGGTGTGCTGATCACCACGGTCGGCAGCGGCTGGGCCTTCCTGTTCAACGGCCTGTCGTTCCTCGCGCCGCTCGTCGGCCTGATGATGATGCGGACGAGCGAGCTCCACAAGGCCGTCATCGTGCCGCGCGCCAAGGGGCAGCTCCGTGAGGGGCTGCGGTACGTCTCGGGCCGTCCCGAGCTGATCTGGCCGATCGTCCTGGTCGGCTTCGTCGGCACGTTCGGCTTCAACTTCCCGATCTGGCTGACGGCCTTCGCGGACGAGATCTTCCACGGCGGCGCCGGGATGTACTCGTTCTTCAACATCCTCATGGCGGCCGGCTCCCTCGTCGGCGCCCTGCTCGCCGCCCGCCGCCGCTCCTCGCGGCTGCGGATGCTGGTCGCCGCCGGTACGGCGTTCGGCGTGCTGGAGATCGTGGCGGCGCTCGCGCCGTCGGTCTGGATCTTCGCGGTCCTGCTCGTGCCGATCGGCATGATCGGCCTGACGACCAACATCAGCGCCAACACCAGCGTCCAGATGGCGTCCGACCCGGCCATGCGCGGCCGGGTGATGAGCCTGTACATGATGGTCTTCGCCGGCGGTACGCCGGTGGGCGCCCCGATCGTCGGCTGGATCAGCGACACGTACGGTCCCCGGACCGGCATGGTGGTCGGCGGTGCGCTGTCCCTGGCGGCGGCGCTCGGCATCGGTGTGATCCTGGCCCGCCTCGGCGGCCTGCGCCTGAAGGTCGACCTGCGCCCGGGCCGCCCGCACGTACGGCTCGTCCAGCGCGAGCAGCTGGCGACGGCGGCGTAGGGGTTCTCCTCCGTACGCGGACGACGCGGCCCCGTCCCGGTTTCCCGGGGTGGGGCCGCGTGGCGTTCACGGCCGCCGGTCCGGTTACGCTCGACGGGTGGACCCGAAGACCAGAAACCGCATCATGGCGGCCGTGCTCGTACTGATGTTCGCCGTCGTCGCCGTGGCGGCCGCCCTCGGCTGACCCAGGGCCTCCCCCGGACCTACCAGGACCTACCAGGCGAAGTTCTCCGGCGACGGACCCGGACCCGGGAAGATCTCCTCCAGCGCGTCCAGCACCTCCGCCGACAGCTCCAGCTCCACCGCGCGCAGCGCCGAGTCGAGCTGCTCCCGCGTGCGCGGGCCGGAGATCGGACCGGTGATCCCGGGCCGGGTCAGCAGCCAGGCGAGGCCCACCTCGCCGGGCTCCAGGCCGTGCTTGTCGAGCAGGTCCTCGTACGCCTGGACCTGCGCCCGCACCTTCGGGTCGGCCAGCGCCTCGCCGGAGCGGCCGGAGGTGGAGCGGGCGCCGCCGCCCTCGCGCTCCTTGCGGATCGCCCCGCCGAGCAGCCCACCGTGCAGCGGCGACCACGGGATGACCCCGAGGCCGTACTCCTGGGAGGCCGGGATGACCTCCATCTCGGCGCCGCGCTGCATCAGGTTGTAGATGCACTGCTCGCTGACCAGGCCGTAGCTGCCCCGCTGCCGGGCGCGCTCGTTGGCCTGGGCGATCTTGTAGCCGGAGAAGTTCGAGGAACCGGCGTACAGGATCTTGCCCTGCTGGATCAGTACGTCGATGGCCTGCCAGATCTCCTCGATCGGGGTCGACCGGTCGACGTGGTGGAACTGGTACAGGTCGATGTGGTCCGTCTGCAGCCGCTTCAGGCTGGCGTCGACGGCCCGGCGGATGTTCACGGCGGACAGCTTGTCGTGGTTGGGCCACGCCTCACCGTCGGCGCCCATGTTGCCGTAGACCTTGGTGGCGAGCACGACCTTGTCGCGGCGGTCGCCGCCCTGCGCGAACCAGGTGCCGAGGATCTCCTCGGTACGGCCCTTGTTCTCGCCCCACCCATAGACATTCGCTGTGTCAAAAAAATTCACGCCCGCGTCCAGCGCGGCGTCCATGAGGCTGTGGCTGTCGCTCTCGTTGGTCTGGGGGCCGAAGTTCATCGTCCCCAGGACGAGGCGGCTTACCTTGAGTCCGGTGCGTCCGAGCTGCGTGTACTTCATGAACCCCAAGCCAACTCCTTCGAGCGCGCTCGAAGCAAGTGTTTCCCTCGCTCCACGCCCCCGCGAACCGGTCCAGAGCCGCGAGGACCGCCCGGCCGGCCGCCGCCCCGCCCAGGTGGCCCGCGTCCTCGACCACCGTCAGCTCCGCGTCCGGCCACGCCTTCGCCGGCTCCCACGCGGTCGTAGCCTGGGCCTTGTGAACGCGACTCCCGAGGTACTGGCCGTACTGGACGACCTGCTCGCCGCCGCGGGCCCCGACGGCCGAGGGGCCCTGTGGCAGCTCGACCGGCAGGGGAGGGAGCTGGACGCGAATCTGGTGCGGCTGCCCCCGGGCGCCGAGGTGGGGGAGCACCAGGAGGACGTGCTCGACGTCCTCCTCGTGGTCCTCGCGGGCAGCGGCCGCCTGGTCCCCGGCGACGGCTCGGCGCCCCTGACGCTGACCCCGACCACGGCGACCTGGCTGCCCCGCACCTCGCGGCGCTCCCTGGCGGCGGGCCCGGACGGCCTCGCCTACCTGACGGTGCACCGCCGCCGCCCCGGACTCGCGCTCAAGCCGACGGTGTACGCCCGGGAGGGCGGCGAGGCCCCCTGCGCGCTGGACCGGGTCTGCCCGGAGTGCGGCCGGATGTCCCCGGAGTCGGCCCCGGTGTTCTGCAGCGCGTGCGGGGAGCGCTTCCCGGGGCGGTGAGCCTCTTCTCCCGGGGTACGGGGGAGGCCCGGCCACCGTGTCCGGTCGAGGGGGCCGCCGGGCCTTCGTACGCCGTCGCGCCGGTGCCACCCGGGCCGCGGCCCCGCACACCGCCCGGCGGACCGTCCTTCCGTCAGTGCTTCGGCCTGCGGCGGCGGCCCAGCAGGAAGATGCCGGCGGTGGCCAGGGCGAAGGCGCCGGCCGCCGCGTAGAGGGTGGCGGCCGTGCCGGTGTCGGCGAGGCCGCCGCCCGGGGGCCGGTGGTGGTCGCCGCCGTGGTCCGGGGGTTGGTGGTGGCCGCCGTGGTCCGGAGGCGGGACGGGACGGCTGTGCGTCGGGTGCGGTCCGGGGGTGGACTCCGTGGGCGTCGGCGTGGGGGTGGGGTCCGTCGGAGTCGGAGTGGGGGTCGGGGTGGGAGTCGGTGTCGGTGTCGGGGTTGGGGTCGGAGTCGGAGTCGGAGTCGGGGTGGGGGACGGGGACGGATCCGCGCCGCTGCAGTCGATGTCGGCGGCGAACGGGAACTGGTGGATCTCGCCCGCGGTCACCGAGGCGCCGTCCTCGTCGAGCGGACCGGCCGTCAGTTGCCGTGCCACGACCGTGCCTTCGATGTTGGAGGCGTCGATGTCCGTCAGATGGGCCCTGGGCGCGTAGAACGTGCCCTCCAGCGAGTCGCCCTCCGCCATCGTGATGTCGGTGGCGTCGGGGAAGTTCCACAGCATGTACGGCGCCTGCGCGCCCGAGACGCCCGCGAGGTTCGGGATGCTCCAGACGTACGTACCGCCCGTGCCGGTCGTGTCGACGTCGACCACGAACGGGGTCGTCTCCGTCGGCGGGGTGTCGAAGACGATCTCGGACAGGTTGTTCAACTGCTCGCCGGTCAGCCGGAGTACGTTCGTCTCGCCCTCGGTGAGGGTGACGTGCGCGCTCGTCCCGGCGGGGAAGCCCGTCTGGTCGGGCAGCGGATCGCCGGACGCGTCGCGCAGGACGACGTTGGTGTCACAGGTGTCGATGGCGTCCGAGCGGTCGCGGAAGGCCGCGAAGAGGGCGTCGAGGTCGGGCAGCCCGGTGGTGTCGGTGACGGACTCGACCGGCTGGCGGACCGTTTCCGTGACGCGGGGCGTGGAGTTGTACGCGGCGCCCGCGGCGACGATCTGGGTGTTGACCTCGGCGCCGTTGGAGTCCTCGTCGAGGATCGAGGAGCCGGTCGGGTCGCCGACCTTCACATAGCCGTCGCTGAGGACCTGGAGCACGCCCTGCGGTGAACTGGCCGCGTGGTCGATCCTGCCGCCCACCAGCAGGGCGGTGGGCCGGTCGTCACCGGGCGCGGTGAACGTGCCGGGGGTCTGCAGCGCGACGTTGTACCCCGGCCCGTAGGTGAGGTTCCCGCCGATGGCCACCGAGCCCTCGGTCTCCGTGCTGCCCAGCACGGCGTCGTCCTGGACGATGACCCCGAATCCGTTGTCCCCGGTCAGCGGGTTGCCGGAGTAGTCGGCCGCGGCGGGGACGGCGGGGATGGCGGCGGCGGCCAGGCACAGGAGGCAGGCGGTCGTGGCGACGGCACTGGTGCGTTTCATGCCGGGGAACGTAAGTCCGGCCGCCCGGCCGCCCGCGGCGGCGAGGCCGTGGACCACCCGCACGGACGCCGAGGTCCCTCCTCCTGGCGGTAACCCGTCCGGCCGCACGGGGGCGGGACCCCTGGTGAAGCGGGCGTTCAGCGGTGCGGCGGCGGCGAGGACCGCCGCCCCGTGGCGGGGGTGGGACCGGCCGGGGCGGAGGTCAGCCCTGGCGGAGGACGATGTCCTTCAGTTCGCTCAGGCTGTCGATCCGGTGAGTCGCCCGGGAGAAGTCGTGCGCCTTCGTGAACTCGTTGTGCACGACGGCGCAGTCGATGCCGGCCGCCACCGCCGAGGCGAGTCCTCGGGCCGAGTCCTCCACGACCAGGGTCTCCTCCCTGGTGGCGCCGAAGCGCTTCAGCCCGGCCAGGTACGGGTCCGGATGCGGCTTGGCGCGTTCGCAGTCCTCGCGGACGATGACGAAGTCCATGAACTGCCGGATCCGGCGCTTTTCGTGGATGAGGTCGAAGTCGGCGCGCTTCGCCGTCGTCACGATGGCCATGCGGGCGTACGCCGACAGCTCGGCGAGCGTGTCGACGACGCCGTCGATCTCGATGGCCTCGGTCCGCAGGTACTCCTGGTAGTAGCCGTCGCGGGCGTCGCGGACCCGGCCGAGGGTCCGGTCGTCGATACCGGCGGCCCTGGCCTGGGCCCAGGAGCCCGATCCCCGGGCCATGTCCCGGAGGTACTGCTCCTCGTCCAGCGCGAAACCGGCCTCGCCCAGGGCGCGTTCCGCGGCCTTGAAGTACCAGAACTCGGTGTCGACCAGGACGCCGTCGTGGTCGAAGAGTATGTATTTCTTCACGCCCTCATCCTTTCGGCCGCGGCCAGCGGATGGGGAGCCGTCCGGCTCTCCCGCTGGAACGCGCGGTAGAAGCCGCCCATCACCGCCGCGACCGGGGCGTGGCGGAGCAGGAGCGCTGCGACCGGTGCGGGGATTTTCTCCGGGGGGACCCCTCGGGCGCAGGCGTCCACGAATGCCCTGTGATCCTCCGGGGTGTGGCCGTAGAGCGCGACGGACAGCCAGTTCACCAGGTGGCTGACGGCGTAGCACTCGTCGTAGGCGCGGTGCTCGTCGAAGAAGGCGGCCTCGTCCGGGGAGAGGTCGAAACGGGAGGAGATCGCGAGGCCGTAGTCGGCGAAGAAGAGCCGGTGGCCGTCGGTGAGGATGTTCTGGAAGTGGGCGTCGAAGTGCAGGAGCCCGTGCGCGTTCATGAACGCGATGCCGGCCTTCAGCTCGTCGTCCACCATGGCGCAGGCCCGCGCCGCCGCCTCCTCGCCGGCCCCGATCCGGACGTCCAGCCAGTCGTGCAGGTTGTGCGGGATGTACTCCAGGAACAGCACGAGGCTCGCCGTGGACCGCCGGAGGCCTTCGAGCCGCCGGCGTATCGCCGATCCGCCGCCCCAGTAGGCGACGGCCCGGTCCACATCGGCCAGTTCGTCGGGAAGCGGCCGGCCGGAGTCCGGGAGCACCCGCCAGTGGTACATCAGGGGGAAGCCCTCGTGGTCCCCGGCGACGACCCAGTTCGTCGTCATGGTGTGCGCGGCCAGCTCCCGCCAGGCCCCGAACCCCGGGCTGCCGATGGTGCCGATGCCGTAGTGGCAGAAGGCGGGGAGCCCGAAGAGGTTCGCGGTGGAGTGCGCGTGCTCCGGCCGCCGCTCCGGATCGGTCAGCCGTACCCGCTTGACGAAGACCGGGGTTCCCTCGACCTCCAGCAGGACGGTCTGCCCGCCGATGCCCGCGCCGAGCGGGGCGCCGGTGGCCAGGAGTTCGCGCAGACCGCGGTCACCGCGCAGGGCCAGCGCCGTGGAGACGGCGCCGTGGGCGGCGAGCCGAGCGCCGCGGCTCATATCGCGGGACATGTCGGGGTCCTTCGCTCGGGCCTTCCACGGCTCCGGCGGACACCGGGGCGGGGCCGAGGATCACCCTCCCATGTCGGGGCCGATGAGTTCGTCGTTCGAGAACGGTCTGTCCAGTGACACGATCGTTCGCGACAGGAGTGCCATGTCCACCATCCAGCCAGTGATCCTGACCGCCGACCAGGACGTCCTGATCGGCTTCTACACGGAACTGTTCGGCGCCGAGGAGATCTTCCGGGTGCCGGCGGAAGGCCCGGCCTTCTACCGCGGCCTGCGCATCGGCGACACCGACCTGGGGCTGGTGACCAAGGCGGACCCGGGGAGCGGGGCGGCGCCGCGGATCCTGCTCAGCATCGGTGTCGACGACGTCGACGAGACGCTCGGCCGGGTGGAGGCGCTGGGCGGCTCGGTCGGCGGCGCCCCCAAGGACATGCCGTGGGGCCAGCGCGTCGCCCACATCAAGGACCCCGACGGAAACGCGGTGAACCTCACCCAGCAGATCCCGGCCGGGTGACACCGGCGGACGCCACGCACGGCCCGCGTGCGGCGGCCGCCCCCGCGGCCCCGCCGTGCCCCCGCCCTCACCGCCCCGGCAGCCCCAGCTCACCCGCCCGCAGGCCCGCCTGGAAGCGGGACGCGGCCTGCAAGGTGGTCATCAGGTCCGCCACGCGGCGGCGGTACGTGCGGAGGGAGAGGCCCAGCCGGCGGGCGGCCGAGGCGTCGGTCTGCCCGGTGCTCAGGGCTTCCAGGATCCGGCGGGACTCCGGCGACAGGTGCGGGGTGTCCGTCGCCAGGTACGTCGTGTAGTCCGTCGACCGGTGCCACATCGCGTCGAACAGGGAGTGGACGCCGTCGACCATGTTCTTCGACGTCGTCACGGAGTACTCGCGGCCCGCAGGCGCGTCGCGGCCGGCCAGGATCATGACCCGGCGGTCGATGATGATCGTCTCGTGCGGGAGTTCCGAGTCGGTGACGCGCACCTGGGCGCCCGCGCCCAGCACCAGCCGCAGGTGCTCCCTGGTCGCCTCGTCCGTGAGGGCCGCCGGGGTGAGCAGCTTCCGGGTCGTGAAGTCGGGGCCCGGGGTCGTCCACGTCGCCGGCCGGGGCCACGTCGTCAGGGTGCGGGCGGCGCACAGGAACTCGGTGCGGGCGGATTCGAGGAGGTGTCCGGCGCGCGCCAGCAGCTCCGCGTCCCCGTGGACCGAGAAGATCTGTTCGTTCCGCATCCCGCCAGTCTGGCAGCAACCTGCCACGGGCTGGGCCGCCCCCGGACCTCCGGAGAGCATGAAGCCATGACGACGACCCCCACCTTCGCCCTCGGCGGCGACCTTCCCGTCAACCGGCTCGGCTTCGGCGCGATGCGGTTGCCGACGGGTACGTTCGACGGCCCCGCCCGCAACCCCGAGAACGGCATCGCGGTCCTCCGGCGGGCCGTCGAGCTGGGCGTGAATCACATCGACACCGCCGCCTTCTACGCCCGGGGCGGTGTCCGCGCCAACGAGCTGATCCGCGAGGCGCTGGCCCCCTACCCCGACGACCTGGTCATCGCGACCAAGGTCGGCCCGCTGCCCGGCCCGAACGGCGTCCCGAGCGGCCACGCCGCCCCCGGTCAGCTGCGCGGCCTGGTCGAGGCGGACCTGCGGGCCCTCGGCGTGGACCGGCTCGACGTGGTCAACCTCCGGGTGGGCGGCGTGAACGGCACCGGCGGCGAGTCCGTGGCCGAGCGGTTCGCCGTGCTCGCCGGGCTCCGGGAGGAGGGGCTGATCCGGCACCTGGGCGTCAGCAACGTCGACGCCGCGCAGCTCGCCGAGGCGCGGTCCGTCGCGCCCGTGGTGTGCGTGCAGAACGCGTACGCCGACGACCTGGCGCTGCTCGCGGAGTGCGAGGCGGCCGGGATCGCGTACGTGCCGTTCTTCCCGCTCGGCGGCGGCTGGAATCCCCTGGACACCGGCCGCCTGGAGAAGGTGGCGGCCCGGCTGGACGCGACCGTCGCGCAGGTGCAGCTCGCTCTGCTGCTCGCCTCGTCGCCGGTGATGCTGGCCATCCCGGGCACGGGGAACCTCGCCCACCTGGAGGAGAACATGGCGGCGCGCGACCTCGTGCTCGGCGAGGAGGACCTGGCCGAGCTGCGGAGCTGACGTACGGGCCGGGCCGGAGCCGGGGCGAGGGCCCGGCCGCGCGCTCCTCGTGTTGACCGCCCCCGGTGAACAGTGCTGGAGTCGGCCCGTGGACAGCATCCCCGCCAACCGGCGCTTCTGGAACCGGATCAGCAGCTCCTACCAGGACGAGCACGACCCGCGGATCGGCGCCTCACCCAGGCTGTGGGGGATGTACTCCATCCCCGACGGGCAGCTGCACGCCCTGGGAGACGTCACCGGCAAGCGCGTCCTCGAACTCGGCTGCGGCGCCGGCCAGTGGTCCCGGGCGCTCGCCGCCGAGGGCGCCACCGTGGTCGGACTCGACCTGTCCGAAGTCCAGCTCGCCGCAGCGGCCCGCGCGATGGGGGCGGACCGCTACCCGCTGGTGCAGGGCGCCGCCGAACAGCTCCCCTTCGCCGCCGACAGCTTCGACCTGGTGTTCTGCGACTTCGGCGGGCTCAGCTGGGCGCCCCCGGGGCTGGCCGTCCCGCAGGCCGCCCGCGTCCTGCGCCGGGGCGGGCGCCTGGTGTTCAACGTCGCCAGCCCGTGGTTCGAAGCCTGCTACGACGAAGCGGCCGGCCGCGTGACCACGACGCTGCGGCAGGACTACTTCGGGCTGGGCACCATCGCCGAGGACGAAGAGCAGGGCGCGACCAGCTACCAGCTCACCTACGGGGACTGGGTCAGGGTTCTGCGCGGCGCGGGTCTCGTCGTCGACGACCTCATCGAGCCGCGCCCCGGATCCGGAACACCCAACGGCTACAACGAAACCGACCCACCCGACTGGGCACACCGCTGGCCGGCGGAACTGCTCTGGGTGACCCACAAACCTTGAGTTCCGCCGCGCCGGGACGTGAAGGCGCACTCCCGCCGGGCAGACCGTGGGTGTGCGCCTTCGGCCTGTGGGGCGGGACCGGCCGGGGGTGGTCGAGGGCGGCACGCAGATCACCGGCCGGCCGGACGCATCCGGCCGACAGGCCGTCGCGTCAAAGGGACGCGCCCCGGTCCAGCCACTCCGACGGGTCCCCCACCAGTTCCTCCAGCTCGTTCACCAGGCGTGCCGCGTGGAAGCCGTCCGCCGCCGCGTGGTGGGCCTGGACGGCGAGGGGGAGCAGGACCCGGCCCTCGCGTTCGGTGTAGCGGCCGAGCGTGAAGATCGGGGCCATGTGGTCGTAGCCGTCGCGGATGTTCAGGTTGAAGCCGGTGAAGGACGTCCACGGCAGGCTCGACACGTCGAAGGCGTTGGGCGGCGGCGGCCCCTGCGGGAAGAACTCCGTGGCGCGCGCGTGCTCCGCGAGCAGCGGGGCCGCCGCGTCGTGGAACGCACCGAAGTCGGGGTCGTACCGCGCCCACACGCAGGCGAACGTCTCGCGCTCCGGGTTGAAGACCGTGAACGCCGGATGCACGACGGGCCAGACGGCCGGGTCACCCGACTCCGTCAGGCACATCCTGAACTCCTCGTGCCGGTTCACCACCGTGGCGAGCGCCCACACCTGCGCCACGTACGACTTGCGCGGCGAGCGGCGCAGCGCGGCGGTGAGCGCGGTGACGTCGATCTCCACCGTCATCGAGTACGTGCACGGCACGCGGTCGCGGTAGTGCGCGAAGTGCTGCCGGCGCGGCCAGGTGTCCAGGTCGATGGGGGTGGGAGCGTCCATCGGGCCATGATGGCAGGCGCCGGGGCGCGGCCCGTAACGGGTTTCCGGCCCCGGCCGTCCGCGTGGCGCCTCAGGCGGCGGTGTGCCGGACGAACGCGGACCAGGCGTCGGGGGAGAGGGCGAGGGCGGGGACGGTGACGTCCTTGGAGTCGCGCACGTGGACGGTGTTCGGGCAGGCGGCGACCTCTACGCAGTTGCCGCCACCTTCGCCGCTGTAGCTGCTCTTGAACCACTTGAGGTCAGTGCTCATAGTCCTTCTGCCATCTGCTTGATCAACTCGCGCGACTCTTCCAGCCCGTGGGCCTGGGTCCGCAGCCTCCCATATTTGGCGAACAGGTCTCCCAGGTGGGGTTGTTCACTGACAAGGAAGTTCCGGTCCTGGACCTCCAGGTACGCCAGTCTCCGCCGGTCGTCGGTCTCCACCAGGACGAAGGACCCGCTCAGGCCCGAGTGCGTCTCCCGCTGGGCGGACATCACCTGGAGGTGCACATGCCGCAACTGACTGGCCTCGAGAATGTGCTGGAGCTGCGCCCGGTGCACGTCCCGGCCGCCGATGGGACGCATGAGCGCGCTGGGTTCCAGGACGAAGCTGATGTCCGGCGGCGGCTTGCGTGTCAGCAGGGTCTGTCGCGCCAGGCGTCCGGCCACCAGTCTCTCGATCGCGTCATCGTCCAGGGGTGGGCACGCTTGGCCGAACACAGCGCGTGCGTGCGCCTCGGTCTGCAGTAGTCCGGGCACGACGTGGCACTCGTACTCGTAACGCGCCACAGCCTTGGCTTCCTCCTCGGCGAACGGCTCGAACCAGGTGGCCACGCTGCTGAACTTCAACTGCCCCGCCGCAGCGATCAGCGCCCCATTCGCATCGAGCGCCCCGTCCGCCTGCCGGACGAAGTCCCCCTTCGGCGGGCGCTGCCCCCGCTCCACCATCGCCACCTGCGACTTGGAGAAGCCGATCCTGAGCCCCAGCGCCTCCTGCGACAGCCCTGCCAGTTCGCGGTAGTGGCGCAACAACGCGCCGAACATGGCGGCGGTTCCGCCCCCGGTACCACTGGAGTGCACAGCCCCACCTCCACGTGCACAACAGTGCACAGACGCCTTGTGTCCCTGGTCACCGTACGTGCGGACGTCGAAGCTCACCGTATGGAACCGAAAAATTCACCGGCCCCGGTCCACTCGTGGATTCCCGCGAGCGGCCACGCCCTGCGGCACGCGGGCATCCACTTCGACGCGATCCGGATCCCGGGCATCCTCGGCGAGCAAGTGGCGTACGAGATCATGCAGTTCACGGACTTTCGGGCCGGGCCGATCGTCCGGTCCCGGATCGGGGTGCGGAGCGTGTACTTCCTCGTCCCGCCCGGTACGGCCGGCGCGCACCGCTGGCCGGCGGGGGCCGAGGCGCTGGTGCGCAAGGGCTCGGACTTCGTGGGGGTGCCCGCGCTGCACGGGCTGACGTACCCGCTGGACTGGCGTTCGCGGCCGACCGCGCAGGATCCGTTCGTGGAGACGGCGCTGCTGTTCGAGCTGCTGGCCAAGGTGGTCGCGGACGGAATTCCTGCGGTACGGTGAGCGCGTCGTTACGCTCCGTGCGCGCCGCGCACGGGGTGGCGGCCGACTGGCTGCGACGCGGGGCGCACTCCCCGCGGAGGGAGTGCGGTCGGTGTTCGGGTTCGTGCGCCACCGCCTCGTACGGAAGCCGCCGGAGGCACCTGTGTCCCCCGCGCGGCCGAGGAGGTTCGCTTCGTGAAGTGGCCGCCGTGACGGCCTCGGAGTCCACCGGGACGCCGGAAACGGTGCGGGTGGCGGGAGCGGGCCGCGGCGATCCCGGAGAAGGGCGCCGAAGCGCGGTGAAGCGCACGTCCGTTCGTGGTGTGGCGGTCTTTGCCGTGGAAGCGGCGGGGCGTGGACAGTGGTGGCCGGGGGCCGGGACGGACTGAGGAGGACCCGTGGTGGATACCGTGGTGGAGCTTTGGGACGGTGTACGAGCGGTGCGCGACCCCGCGCAGAGCCGCGCGCGGCTCATGGCGGCCGGGCGGACGTTGTTCGCGGTGTACGGCTACGCCCATACGTCCGTCGAGGACCTGTGCGCGGCGGCGCGGGTGGAAGTCCGGGACTTCCACCGGGAGTTCGAGTCGCGCGAGGCGCTGCTCACCGACCTGTACGACGAGGTCGCGATGACCGGGATGCAGGCCGCGCAGGTCGAACTGTCGGCCGAGGGCATGGACACCTGTCCGACCGAGGAGCGGGTCCGCAGGCTCTTCGACGCCTATGTCCGGGCCGTCACGCGGGACCCGCAGGCGGCGAGGGTCGCCTTCGTCGAGGTGCTGGGCGTGAGCCGGGCCATGGACGACCACCTCACGATGTGGCGCTCGGTGTGGGTGGAGTTCCTGACGGCGGAGTCCGAACGCGCCCGGACGCGCGGGCACGGGGTCGACGGCGACCTGGCGGTGGTGGTGAAGGTGCTGACGCGGTCCGTGGACGAGCTGCTGGCCCATCACGGACGGCGGCCGCGCCAGGTGCCGCCGTCCTGGCTGACCAGCGAGTTCACCCGGCTGACGATGGCGATGATCGGCCCGGCGGCGGAGGGTTCCCCGGGCGCCTCCGGTTGACAAGGCGCGTTGCCGGGCCGGCAAATGGAACCATGGCGGCGAAGGAGCACCACAGCAGCGACGGGCCCGTGGCGGACGACGACCTGGCCGCCGTCCTGACGGGCGTGGGCCCCCGTCTGCGCGCGTTGCGCACCGAGCGCGGGACGACGCTGACCCAGCTGAGCGAGACGACGGGCATCTCGGTCAGCACGCTCTCCCGCCTGGAGTCGGGCGGCCGCAAACCGACCCTGGAGCTGCTGCTGCCCCTGGCGAAGGCGTACGGGGTCCAGCTGGACGAGCTGGTGGGCGCACCGGAGACGGGGGATCCGAGGGTCACCTTCCGCCCCTTCAAGCGCCACGGGATGACCTTCGTCCCGCTCACCCGGCACCTGGGCGGCGTGAACGCGTACAAGCAGGTCATGCCCGGTGCGACGACCCCGCCCGGCCCGGTCGAGCAACGGGTGCACGAGGGCTACGAGTGGCTGTACGTCCTCTCCGGCCGGCTGCGCCTGGTCCTGGGCGACCACGACCTGGTCCTGACGGCGGGGGAGGTGGCCGAGTTCGACACCCGTACGCCGCACTGGTGGGGGGCGGCGGGTCCGGAACCGGTGGAGTTCCTGAGCCTGTTCGGACCGCAGGGGGAGCGGATGCACGTACGGGCGAAGCCGTCCGGGTGACGGCGGCTGCGGGTCGGCCCGTGGCGTCGGGGTCACGTCCGGGCGACGCCGACGACGACGCGGTCGGCTCGATGAGGTGGCCGGCGAGGCGGCTCCGGCCCACGAATGCGGATCCGGCCAAACAGCCCTCACTTTCCGGGCTCTTTCCTGGCCGTCACATGGAGTTAACCCGGCACGCGACTTTACTTGCCTATGGTGTTCTTGACCCAAAGTTGACGATCTTTTGGTTCGAGCCACGGGCGTGCACCTGCCGGAAGGGAAGAGCGTGCTGCGAGCCCCTACGACCCGGAGCGGGTCGGCGTTCCGTGCCGTCCCGCCGCTCAGGGAGGCTTCGACGCCTTCGGCCCGTTCGACCTGCGGTGACCTGATCGGGTCACCCCGGGCTCGCGACCGTCCTGTACGGACACGCACACCCGGGCCGGCCGGTCACCCGCTGAAGACCTCGAACCGGGGACCGGTGGCCGGACCCGACCACGCCGCGCCCAGCGCCGCACACGGCCGCGCGTCGAGCAGATCCGCAGCCCCCTCCGGGGCCGCACCCCAGATGTTCCGCTGCTGACCGAGCGGAACGGCCCCCACATCTCTGTCAGGCAAGTCCGACGCGCCGTTACGACGCGCCAGGAGGAATCACCACACCATGCAGCCCTTCATCGACAACGCACGTACCTTCGGCCGGCGCCCCGAGAAGTTCGCGGGCCTCGCCGCGGGCCAGTCTCCCGAGGTCCTGTTCATCACCTGCTCCGACTCCCGGGTCGTGCCGGCTCTGATCACGGGCGCCCGGCCCGGCGAGCTGTTCGAGCTGCGCACCGCCGGCAACATCGTTCCCCCGTACGCCTCCGTCACCCCCACCGGCGAGGCGGCGACGATCGAGTACGCCGTCGAAGTCCTCGGCGTCAAGAGCATCGTGGTGTGCGGCCACTCCCACTGCGGCGCGGTCGGTGCCATGGTGCGCGGTGACGACCTGGCCTCGGTTCCCGCCGTACGGGACTGGCTCGCGCACGCCGCGAAAGAACCCGCGTGCTCCGATCCCGCCGACCCGACGGTCGCCGAGGCCGTGCAGAACCACGTCCTGACACAGCTCCTGCGGCTGCGCTCCTACCCCTGCGTCGAACAGCGCCTGCAAGCCGGTGAAGTCCGCCTGCACGGCTGGTACTACGAGGTCCACACCGGACTCGTACGCGAACACCGCGCGGACACCGACACGTTCGAGACGCTCTGAGGGGACAGGTGATCACCGTGCTGTCCAGGTTCCCTCATTTACGTCAGGACTTCCTCGCCTCCATCGTCGTCTTCCTCGTCGCGGTGCCCCTGTGCGTGGGGGTGGCGGTCGCCTCCGGCGTCCCGGCCGAACTGGGGCTCGTCACCGGCATCGTCGGCGGCCTCGTCACCGGCCTCATGCGCGGCAGCAGTCTCCAGGTGTCAGGACCGGCCGCCGGTCTGACCGTGATCGTCTTCGAGGCGGTCAGCGAGTTCGGGGTGGGCACGCTCGGCGTGATCGTGCTGATCGCCGGGCTGCTTCAGCTCGCCATGGGGTTCTTCCGAATCGGCCGCTGGTTCAGGGCGATATCCGTCTCCGTCGTCGAGGGCATGCTCTGCGGCATCGGCCTGGTGATCATCGCAGGGCAGATCTACGCCGCGGCGGGCCTGAAGGCTCCGGAGACCGGCATCGGGAAGATCACGGGCCTGCCCCGCGCGTTCGCCGACGCGCTCGGGAGTACCGAGGCCCTGGCTTCCCTCGCCGTAGGCGCGGGCACCATCGCCGTCATCGTGCTGTGGAGGAAACTGCCGAAGCGGGTGCAGTCCGTGCCCGGGGCCCTCGCCGCGGTGGTGCTGGCGACGGCCACCACGCTCGGCCTCGGACTGCCGGTCGCCACCGTCGAGGTGGAGGGCCTGCTCGGTGTCGTCCAGCCGCCCGGCGCCGAGGCCTTCGGTGAACTGGCCACTCCCGCCATCTGGGGCACGATCATCGCGTTCGCGCTGATCGCCTCGGCGGAGAGCCTGTTCAGCGCGGCAGCCGTGGACCGGCTGCACGACGGTCCGCGCACCGAGTACGACAAGGAGATGGTCGCCCAGGGCACGGGCAACGCGGTCTGCGGACTGCTCGGCGCCCTGCCCATGACCGCGGTGATCGTCCGCAGTTCGGCCAACGTCAACGCCGGTGCGAAGACCAAGGCTTCACGGGTTCTGCACGGTGTGTGGCTGCTGCTGTTCGCCGCCGCGCTCCCGTTCGTCCTGGCGCTGATCCCCCTGCCCGCGCTCGCCGGCATCCTCGTGCACGCGGGCTGGAAACTGATCCCGTTCCGCCAGGTCGCCGTGTTGTGGCGGGAGCACAGGGGCGAGGCGGCGATCCTGGTGGTCACGGCCCTCGCCATCGTCGTGGTGAACATGTTCGAGGGCGTCCTGATCGGTCTGGCCCTGGCAGTCGCCAAGACCGCCTGGGAGGCCTCTCACGTCAAACTGGAAGTCATCGACAAGAGCGCCGGTCCGATCGAGGCACACCTGGCAGGCAACGCCACGTTCCTCCGCCTGCCGAAGATCCTCGACACACTGGAGTCCCTCCCGCAGGACCGCCCGGTCGAACTCGACCTGACAGGACTGCACCACCTCGACCACGCGTGCCGCACAGCGCTGGAGAGCTGGGCCGAACGGCACAGTGCGACCGGCATCGAACCGGTGAAGCTCACCACCGCGGTCTGAACCGACGAACGACAGAGCGGTCCCCGGCCGTCAGGGGGCGCCGGGGCTGCCGGCGGCCCCGGCGGTCCGGCGGCCTGGAGACGACGTCGCACGCGCTGCATCTCACCGGCTTCTTGAAGTAGCCGCTGCCGCGAGCGCCGCCCCCGCGTACGCCGCGCCCACCCCCCACGCCTGGTGCATCGCGTCCGCGAAGGCCGCGGCCAGGTGGTGTTCGCCCGCGGGGTTCGGGTGGGTGCCGTCGTACGTGGCGGTGTGGATGTCGTACGCCGGGAGGTGGGAGGCCAGGAGGAGGGGGGAGGCGGGGTTGTCCAGGTCCGCTGTCGCCTTGGCGAGGAGTTCGTTGAAGCGGGCGCACTCCTCCGCGAAGGGGGCGTCCGTCTCGGCGCGTATGTTCGGGATCACCGGGAGGAGGACGCAGCGGATGTGCGGGTCCGCCCGGCGGGCGGCGGTCAGGAAGGCGCGGGCGTTCTCCGCGGTCTGCTCGCTGTTCGTGTAGAAGCCGAGGTCTATCAGGCCGAGGGAGACCAGGAGCACGTCCGGGCGGTGCGCGGTGACCGCGTCCGCGATCAGCGGGGCCATGTGGAGCCAGCCCTCGCCCCAGCCCGCCAGGTGGCGGCGCGCGGCCGGCGGGAAGTCGTCGGCGGCGTACGCGGACGAGGCGGCGGTGCCGGTCTCCGCGTCGTACAGCTCCGTGCGCGGGCCCACCAGCTCGTGCGGGCCGTCCGGCGCCGCCTCCAGGTGCCGCCACATGTGGTAGCGCCACGTGAAGTCGCCGGCGCGCCCGATGGTCATGGAATCGCCGACACACATGAAACGCATGGCGTCATCATGGCCGATCATGGCTTCGGCCCGGTACGTGACGATGGACACTTGTGCCATGCGTTCGTACCGACTGACGTCCTCCCCCGGACAGGCCCTGGGCGCCGCCGCGCTGCTCGCCCTCGCCGCGGCGGCCCCCGCGCTCGCCGCCGATGACGGGGCCGACCGGAATTTCACGATCGAGGACCCCCGGATCACCGAGTCCAGCGGCCTCGCCGCCAGCCGCGCCCACCCGGGGATCTACTGGACGCACAACGACAGCGACGACGGCCCCTACGTGTTCGCCGTCGACTCCCGTACGGGGAAGACCGTCGCGACGATCACCATGAAGGGCGTCGGGCAGCCGCGCGACGTGGAGGGCATCTCGATCGGCCCGGACGGGGACGTGTACGTCGGTGACATCGGCGACAACCTCAACGGCTCCTGGGACCACGTCTGGATCTACCGCTTCCCCGAGCCGAAGGTGCTGAAGGACGCGACGGTCCGGGCGACGCAGTTCGACGTGAAGTACGCCGACGGGCCGCGCAACGCGGAGGCGCTGATGGTCCACCCCAAGACCGGGCGCGTCTACATCGCGTCGAAGAACGAGGAGGGCGGCGGGCTGTACGAGGGGCCCGCGAAGCTCGACGCCGGCGCCGACAACGTCTTCCGGCGGGTCGGCGAGGTGCCCTGGGTGACCGACGGGGCCTTCTCGCCGGACGGCAAGGAGCTCGTGCTGCGCTCCTACTTCAGCGCCCGTGGTTACGTCTTCGCCGACGGCCGCCTCGGCAAGGACCACGCCGTCGACTCGCCGCTCCTGCCGCAGTCGGAGTCGGTGACGTTCACGGCGGACGGCTCCGCGCTGATGTACGGCTCCGAGGGGGAGCGGAGCGACGTCGTGCGGGTGGACCTGGAGGAGAGCGGGGACGGGGGCGGCGGGGCCGCGCACCGGGCCGGCGGGGCGAAGGACACGGGCGGCGGTGAGGGGGTGCCGATGAAGGGCACCCCGCTGACCGGCGGCATTGTGCTCGCCGCGTTCGGGCTGGTGCTCTTCCTCGGCAGGCGGCGCCGGCGGAGGTGAAGGGCGCGGGCGGGCGGTGCGGGCCGGGCCGGGGGGCGTCCGGCGGGCGGTGCGGGCCGGGTGTCGTCCGAGGGGCGGTGCGGGCCGGCGGGCGGTGCGGTCCTGCCTCCGGCTCGGCGGTTTTCCTCAGGCCCTGACGCGGGCGTGGCCGGTGCGTCATTCTGGGACGGCAGGGTTCGGGCACGTACACGGCGCGGGGGTGTGGCACCACGATGGTCCCGGGAACGGTGCAGCAGCTGACCATCCTGCTGATCCTCGTGCTGCCCGGCGTCTGCTACCAGGCCGTACGCGAGCGGCTGCGCGGCCCGCTCGCCGCCGAGCAGGAGCCCCAGAACCGCCTCGTGCGCGCCATCGCGGCGGGCGCCCTGCTCGACACCCTGTACGTGGTGGCCGCCGGGCCGTGGCTCCTGCGGGTGCTGCTGGGGGACGGCGACGGGCCCCTCGCCGGGGTGGCGCGACAGCCCCGGCAGGCGGGCCTCGCCGCGCTGCTGCTCATCGTCGCGGTGCCGGCCGCCCTCGCCTGGGCGGAGGCGGCGTGGCAGCGGCGGCACGCACGGGCGCGGTACGAGCCGACGCCGACCGCCTGGGACGCCCTCTTCCGCGGGCGCGGCTCCTGCTTCGTACGCGTACGGCTCAAGAGCGGTCTGTGGGTGGGGGGTTGGCTGGGTTCGCGGTCCGCCGTGTCGGCGTATCCGCAGAGCGGGGACCTCTATCTGGAGGCCCAGTACCGGATGGGGGCGGACGGCAGCTTTTTGGGCAGGGTGCCCGGCACGGCGGGGGTGTACGTCCGGGCGGGCGACATCGACGTACTGGAGGTGCTGCTGCCGCCCGCGCGGCAGCAGCCGGTGAGAGGAACCGACGAGGGTGAGCGAGCAGGAACAGGGCAGCCCGGACAGTGACGGCGAACTCGCCGCTCTGGTCGAGGAGTTCGCCTTCCGCAGGACCTACCGGCCCACCGACGGCATGGCCGAGCCCGAGGAGCTGCCGCAGGGGCCCTCGGGGTCGGTGATGGGCGGACCGGGGGAGACCGCGCCCCCCGCCCAGGAGCCGGACACGCCCTGAGCGCCCGGGCGCACGGCCGTGGGCCCCGGTGTGCCCGGCCTCACGGGCCCGTGTGGAGGTGCGCCGCCCACAGGTGCGGGGCTCGCGCGTAGCGGTCGCGCAGGGCCCGGACCGGGCCGTGCAGGGCGGCGGCCGGGTCGATGGGGCGGCCCCGGGCGATGTCCTCGGCGAGCGCCCGATAGAACGCCTCGGTGAGGTGCGTCGCCAGCTTGTCCGCGATGGGCCACAGGGTCCCGATCACATGCGGGTAGCCGGCCAGCTGGAAGGCCGCGGCCAGCTGGACCGCCTCGTCGGACAGTTCCACGCCGCCCCGCGACGCGGAACACGCGGACAGCACGGCGAGTTCCGGGTTCGCCGGACGCCGGCCGGCGACGTCGGACACGGTGAGGCGGCCGTCGTACAGGACGAGACCGCTCTGCGACGGACTGAGCAGCTCGCTGACGCCGTGGCAGCTGAAGTGGACCCACGGGTGCGCTTCGAGGGCCCTGCCGACCGCGTCCACCGTCGCGTCGGCCCCGGCCATCAGCCGCCGGCCGGGGAACAGCTCCGCCAATACCTCCGCCTCACGCGTGACGCCGGGCAGCGGTGGCGCTCCCGGCGTCTCGGCGAGGGCCACGACCAGCGGCGCCGGCGGCGCGCCCCGGCCGCCCCGCGCGCCGGCGGCGAGCCCGGCACGGGCCCGGGCCAGGGCGCGCAGGGTCGGGGTGTACGAGGAGACGGCGCGGTCCATGACCCAGGTGCCGGAGTCCGGCCCGCCGCGCCCGGCCGCGTGCAGTGGCAGGAAGGACAGCCAGCCGGTCGGGCACCACCACAGCCGGGGCCAGGGCTCCCCCGCCGCCGGTCCGGCGTCCAGACCGAGGTGGGCCAGGACGGGCGCGGCGATCGTGTCCCAGAGCCAGCCGAGCGTCGCGGACAGGGTGCCCATCATCGCGACGGCCCGGTCCACGCCGTTTCCGCCGTACGCGGTCTCGACGCCGTCGACGAACTCCGCCGCCCGCTCGACGGCGTCGCTCAGGGTGAGGCCGGGCAGGGGCACCACCTCGATCCCGGCCCCGGCGGTCACGACCAGGGCGTCGCAGCGGTGCGCGCTGACGTTGACGACCACGACGGGGCCGCCGTCGGCGGCGGCGACGAGTTCCGGCACGGCGGGCGGGCGCAGGAAGCCGTCCAGTCCGGGCAGCTCCCGCACCTCCGCGAGGAGCCGGCTCCAGCGGGCGGCCAGGGCGTGCCGGGCCTCGGCGATCTCGCCCGCCCGGTGCGCGTCGTGGGCGGGGGAGAGCGGTGAGGGCGCGCTCAGCTCGTCGCGGACCCGCTCGAACTCGGCCGCGCGGGCGGGGTCCGCCTCGCGCAGCCGTGACACGTCCGCCCGGTCCTCCAGGCCCTGGCCCAGCAGCACGCCCCGGCCCTGTTCGAGCAGGGCGAGGGCGTAGTCCGGGCGGCCCGCCTCGATCGCCAGCGCCGCGGCGTCGCACGCCAGCCCGTCGCCGTTGCTCAGCCGGGCCTCCTGGTCGACGCGGGCCAGGCCGCGCGGGGCGATGCCGGGCAGCAGGCCGACGGCGTACGCGTACCCCTCCAGCGCCTCGGCGTGGTCGCCCGCCCTCGCCGCCGCGAGCCCCCAGACATGGGCCGCCTGGACCCGGCCCACGCGGTGCGCGGCCGGATTGCGCGCGCCGACGCGGGCGCGGCGGACCACCTCCGCCAGATCGACGGGCTCGCCCAGGTCGTGCCGGTTCAGCTGGGACACGACCAGCAGGGTCTGCGACAGGGTGTGGTCGGGGTCGTCCTCGGCCATGCCGACGAGGGACTCCCGCGCGGCGGCCGCCGCCCGCTCCCACGCCTGCCGGGCGGCCGGCGAAGAGCCGGCGGACAGCTGGGCGGTCACCTGATGGGCCAGCGCGAGCTTCTGGAGGGCGGAGAACCGCAGGGGGTGGGGGGCGCCGAAGCGGTCGACCGCCTCCTCCAGGATGCGGCGGGCCTCGTCCACGGCACGCGGGTCGCCGTTCTCCTCCGCCTGGTGGATCAGCAGGGCGGCCAGGTTGAGGGTGGCCACTTCGCCGCCCGCGTGGTCGCCGCCCTCCACGGCCATCGCCGCGCGCAGCAGGCCGGCCGCCTCCTCGGTGGCCGACGACCCGCCGGTGAGCGCGTCCCACTGGCGCAGCGCCTCCGCCAGGTTGTTCATGTGCAGGGGCCGGTCCATGGAGGACGGCAGGCACTCCTTCAGCGCCCGCCGCAGCACCGCCACCGCTTCGGCCACCCAGACCCGGTTGCCGCTGAGGCGGCCCCGGTCCATGAGCGCGCTGCCGAGATCGGTGAGCGCCATGCCGACGCGCGCCCTCGGGGTGCAGTGCACCGCCTCGCGCAGCGTCTCGACGGCGCTGTCCATGAGCTGTTCGTCGCCGGTGTGGCGGGCCGTGCTCCACTGGATGAAGCCCATGCCGGTGAGGAGGGGCCCCCGTAACTCGGACGTCTCGGGCCGCAACGCCCGCAGGGCCGCCCGGTATTGGAACAGGGCCTCGTCCGCCTGGGCCGCGTCGCGGGTGTAGCGGTGCAGGGCTCCGAGGCTGTTGGCGAGAGCGAGCCGGGCCCCCGGATCGGGCGGCCCGGAGGTCATCACGAGCGCTTCCCGGTGCAGGCGCACGGACTCCTCCAGCGGCGCGGGGTCGGAGGAGAGCCGGGCAAGGTGGCGCAGGGCCTCCCCGAGTGCCGTCCGGCAGGTGGCCCCGCCGTAGGTGTCCTCGTCGGACGCGGCCACGGCCCCGCGCAGCACCTCGATGCCCTCCCGCATCGCTCCGGTGTCCGAACAGAACTCGCCGAGGGCCAGCAGCGCCTCGCCGAAGCACATGCACTGGTACGCGTGGAGGAAGTCGTCCGCCGACGACAGGGCCATGGCCTCGCGGTGGGTGGCCACCGATTCGGCGAAGAGTTCGGGCCGGCCGGTGCGCCCGGCGATCCTCGCCTGGGCGACGCCGATGTTCGACCGGCACACGGAACTCCGGGGGCGGGAGAACGGAGCGTGCGCCAGCTCCTCGCGCATGAGCCGTACCGCCTCCTCGTACAGCTCGACCCCGCTCGTCGTGTGGTTCCGTGCGAAGAGGGTGTGCGCGTAATCCGCGTGGCACTCCCAGTACGCCGGGCTGCGCTCCGGGAAGAGGCCGAGTGCCCGGCGCATCTCCTCGGCGCCCCGCCGCCACGCGTCGTCGTCCGTGCCGGCGCGGTGGGTCAGCGCCGTCCCGAGGGCGAAGCGCGCGGTGGCCTCGAAGGTGTCGTCGGGGGGCGGCAGGGCGAGGCACGCGCGGAAGCAGTCGACGGCCTCGTCGAGGTCGGCCGGGTCGGCCGAGGCCCGCAGGCAGCGTCCGAGTGCCAGGAGGATCCGGGCGCGGTCCTCCGAGCGGGCCGGGAGGTCGGCGGCCAGGGCGCGGATCAGCGCCACCGCCTCGCGCGGACCTGTGGTGCTGTCCGCCGCTCCGGTCGTCCCGACGCGCCGGAGGGCCTGCTTGGACAGCAGCTCGGCCAGTCCGGTGGCGTGCAGCACGCGCCGGGTGAGGTCGTCGGGCGGCACGCTCTCCATCCCGCGCAGGGCGTGGGCGAGGGCCTCCTCCACCTCCCGGGTCCGTCCCCCCGCCGCGTACCGGGAGCCCAGGACGCGGGAGAGGACGTAGTGCGCCTGGGCGCGGATCGAATGCCCCTCCGGAGCGGCGTCCAGGGCCTCGCGGGCGACCTCGTCCGCGGCGTCCAGCGCGTGCCGGTCTCCGGTGTGGACGGCGTGACCGCTCAGGAGCAGGGCGAGGTTGGTGAGGTAGACGACGCGCTCGTACGGGTTGGGTGCCGTTTCCGCGGCCTGGCGGCAGGCGGCGATCCCCTCCTCGTACCGGCCGGTGTCGTCACCGTCGTCGGGGGCTCCCTGGACGAGGGCGACGCCCAGATCGGAGAGGAACGAGGCCCGGCTGGGCAGCGGGACGCCGGTCTCGGCGAGGGCCGCGCGCAGCAGTGCGACGCCCTCGCGGCGGAGCCCGGGGTCGGCCAGGAGCCCGGCCGCGCCGCAGAGGGCCGACCCGAGGGTGGCGTCGAGCTGCGGCCGGACCGGGTTGTCCCAGGTGGTCAGCTCCACCGCCCGGCGCAGGGCGGCGACCGCTTCCCGCATGGCCTCCGGGTCCTGGTTCGAGCCGGCCCAGTGCCTGAGGACGTGGCCCAGGTTGCCGTGTCGGCGGGCCTGCTCGTCCCGGTCGCCAAAGGCGCAGAGCACGGTGGCGCGGCTCGCCTCCACGGCGGCGGCGAGCGCCTGGCGGCCTGCGCCGGTCTCGAACGCGTAGAGGAGGACGAGCCCCAGATCGGACAGGCAGGTGCCCTGTTCGAGGCTGTCGTCGCCGAACGCGGTGGCGGCGTGGCGCAGCAGGGTCTCGGCGAAGGAGAGGGCGCCGCCCGGCGCGAGGCCCCGCTGGAAGAGCGTCATCAATCCGATGGCGGTGTGGTAGGCGAGGCCGGGGTCCGTCGCGGCGCCGTCCGGCGCGTCCGCCAGCAGGGCGAGCAGCGGCCGCAGTTCGCGCGGCAGCCGCTCCGGGTCCGGCACGTCCGCCGAGGCGCACCACAGCACGGCCGCGCCCAGGGCCGTCGGGTCGGCCTCCCGCATGGACAGGTAGCGGAACCACTCGGCGTGGCCGAGGGCGAGGGCCGCGAGGTCCCAGAGGCCGCCGTCCGGCAGGACGACAGCCGCGCGGACCTCCTGGGCCGCGGCCGCGGCCTCCGGGCCGAGGAACCATTCCCCGGCGCGGGCATCGGTCCCGGCGCGGGCGGCCTGCCGGAGAAGGAGGCGCGCGGCGTTCCCCGCCCGCTCGCGGAGGTCCTGCGTCATCACTCCCCCGTAGGCCGAAAGAACCTCCAACCTACCTATTTCCGCGGCGACTTGGTGTCAGTTCTCCATCGGCCGGATCTCGTAGTGCAGGGTCCGGTCCCGCTTGATCCGGTGCGTCAGCGGGACGAGCACCCCCTGCGTCGCCGGGTACTTCCGGGACAGCATCCGGGACGCGTGCGTGTTCTCCTTCGAACCGGCCGGGAGGAGGCGCGCGTGGGCCTCGATCTGCGGGCCCGTCGGCCGGCCGCGTGCGGTGCACGGGCCGAGCCGCACCACCGGGTGGTTGCGCATGCGTTCCACCTTCCACGCCGAGGAGAACGTGCGGATGTAGGCGTGGTCGCCCTCGACCGCGATGTGCACCGGGGTGTGGGCGTGCGTCCCGTCCTGCCGCCGCGTGCTCAGCAGGACGGTGTACTGCTTCACGAAGGGCTTGAGCTGCGGGATCGTGTCCATGCCTCCATGGTCCGCCGGTACGTCCCCGCCCTCATCCGGGCGGTGGGCGGCCCGCAGGCGTTTCGCGTAGGGTCCCCGGACCATGACGCGCCACCGCCGCCCCGAGCCCTTCGCCACGCTCCGTCTCGACGCCCTGCCCCTGCGGGTGGAGTACGCGGACGAGATGGCCGCCGCCCTCGCCGACCCGGCCCTGCACACCTTCACCGGAGGCGCCCCCAAGACCCCTGAGGCCCTGCGGGCGCGTTACGTACGGCAGACCGCCGGGTCGCCGGACCCCGGCGAGCTGTGGTGGAACTGGGTGCTGCGGGCCGGGGACGGCCTCGTGGGGTACGTGCAGGCCACCGTGCGCGGCGACCGCGCCGAGGTCGCGTGGGTGGTGGGGACGGCCTGGCAGGGGCGCGGCTACGCCCGGGAAGCGGCCCGGGGCCTGGTCGCGCACCTCCGGGGGGCGGGCGTGACGACCGTGATCGCCCACATCCACCCCGAGCACACCGCCTCAGCCGCCGTGGCCGCCGGGGCGGGCCTGGCGCGGACCGGGGAGTGGGAGGACGGCGAGGAGCGGTGGGAGCTGGGCCTCCAGGCCCTCAGGCGTCCGGCGTACGGGGCTTCGCCCGGCCCGCCCGGATGAGCTCGGCGACATCGAGACCCACCTCGGCGCCGATCGAGGCGGGCAGCGGCGCCCGCCGGCCGGGGGCGTACACCTCGTGGCGGTCGTACGAGCTGCCCAGCGGTTCCGTGAGGACGTGGACGCGGCCGTGCTTCCGGTCGAGGATCACGTAGACGGGGATCTTCGCCTCGGCGTACGCGGCGACCTTGTGCCGGAGGTCGCTGGTGTAGTTGCTGGAGGTGACCTCCAGGACCAGGCGGAAGACGGCCGGGTCGTAACTGTTGTTCTTGATCAGGTGTTCGTCGAAGTCCGCGTCCACCAGGGCGAGATCGGGGACCGCGTAGTCCTCGGGGCCACCCGGCAGCCACAGGCCGATGCCTTGGAGGACTCTCGATTCCGCGCCGTGAAGCCCTGCGGCGAGGAACGGGATCATGAGCGTGGTCAGCGCGTCCGCGTGCGGGCCGTCCGGGGGTGGAGCCACGGTGATGACGCCTCCGATGATCTCGACGCGATAGCCGGGATTCTGCTCGGCGAGCCGGTTGGCCGTGACGAGCAGGGGCTCCGGTCCATCGTCACAGGGGTGCTCGGCTGCTGCTGCAGACATTGCGGGCCTCCTGGAATGGCTGGTGTCGAGACCATCATCGTAGGGCTGAACGGGCCCAGACCGTGTTCCTGGCATATGCCACACGGTCGGGTGAAGCAGAAACGGAACGGCCCCGCACACCACGTGGTGCGCAGGGCCGTTCCGGGGCGTAAGGGCTACAGCTTCTCGATCACGTAGTCGATGCACGCCGTCAGCGCCTCGACGTCCGACGGGTCGATCGCCGGGAACATCGCCACGCGCAGCTGGTTGCGGCCCAGCTTGCGGTACGGCTCGGTGTCGACGATGCCGTTGGCGCGGAGCACCTTGGCGATCGCGGCGGCGTCGATCTCGTCCGCGAAGTCGATCGTGCCGATGACCTGCGAGCGCTTGGCCGGGTCGGTGACGAACGGGGTCGCGTACTTCGACTCGTCGGCCCAGCCGTACAGGTGGCCGGCGGAGGCGGCCGTGCGGCCGGTCGTGAAGTCCAGGCCGCCCTGGGTGTTCATCCACGTCAGCTGCTCGTTCAGCAGGAAGAGCGTGGCGAGCGCCGGGGTGTTGTACGTCTGGTTCTTCAGCGAGTTGTCGATCGCCGTGGGCAGCGAGAAGAACTCCGGGATGTGCCGGCCCGAGGCGTGGACGCGGGCCGCGCGCTCCAGGGCGGCCGGCGAGAAGACGCCGATCCACAGGCCGCCGTCGGAGGCGAAGGACTTCTGCGGGGCGAAGTAGTAGACGTCCGTCTCCGCGATGTCGACGGGCAGGCCGCCCGCGCCGGAGGTGGCGTCCACCAGGACGAGGGAGCCCTCGTCGGCGCCCGCGACACGCTTGACGGGGGCCGCGACACCGGTCGAGGTCTCGTTGTGCGTGAAGGCGTAGACGTCGACGCCCGCCTCGGCCTCCGGGTCCGGGTGGGTGCCCGGCTCGGAGGCGATGACGGTCGGGTCGGCCAGCCACGGGGCGAGCTTGGCGGCCTTCGCGAACTTCGACGAGAACTCGCCGAAGTTGAGGTGCTGGGACTTCGACTCGATCAGACCGTGCGTCGCGATGTCCCAGAAGGCGGTGGAGCCGCCGTTGCCGAGGATCACCTCGTAGCCCTCGGGGAGGGAGAAGAGGTCGCGTACGCCGTCGCGCACCGCGCCGACCAGGTTCTTCACCGGAGCCTGGCGGTGGGACGTACCGAGCAGGGAGGTGCCGGTGGCGGCCAGCGCGTCGAGCGCCTCCGTCCGCACCTTGGAGGGACCGGCGCCGAAGCGCCCGTCGGCGGGCTTGATGTCAGCGGGAATCTGGATGTCGGCCACGAGTCGGAGCGTAGCCGCTCGGTGCGGCGGCTACGCAGCCTGTCCGTCGGATGAGACAGGGATTCCGACCCGTGGTCGTCGGAGGAACATCCGTACGCGCGGTGTCAGCGCAGCGTGACCGGGAGTTCGTACAGGTCGTTCTGCGTGACGATCGGCTTGTTGCGCAGCTCGCCCGCTGGGACCGCCAGCGACAGCTCCGGGAAGCGGGCGTACAGCGCGGGCAGCGCCACCGACGCCTCCAGGCGGGACAGCGCGGCGCCGGGGCAGACGTGCGGGCCGTGGCCGAAGGAGATGTGGCGGTTCGGGGAGCGGGTGACGTCGAACTCGGTCGCCGACGGCCCCCACTGCCCCTCGTCGTGCGCGATCGCCCCGAACGAGATCATGACGCCCTCGCCCTTGGGCAGCACCCGGTCGCCGACCGCGATGTCCTCCGTGGCGAACCGGATCAGGATGTGCGAGGTCGGCGCCGACCAGCGCAGCGTCTCCTCGATCACCCCGTCCCAGCTCGCCTCGCCGGCCAGCACCGCGCGCCGCTGCTCCGGGTGGCTCTCCAGGGCCACCACGGCGTTCACGATGAGGCTGATCGTCGTCTCGTGACCGGCCGCGATGATCAGCTTCAGGGTGTTGAGGATCTCCGCGTCGGTCAGGTGGTCCCCGTCCTCGGACGCCAGGAGCAGCGCCCCGGTCAGGTCGTCGCCCGGGGAGCCCTTCTTCTCGTCGAGGATGCGCGAGAAGAGGGTGTGGATGTCCGCCATCATCTGCGGCACCTCGGCGCGGGGCGTCATGTTGGAGAAGAACTTGTCGAAGAGTTCCTTCATCCGGGGCAGGTCGGCCGAGTCGATGCCCATCAGCTCGCTGATGACGTTCATCGGCAGCGGGTAGGCGAACTCCGCCTTCAGGTCCACCGTTTCGCCCGCCGCGTGCTGCTCCAGACGGTCCAGGAGCACCTTCGTGCGGGTCTCGATGCCCTCGCGCAGCCGCTCCACCCGGCGCACGGTGAGCGCCTGCGCGACCAGGCCGCGCAGCCTGCGGTGCTCGGCGCCGTCGGCGGTGAGCATGGTGCGGCCCGGGTTGACCAGACCGATCAGCGGCCAGTCCAGCGGGATCTCGCCGCGCTGCCAGGCGCCCCACACGTTGATGTCCTTGACCAGGCGGCTGTCGGTGAGCAGCGCCTTCGCCTCGGCGTAGTGGGTGACCGCGTGGACGGCCACGCCGCCGGGCAGTTCGACCCGGGCGAGCGGGCCCGCCGCGTGCAGCCGCGCGCTCTCGCCCGCGAGGTCGGTGACGAAGGGGTCGAGGACGATGCGCTCGGTGTCCTGTGCGGTGGTGGGCGCGGTCATCTGGGGGCTCCAAGGGGTGTCTCGTTGGTCAGGGCCGGATCAGGCTGCGGCGTCTGGTGCGGTGCATCGCAAGGCGCCGGAGCATCCTCGGTGGGGCCTCCCCTGCTCGAACGAAGCTGAGAGCTTGGGGAAGGAGCGATTAGGGTGTTTCGGCAACGCCGCGAGGTGCCGTGCCAGACGTTGCGGCCCCGGTCCTGGCCGACGAGACACCCCCGCGGGAGACGGTGGGAGTGAAGCTCACGGGCAGGTCGGTCAGGCCGCGCAGCCAGGGCGAGGGGCGTCGGGTCAGCTGTTCGGCCGGGACGGCGAGGTCGACGTCCGGCAGCCGGTCGAGGATGACCTCGATGGCGGTACGGGCGATGACCTCGGCGGTCTCCTGCGCGGGGAACGGGCAGCGGTGGTCGCCGTGGCCGAAGGAGAAGAACGCGTTGTTGCCGCCGGTGAGCGTGGAGCCGTCGGTACGGACCTGGGGGTCGGCGTTGGCACCGGCGAGGGAGAGGACGATCAGGTCGCCGGCCTTGATGTGGCGGCCGCCGAGATGGGTGTCGCGGGCCGCCCAGCGCCCCGCGATGTTCTGGGTGGGGGTGTCCTCCCACAGCACCTCGTTCATGGCCTCGCCGACGCTGTGCCGGCCGCCGGAGAGGGAGGCGGCGAAGCGGTCGTCGGTGAGCATCAGGCGCAGCGAGTTGCCGATCCAGTCGGCGGTCGGCTGGTGCCCGGCGGCCATCATGACCATCAGGTCCCGGGCCACGTCCTCGTCCGTGAAGCCCGCGGTGTTGGCGAGCATCCGGGAGGCGACGTCGTCGCCGGGCTCGGCGCGCCGCTCGGCCAGCAGCGCGTACACGGACGTGGCGATGTGCCGCTGGCCGGCCAGCGCGGTGGGCCCGCCGTTGATCATGTCGTTCATCGCGGTGACGAGGGCGGGGCCCTTGTCGTCGGAGAAGCCGTAGAGCTTGGCCAGGACCCGCACGGGCAGCAGCATCGCGTACTCGGCGATCAGGTCGGCCGAACCGGCCGGGCAGAACGCGTCGATCAGCTCGTCCGCGAACTCCTCGGTGCTCTTCCTGAGCTCGAAGGGGTTCGTGGCCTCCAGCGCCTCGCAGATCACGGCGGAGCGGCGGCTGTGGCGTTCGCCGACCGTGTAGAGGACCGACGGCTGGGTCCGGCTGATCATCGGCATCAGCGGCCAGTCGTCGGGGATCGCGTCCCACTGGTTCCACAGCTGCGAGTCGCGGGTGAAGAGGGCCGGGTCGCCGGTGACCTGGTGCAGCTCGCGGTAGCCGAGGACGAGCCAGGCGGGGATGTCGCCGGGCAGCGCGATCGGTGCGACCGGTCCGTGGTCGCGCCGCAGCTCCCGGTACAGCTGCGCCGGTTCGGCCTGGAACCGGGGGCCGGACAGCGGCACGGCGCCGGCGGCCTCCGCGTGGGGGCACTGGGTCACGGGGTGGGCTCCGGGGTCAGGGCGGCGGCGGCCGGGGCGGGGCCGCCGGCGGGCACGGGGGGTTCGCCGGCGTCTTTGGTGCGGGCGGCGGACAGGCGGTGCAGGTGCTCGACGAGGGTGATCAGCACGTACTTGCTGGAGGACCGGTCGCGCGCGTCGCACTCCACGAGCGGGACGTCCGGGGAGATGTCGAGCGCCTCCCGGATCTGCTGCTCGGTGTGGAGCGGGCCGCCGAAGTCGTTGCAGGCGACGATGAACGGCGTGCCGTGGTGCTCCAGCCGGTCGATGGCGTACCAGGAGTCGGCGAGGCGCCGGGTGTCGACGAGGACGACGGCGCCCAGGGTGCCGGAGAACAGCCGGTCCCACAGGAACCAGAAGCGCTCCTGGCCGGGCGCGCCGAACAGGTACAGCACCGAGCGTTCGTCGAGGCTGATGCGCCCGAAGTCGAAGGCGACCGTGGTGGACGTCTTGGACCCGACGCCGTCGAGGCGGTCGACCGCCTCGCCCGCGCGGGTCATCGTCTCCTCCGTGTTGAGCGGGCGGATCTCGCTCACGGATCGGACCATGGTGGTCTTGCCGACCCCGAAGCCGCCGACCACGACTATCTTCAGTCCGTTGTCGGCCGTCGCCTGCAGGGCGGCACGGTCAGAGGTTGCGGAGTCCAACGAGCACCTGTTCCAGGAGGTCGGGGGCGGGAAGCCGGTCCGATACGCGTGCGGTACGCGGGTGGCGGGCGCTGATCCGGCCGGTGTCGAGCAGGTCGCACAGCAGGATGCGCACGATGCTGACGGGCAGGTCGAGGGTGGCGGCGATCTCGACGAGGGCGGTGGGGCGTTCGCACATCCGCAGGATCGCCACGTGCTCCGACTGCATGCCGGTGGCCGGCTCGCACTCGGAGACCACCAGCGTGACCAGGTCGAAGGCGGCGGAGTCGGACCGGGTGCGGCCACCGGTGAGGGTGTACAGCCGGTCGGGGTCCTCGTCCCGCCCGGGGCGGGGACGCGGTGTCATACGGCCGTGGCCCGGACGGCGGCCGCCTCGACGGGCTCGCGGGGCGGGGCCACCAGGTGCTCGCCGAGCTGTTCGACGAGCTCGCTCATGTTGTGGCCGACGAGGCCCACGTCCGCGCTCTCGGCGGCGACGACCGCGAGGTGGGCGCCCGCGCCCGCCTCCACGATGAACAGGACGCCGCCGTAGAACTCGGCCATGGCCGACCGGACGCCGCCCTTGCCGTCGCCGAACTCGACGGACGCGCCGTGGGACAGGCTCTGGATGCCGGCGGAGATCGCGGCCAGCTGGTCCGCCTGGTCGACGGAGAGCTCGGGGGTGCGGCACAGCTTGAGGCCGTCCCTGGACAGCACGAGGGCGTGACGGGCGCCGGGGGTCCGTTCGAGGAGCCCCTCCAGCAGCCAGTTGAGCTTCTCGTCGGTGGTCGCGGTCATCGGGCGTTGCCTTCCGGGTGTGGGGAGTCGGGCCGTACGGCGTTGCGGAAGCTGCTGAAGCGTTCCGCCCGGGCCTTGGGGTCGGATGTACGGGGGCCGGTCGCGGAGCCGTCCGCCGGTGCGCCGGTGTCCCGCGCGGTGTCGGAGGCGGTGGCCCGGGCCCTGGCCTCGGCGGCGGCCAGGGTGCGGCCGCGGGAACGCCTGGGCAGGCCGCTCTCACCGAACTTCGGGAGGTTTCCGGTGGTGTCCGAGGCCGAGTCGGAGCGCAGGGGCTCCGGGGCGGGCCGCGGGGCGGGGGCGGTGCGGCGGGCGGCGGGGGCCGCCGGTTCGGCGCCGGAGGTGTGGACGGGCTCGGGCTCGCCGGACGCCGCGTCCGGGGCCGGGCGGGCCGGGGCGCGGGTGATGATCTCCTGCGGGAGCATGATCAGGGCACCCGTGCCGCCGCGCGCGGAGGGCCGGAACGAGACGGTCAGCCCGTGCTTGCGGGCCAGCCGGCCGACGACGGCGAGCCCGAGCCGGGTGCCGGTCAGGCCGGTGAGGTCGGCGTCCTCGGCGGCGACCGCGCGCTGGGCCCGGCGCAGCTGCACCTCGCTCATGACCAGGCCGCTGTCCTCGACGGTGACGACGATCCCGGCCGGGACCTCCTCCACGTAGACGTGGACCTCGGCGGTGGGCGGCGAGAAGTTCGCCGCGTTGTCGAGGAGCTCGGCCAGGGCGTGCATGACGCCCTCGGCCGCGTGGCCGGCGACGGCGACGTCGCTGGTGGAGTGGAGCCGGACGCGCTGGTAGCCGCTGATCCGGCCCATCGCGCCGCGCAGCACGGACTCCATGACGATGGGCTTGGCCCAGCGCCGGCCGGAGCGGGCGCCGGTGAGCACGGCGATGGAGTCGGCGAGGCGGCCGGCCTGGGCGGTGCGGTGGTCCAGGTGCAGCAGGTCGCTCAGGACGTCCTCGGAGGTGTGCCGGTGCTCCATCTCGCGCAGGTCGGCGAGCATGCTCGTGGCCAGGGCCTGCATCCGGCCGGCCGCGTTGGCGCAGGCGGTGAGGGCCGCGGAGCGCTCGGTCTCGGCGAGCGAGGCGCGGGCCTTCAGGCCGGCGTTCTCGGCGGTGAGGCGGGCGGCGCCGGCCTCGGCCTCCTCCTTGGCCTTCGCCGTCTCGGCGGCGGCGGCCGCCTTCACGCGGGCGTTCTCCGCGGTGAACCGCTGGGCCTCGGCGGCGGAGGCGGACACCAGGCGGGAGACCTCCGCGGTGAGCCGTCCGCTCTCGGCGGAGTGCGCCTCCCGCAGCCGGCGCACCGTGGCGCGGGCGTGGACGGCGGTCGTCACGGCGGCCGCGAGCAGCACGGCGGCGGCGCCGGAGCCCCAGGCCACCGCGGTCCCGGCCGAATCGGGAGCGGCGAGGGTCGCCCACGCGCACAGGGGTGCGGTGAGGGCCACCGTGACCAGAAGGGCCAGTGCGGTCGGCCGGGTTGAGGGGCGCAAAGCGGAGTCCTTGGGGGCGGACGGTGACGGACGGGACGGTTCGGACGAGCGTGGTACCGAGGACAAGCGTGACAACTGGAACAGGTGATTCCCAGGTAAGTCCCCGTCACTATATGAGAATTGACGAAACGTTTGGGAAGAACTTGTGGTGAAATCCTTTCTATTTTTGATTTCAACATGTCAATTTCTGACCGTTGAGTTGTGCGCGGCGATATGCCGTACCCGGTCGAATGGGGCGGATTCCGTACGGTGGGGGAAGGTGTTGTGCCCGGAGGGTGCAGTACCGTATATGCGGCAGTGCAGTGTGATGTACCGCCGCAGGTTCAGGACGCAGAAGGACACCAGAAGGACAGGCCCCGGGTGAAGGACCAGACCACCGCCGCAGAACCGGCCGCAGCCGCCGTCGCCGTGCCGGAGGCGGTCGCCTCCCCGGCGCTCGGCTCCCCGGCGCCCGGCGGGCAGGACGGCGCGAAGCGGCCCGGCGGGCGCGGGGCGGCGCTCGCCCCGGTCGCGCTGGTCGTCGCGGGCGGGCTCTCCGTCCAGTTCGGCGCCGCGATCGCCGTGCTGCTGATGCCCCGGGCCGGGGCGCTCGGCGTCGTCACCCTGCGCCTGGCCGCCGCCGCGCTCGTCCTGCTCGTCGTCTGCCGGCCCGGGCTGCGCGGACACTCGCGCGCCGACTGGGGCACGGTGGTCGCCTTCGGCATCGCGATGGGCGGCATGAACACGCTGTTCTACCAGGCCGCCGACCGCATCCCCCTCGGTGCCGCGGTCACCCTGGAGGTGCTCGGCCCGCTCGCCCTGTCCGTGATCGCCTCGCGCCGCCTGGTCAACGTGGTCTGGGCGGCCCTCGCGCTCGGCGGGGTCCTCCTGCTCAGCGGCGGGGGCTTCGACCGGCTCGACCCTGTGGGCGCCGTCTACGCCCTGGGGGCCGGGGCGATGTGGGCGGCGTACATCGTCTTCAGCGCCCGCACCGGGCGCCGCTTCCCGCAGGCCGACGGCCTCGCGCTGGCCATGGTGGTGGCCGCCCTCCTCTCCCTGCCGCTCGGCATCATGGACGCCGGCTCCAAGCTCCTCGTCCCCACGACGCTCGGGCTCGGCGCGGCCGTCGCGCTGCTCAGCTCCGTCCTCCCGTACACCCTCGAACTCATCGCCCTGCGCCGCCTGCCCGCACCCACCTTCGCCATCCTGATGAGCCTGGAACCCGCGATCGCGGCCACGGCCGGCTTCCTCGTGCTCGACCAGGCCCTCACCACGACGGACGCCCTCGCCATCGCGCTGGTCATCGGCGCGAGCATGGGCGCGGTGCGCAGCCAGGTGCGGGGGGCCGCGAAGCGGTGACGGGGGCCGGTCGGCCCCCGCCACGCCGGTGGGTGACGACGGGGCCGGAGGTCGGCCGACAAAAATCATGCAAGCATGCTTGATTGTTTTACGTTCCGCTGGCAGGCTCCCGGGCACACCGTCACGCCCCGAGGGGAGCGCACCGTGTCCGACGCCTCAGCCGTGCTCGACGATCTGCGCAGCGAGAGCCTGGAACTCGATCTGCTCGTCGCCGGGGCCACCCCGGGACAGTGGGCGGGAAAGACCCCCGCCGAGGGCTGGACCCTCGCCCACCAGATCGCCCACCTGAGCTGGACCGACGACGTCGCGCTGATCTCCGTCACCTACCCCGGCCGCTTCGGCGACGAGGTGTCGAAGGCCATGAAGGACCCCGAGGGCTTCGTCGACCGGGCCGCCGGGGAGATCGTCGCCGCGTACGCACCCGACGCGCTGCTCGTCCGCTGGCGCGAGGGCCGCGAGCGGTTGCAGGAGGCCCTGCGCGCGGCCCCCGCCGGGACGAAGTTCCCCTGGTACGGGCCGCCGATGAGCGTCGCCTCCATGGCGACCGGACGGCTCATGGAGACCTGGGCGCACGGCCAGGACATCGCCGACGCCCTCGGCGTCACCCGCACCCCCACCGCCCGGCTGCGGCACGTCGCCCGCATCGGGGTCCGGGCCCGCGACTACGCCTTCCTCGTCCGGGGGAAGCAGGCGCCCGCCGAGGAGTTCCGGGTGGAGCTGGAGGCGCCCGGCGGCGAGCTGCTCACCTACGGCCCCGAGGACGCCGGGCAGCGCGTCACCGGGCCGCTGCACGACTTCTGCCTGCTCGTCACGCAGCGCGCCCACCGCGACGACCTCGCGGTGCGGGCGGAGGGGGCGGACGCCGACGCCTGGCTCTCCCTCGCGCAGGCGTTCGCCGGGCCGGCGGGGGCGGGGCGGGCGCCGAAGGCGGACCGGTGAGCGGGCCGACGGGCCGGCCGGGGACGCCCGGCCCCGTGACCGTCGGGCCTGCGACCGTCGGGCCTGCGACCGTCGGGCCTGCGACCGTCGGGTCTGCGACCGTCGGGCGCGGGGCGCTGGGGACGGCCCGGGCGCCCGGGCCCGCGACCCCGGAACGCGGGGAGCCCCCGCCCCCGCCCCTCCGTATCGGCAACGCCTCCGGCTTCTACGGCGACCGCTTCGACGCCCTGCGCGAGATGCTCACCGGCGGCCCGCTCGACGTCCTCACCGGGGACTACCTCGCCGAGCTGACCATGCTCATCCTCGGCCGCGGCCGCCTCAAGGACCCGGAGCGCGGCTACGCCTCCACGTTCCTGCGGCAGCTGGAGGAGGGGCTCGGTCTCGCGCACGAGCGGGGCGTGAAGATCGTCAGCAACGCGGGCGGGCTCAACCCGGCCGGGCTCGCCGACGCGATACGCGAGCTGGCCGGGAAGGTGGGCGTGCCGGTGCGGGTCGCCCATGTGGAGGGCGACGGCCTGCCCGTACCGGAAGGGTTCCTCACCGCCAACGCCTACCTCGGCGGCGCGGGCATCGCGGCCTGTCTGAGGGCCGGTGCCGAGGTCGTCGTGACCGGCCGGGTGACGGACGCCGCCCTCGTCACCGGCCCCGCCGCCGCCCACTTCGGCTGGGGCCCGGACGACCACGACGCGCTCGCCGGGGCCGTGGTCGCCGGGCACGTCCTGGAGTGCGGGACGCAGGCCACCGGCGGCAACTACGCCTTCTTCCGCGACCACGACATCCGCCGCCCCGGCTTCCCCCTCGCCGAGATCCACGCCGACGGCAGCTCCGTCATCACCAAGCACGACGGCACCGGCGGCGTCGTCGACCTCGGCACCGTCACCGCCCAGCTCCTCTACGAGACCGGCGGCGCCCGGTACGCCGGACCGGACGTCACCGCCCGGCTCGACACCGTACGGCTGACGCGGGACGGCCCGGACCGGGTCGGGATCTCCGGCGTACGCGGCGAGGCCCCGCCGCCCACGCTCAAGGCCGGGCTGACCCGGCTCGGCGGCTGGCGGAACGAGGTCGTCCTCGTCCTCACCGGGCTCGACATCGAGGCCAAGGCGCGGCTCGTCCGGGACCAGGTGGAGGACGCCTTCGAGCGCGCCGGGCGCCGGCCGCGGGAGGTCCGCTGGGAGCTGTCCCGCACGGACCGGGCCGACGCCGGCACCGAGGAGACCGCCAGCGCCCTGCTCCGGCTGGTCGTCCGGGACCGCGAACAGGAACCCGTCGGCCGTGCGCTGTCCGGTGCCGCGATCGAGCTGGCCCTCGGCAGCTACCCCGGCTTCCACCTCACCGCCCCGCCCGGCAAGGGCGCTCCCTACGGGGTGTTCGAGGCGCGGTACGTACCGGCGAAGGACGTGGAGCACGTCGCCGTACTGCCCGACGGAACGCGGCTGACCGTCGGCCGTCCCGTACGGACACGGCCCCTTCAGGACGTCGGACAGCCGCCTCTGCCACCGCCGTCGGACCCCGGGCCCACCCGCCGCGCGCCCCTCGGCCGGGTCGCCGGGGCCCGGAGCGGGGACAAGGGCGGGGACGCCAACGTCGGCGTGTGGGTCCGGGACGGCGAGGCGTGGCGGTGGCTGGCGCACGCCCTGACCGTCGAGCGGTTCCGGCAGCTCCTCCCGGAGACCGCCGGGCTCACCGTCGTCCGCCATGTCCTGCCGAACCTGCGCGCGCTGAACTTCACCGTCCACGGACTGCTCGGCGAGGGCGTCGCCGCGCAGCACCGCTTCGACCCGCAGGCCAAGGCCCTGGGGGAGTGGCTGCGCGCCCGCCACCTGGAGATACCCGTAGCCCTGCTGGAGGTGCCCGCATGACCGTCCTGCCCACCGCGCTCGACACCGCGAGCCCCGACTACGCGGCCAACCGGGCCGCCATGCTCGACAAGCTGGCCGAGCTGGACGCGGCGCACGCCCAGGCGCTGGAGGGCGGCGGCGAGAAGTACGTCGCGCGGCACCGGGGGCGCGGCAAGCTGCTCGCCCGCGAGCGCGTCGAGCTGCTGGTCGACCCGGACACCCCGTTCCTGGAGCTGTCGCCGCTCGCCGCCTGGGGCAGCGAGTACACGGTCGGCGCCTCGCTGGTCACCGGGATCGGGGTGGTGGCGGGCGTGGAGTGCCTGATCACCGCCAACGACCCGACCGTACGCGGCGGCGCCTCCAACCCGTGGACGCTGAAGAAGGCGCTGCGGGCCAACGAGATCGCCTTCGCCAACCGGCTCCCGGTGATCAGCCTGGTGGAGTCCGGGGGCGCCGACCTCCCCTCCCAGAAGGAGATCTTCATCCCCGGCGGGGCGCTCTTCCGCGACCTCACCCGGCTCTCCGCCGCCGGCATCCCGACCGTGGCCGTGGTCTTCGGCAACTCCACCGCCGGTGGCGCGTACGTCCCCGGCATGTCCGACCACACGGTCATGATCCAGGAGCGGTCCAAGGTGTTCCTGGGCGGCCCGCCCCTGGTGAGGATGGCGACCGGTGAGGAGAGCGACGACGAATCGCTCGGCGGCGCCGCGATGCACGCCCGCACCTCCGGGCTCGCCGACCACTTCGCCGTCGACGAGCACGACGCCCTGCGTCGGGCGCGCCGCATCGTCGCCCGCCTCAACTGGCGCAAGGCGCACCCCGATCCGGGACCGGCCGAGCCGCCGAAGTACGACGCGGACGAGCTGACCGGCATCGTGCCCGGCGACCTGAAGGTGCCGTTCGACCCGCACGAGGTGATCGCCCGGCTGGTCGACGGCTCGGACTTCGACGCGTTCAAACCGCTGTACGGGACGAGCCTGGTCACCGGCTGGGCCGCTCTGCACGGCTACCCCGTCGGCATCCTCGCCAACGCGCGGGGCGTGCTGTTCAGCGAGGAGTCGCAGAAGGCCGCCCAGTTCATCCAGCTCGCCAACCAGCGCGACATCCCGCTCCTCTTCCTGCACAACACCACCGGCTACATGGTCGGCAGGGAGTACGAGCAGGGCGGCATCATCAAGCACGGCGCGATGATGATCAACGCCGTCTCCAACTCGAAGGTCCCGCACCTGTCGGTCCTGATGGGCGCCTCCTACGGCGCCGGTCACTACGGCATGTGCGGCAGGGCGTACGACCCGCGCTTCCTGTTCGCCTGGCCCGGCAGCAAGTCCGCCGTCATGGGCCCGCAGCAGCTGGCCGGGGTGCTCTCCCTCGTGGCCCGCGCCTCGGCCGCCGCGAAGGGCCGCCCGTACGACGACGAGGCGGACGCCGCCCTGCGCGCGATGGTCGAGCAGCAGATCGAGTCCGAGTCCCTGCCGATGTTCCTGTCCGGGCGGCTGTACGACGACGGGGTCATCGACCCGCGCGACACCCGGACCGTCCTCGGGATGTGCCTGTCCGCCATCCACACCGCACCGGTCGAGGGCGCCCGGGGCGGCTTCGGCGTCTTCCGGATGTGAGGAGTGAAGTGATCACCAGCCTGCTCGTCGCCAACCGGGGCGAGATCGCCTGCCGGATCTTCCGCACCTGCCGGGCCCTCGGCATCGCCACCGTCGCCGTGTACTCCGACGCGGACGCCGGCGCGCTGCACGTCCGGGAGGCCGACACCGCCGTACGGCTGCCGGGCGCGGCCCCCGCCGACACCTATCTGCGCGGCGATCTCGTCGTGGCCGCCGCGCTCGCGGCCGGGGCGGACGCCGTGCACCCCGGGTACGGCTTCCTCTCCGAGAACGCGGGCTTCGCCGCCGCCGTGCGGGACGCCGGGCTGCGGTGGATCGGCCCACCGGCCGAGGCCATCGGGCTGATGGCGTCCAAGACCCGCGCCAAGGAGCTGATGGCCGCCGCCGGGGTGCCGCTCCTCGCCCCCGTGGACCCGGCCGCCGCGACCGCCGACGACCTGCCGCTGCTGCTGAAGGCGGCGGCCGGCGGCGGTGGGCGCGGGATGCGGATCGTACGGGAACTAGCCGACCTGTCGGCTGAGTTGACCGCCGCCGCGGCCGAGGCGCTGTCCGCGTTCGGGGACGGCGAGGTGTTCGCCGAGCCGTACGTGGAGCGCGGCCGGCACGTCGAGGTCCAGCTCATGGCCGACGAGCACGGCGGGGTGTGGGCGCTCGGGACCCGCGACTGCTCGCTCCAGCGCCGCCACCAGAAGGTCATCGAGGAGGCGCCCGCGCCGGGCCTGTCGGACGCGCTGCGGACGCGGCTGCACGAGGCGGCGGTGGCCGCCGCCCGGGCCGTGGGGTACCGGGGGGCCGGGACCGTGGAGTTCCTGGTCGCTCCCGGCGGGCGGCCGTACTTCCTGGAGATGAACACCCGCCTCCAGGTGGAACACCCCGTCACCGAGGAGGTGTTCGGGCTCGACCTCGTCGCGCTCCAGCTCCGGATCGCCGAGGGCGAGCCACTGCCGTCCGCCGAGCCACCGCCGCCCGTCGGGCACGCCGTCGAGGCCCGGCTGTACGCGGAGGACCCGGCGCGCGACTGGCAGCCGCAGACCGGAGCGCTGCTCGCGCTGGAGGTGCCGGAGGAGCCGGGCGTGCGGCTGGACACCGGGTACACGGGCGGTGACACGATCGGCGTCCACTACGACCCGATGATCGCCAAGGTGATCGCCCGGGCGCCGACGCGCACCGAGGCGGTGCGGCTGCTCGCCCGCGCCCTGGAGCGGGCGCGCATCCACGGCCCGGTGACCAACCGGGACCTGCTCGTCCGGTCGTTGCGGCACCCTGATTTCGTGGGCGCCCGCCAGGACACCGGGTTCTACGACCGCCACCTGGCGGCGCTGACCGGGGCCGCCGCCGAGGGCCCCGCCCTGCTCGCCGCCACCGCCGCCGCCGTGGCCCAGGCCGCCCGTAACGCCACGTCCACCACGGGCGGCTTCACCCGCTTCGGCGCCTGGCGCAACCTCCCCTCGCAGCCCCAGGTCCGGCGCTACCGCGGCGAACCGGACGGCGTCGCGTACGAGATCACGTACCGCCCGACCCGGGACGGCCTGAGCGTGGGCACCGAAGGCGTGCGCGTGGTCTCGGCGGGCCGGGTCCGCGTCACCCTCGAACACGAGGGGGTCACCCGCCACTTCGAGGTCGTCCCGGATGACGACAGGGTGTACGTCGACACCGCCTCCGGCGCGTACACCTTCACCGCCCTGCCCCGCTTCACCGACCCCGCCGCCCGCACCGAACCCGGCTCCCTGCTCGCCCCCATGCCCGGCACGGTCGTCCGCCTCGCCGACGGCCTCGCGGAGGGGGCGGCCGTCGAGGCCGGGCAGCCGCTGATCTGGCTGGAGGCGATGAAGATGGAGCACCGCGTCCTCGCGCCCGCCTCCGGCACCCTCACCGCCCTGCACGCCGCGCCCGGCCTCCAGGTGGAGGTCGGCGCCCTGCTCGCCGTCGTCACCGACCCTTCTGAGGAGCCGCCCGTATGAGCACCGCCCTCGAAACCGAAGAGCACCAGGCCCTGCGCGCCGCCGTCGCCGCCCTCGGCAAGCGGTACGGGCGCGCGTACATGACGTCCCTCGTCAGCGAGGGCGGCCACCCCCACGAGCTGTGGGCGGACGCCGCGAAGGCGGGCTTCCTCGGCGTGAACCTCCCCGAGGAGTACGGCGGCGGGGGCGCGGGCATGGCCGAACTGTCCATCGTTCTCGAAGAATTGGGCGCGGCCGGCTCCCCGCTCCTCATGATGATCGTGTCGCCCGCCATCTGCGGCACGGTGATAGCCCGCTTCGGCACGGAGGAGCAGAAGCGGCAGTGGCTCCCCGGGCTCGCCGACGGCTCCCTCACCATGGCCTTCGGCATCACCGAGCCGGACGCCGGCTCCAATTCGCACCGCATCACCACCACCGCCCGCCGCGACGGCGGGGACTGGCTGCTCACCGGCCGCAAGGTGTTCGTGTCGGGCGTCGACATCGCGGACGCGACGCTGATCGTCGGCCGTACGGAGGACGCGAGGACCGGCAGGCTCAAGGCGTGCCTGTTCATCGTCCCCCGCGAGACGCCCGGCTTCCAGCGGTCGCAGATCGACATGGAGGTCCACGCCCCGGAGAAGCAGTTCGAACTGGTGCTGGACGAGGTGCGGCTGCCGGTGGAGGCATTGGTGGGGGATGAGGACGCGGGGCTGCTCCAGCTGTTCGCCGGCCTCAACCCCGAGCGCATCATGACCGCCGCGTTCGGCATCGGCATGGGCCGTTACGCGCTCGGCCGGGCCGTCGAGTACGCGAAGACCCGCCAGGTCTGGAAGGAGCCCATCGGCGCCCACCAGGCCATCGCCCACCCCCTGGCCCAGGCCCACATCGAGCTCGAACTGGCCCGCCTGATGATGCAGAAGGCCGCCCGCCTGTACGACGCGGGCGACGACGCCGGCGCGGGCGAGGCGGCGAACATGGCGAAGTACGCGGCGGGGGAGGCGTGCGTGAAGGCGGTGGACCAGGCGGTGCACACGCTGGGCGGCAACGGCCTCACGCGCGAGTACGGCCTGGCCTCGCTGATCACGGGGGCACGGGTGGCGCGGATCGCGCCCGTCAGCCGGGAAATGATCCTGAACTACGTGTCCCACCAGACCCTGGGTCTCCCCAAGTCGTACTGAAGGGCGCACAGTTGCCCGTACGTACGCGAGAGGCCGCCGCCCACCGCACCGAAGGGGCCGACCCGCCATGGCGCACGTGTTCCGCAGCGATTCCCCTTCGCTCGACGCGCCGGAGGGCGCGTCCGGCGAGATCCTGATCCGGGGCCCCAGGCCATGAAGAGGGCTACCAGGTCGCGCCCGCGGAGCTGGAGGCGCTGCTCCTCGCCCATGAGTCGGTGGTGGATGCGGCGGTGCTCGGCGTCCGGGACCCCGACGGCAACGAGATCCCGAAGGCTTATGTGGTCCGGGGCGCGGGGGCGGCGGTGACGGCGGAGGGCCTGATGGAGCGGGTGGCGCCGTATAAGAAGGTGCGACGCGTGGAGTTCACGGAGACGGTGCCCCGGGCGGCCTCGGGGAAGATCCTGCTGCGGGAGCTGCGGGAGCTGCGGGAGCTGCGGGAGCTGCGGGAGCTGCGGGAGCTGCGGGAGCTGCGGGAGCGGGAGGCGGGGCAGGGGTGAGGGGCCTCCTCTTCCCGAAAGTGTGCCTTCGTCGCGCATGCCGGTGGGGCACACCCTCGGGGCGGGGGGCTCATTCTCCCCTGAACTTCCGAACAGGTTCCGAATACAATCGACGCATGATCCCGGCAGCTGGCATCTCCGCCACCACCCGCCGCTCCTCGGACCTGAGCAAGCACTCGGCCGAGGTCTTCGCCGAGCCCGAGAACCACCCCGTCACGGTGACCCGCCGGGACGGTGCGGCGCTGGTCCTGATGTCCCAGCGCGAGGCCGAGGGGCGTGCCCGCCTGCTGGACTTCGCCGCGCAGCTCATCACGGTGACGCTCGACGAGAACGGCACGCTTGCCGAGCGTATGGTCAAGGCGTTCCCCTGGATGCTCGCGCTGTCGCCGTCCGACAGAGAGTCCTGCGCGCAGGATCTGGTCGACGCCGCGCGGGCGTCGTTCGCCACCAACCAGCCGCACCTGGCGATCGCCGAGCTGACCTCCTGGAAGGAGACGGCCACGGCGGTGGCTGCGGGACTCGGCAGCGCCGACCTCGATTGGCTGGACGTGGGCGAGACCGTGGAGCGTCCCTGACCGTGGCCGCCGCGAAGATAGGGGGATCTGGTCCCCCGGCCTCCGAGGAAGACCGAGTACGAGATCCGGTTCGCCACCGCCGACGCGCAGCGGGGGTGGCGTGACCTGGTCGCGACGATCCGTAACCAGATGACGGAGCCCTCGTCTTCATCGCCCCGCAGCGGTGGTGGCACGGCCATCTCGTCACGATGCTCACCGTGGCTCTCATGGAACAGGCACCGGCCGATGTGAGGATCGGGCGGGAGATGGCCATCACACTCGACCAGCGAAATCGGCCCGATCCGGATCTGCTGGTGACGACGGCCCCCTTCGATGGTCACCGCACCTGGTTCGCACCGGATGAAGTACGGCTCGCGGCAGAGGTGGTCTCCCCGGAGTCCGCACACCGGGACCGCACGGTGAAACTGCGGAAATACGCGGAGGCGGGCATCCCGCACTACTGGCGCATCGAGGACGAGGAGGGGGCACCCGCCGTCCACGTCTACGAACTGGACGAGCCGATCGCCACCTACGTACCCGTCGGCACCTTCAGAGGCTCGCTCACCCGTCCGGTGCCCTTCGAGATCAACCTCGACCTGGAGAAGCTCACCCCACCCCGCCGCGGCTGAGTGAGCACCAAGGCTGTACGGCGTGCGGAGGATGTGGGTAGCGACGCCAGTCGCAGCTCTTCGACCGTGCTAGAACATCAGCTTTGAAAGATTTTGGAAGTTCGTGAGGAGCCTCAGTGAGGTCGAGCCCAGGCGGCATCGCGGCCCTTAGTGAATTCACGCGCTTTTCTCCTCCACCGCTCGTAGACGAAGAGCACCGATCCTGCGAATGCGATTCGCCCCGTAAGCATGACGGACCATATGTGACCAAGAGTTAGATGTGTGGTGAACGCGAGAGTGATGATGCAGGGCACCACACCACAGAACATCACTACGGCGAGGGCTAGTAGCGATGCTTTTGGGGCGATGACAATCTTGAGTATGGCAGAGCCGAATCCGGCCACTGGCTCAATCAGCAGCTGCACGCCCACAAGGCGGATAGCTAGCTCTGTATCCTGATGTGAAAGTACTGACCCGAAAATGGTGACAAATACCTGCGGGGCTGCAATCAGTACCAGTCCCATGGGAACCAGGACGAGTGCTATGCAGGTAGCGAAGAACCGAATCCGCTTGTCCGTGGAAGCAAGATCTGGGCTGCCCTTTGCCATTCTTCCGCCAGCCACCCCGAACTGCTTCATTGGGATGATGAGTGAGCGAACGGCGCTGATCAGTGCCGCAGTAGCGGCACCGGTGGTAGCCCCAGCGTGAGTCGCCAGCATCGTGATGATAGCGAAAGAACTCATCATAACCAGGCCATCTGCTGCTCCAGCGGCCAGAGAAGGAATCTGCCGCACATGAAAGCCCAGCCGGTACTTAAGTTGCTTAACGCCGTTTCGCATGCCTGCGAACAGGATAGATTTATCCGGCCCCAATCGCCGCCACTGACGAAATAGGGTGAATGAATCAATCGTGGCGCCAAAGAGGCCGATCACAATGAGTATTGAGTGGGGGCCGAGGCCGGCCAAGGGGAGGAGAGCAGCGACGGTACAGGTGATTATGAAATTCTCAATCGTTGTGCGAAGCTGCATCCCCTCTCGCTTACCGACGACGAGTAGCCCGGATATCAATGATTGAATCGGAGCCAAAAGCATGGTCGGCACCCGGCACCAGTAGGCCAGGCCGGTAAGGCCGGTACTGTCTAGCGCGGTGACGACGAAACCCACAACGGCCAACGCTAGTGCGAGTGCGCCCAGAGAAAGCGTAACGGTTGCACATACGCTCTCCAGTGACCTCTGTCGCTCACTGTGCCCCTGTGCCCGGCTCAGCCGCTGAACGACCAAAATCATTCCGCCGGTGGCCAGCATCGTCGCTGCGGACATGGCAGTTACCGATGTTCCGTACGCCGCAGCTACCTCCGGCAAGTATCCCCGGATAGATGTGAAGAATACGAGTGAGTGCAAGCTCGAGATGAACGTTGCGGCGGCAAGCTTCCCTCCTGCCGCCATGAAGCTTGCGCCCAGTGCTACCTTCCCGCGACCCTGCAAAATGGACATCTAGATTGTCGCACCTTCGATTTCCCGCTCACTCATTTCATTAATATCGTCGAGGATTATCCCGAAGTTACTCCTCAAAAACTCGACGATTACCCAATATGGCGTAACCGCTTCCCTGAAGGGTCAGAAGCGAGATATGTACCAAGGGATCTACTTGAGGAACTGATTGATAGTGTCAGTTTTTCCGATTCGTTCTGAGTGACCAGACTGCCCTATCGACTCGTGGTGGAGGAAGGTACCACCAGGGAGGCTCTCGCAAAGGCGCTGAAGGAACCCCTTTCTTGATGGTTGATTGCACGGAACAAGAAGCTCTCCCGCTGCCATGCTCTGTGGAAGATCGTCTTGGACTCAGGAAAGCACAGATCGGCGGGCGCCTCTAGAGGTATTCGTCGGGAAAGCTCGCCCATGCATTTTCGCGAACAGGCTGCACTGCATTCAAAGTACATTTAACGTTAGAGATCTGGGCAAAGAGGTACTTTCATGTTGCATGGGTGTGCATATTGGATGGGTACGCGCGACACCTCTCCGGGTATGGGGCGATGCCGGCGTGGCCGCTGATCGTGTGCCGGGCTTGTGCGATCGGGTGCGCAATGGACAGGGCTTCCTTGTCGGTGAGGAGGTGTATATGGCTCAACTCGGCATCATGGAAGCCCTGTTGGTTGCGTATGCCTGCCGCACTGCACCTGCCTCACGCCCTTGCCGAGTGGGTGACGGTGCTTATTGATCAGAAACTCATGGGGTTCTCGTCCAGGACGTAGCGGACGTGTGGGCCGCCGAAGTAGCCGCGGATGGTGTGTGGCTGGCGTTGGCGTCTGCGGAAGAAGCGGCGGGTCTCGGCGGCGAGTTCGGCCTGGTCTCGGGCCCGGTGCTGCTTGGGCAGACTGTGCTTGAGGTCGGCATTGACCAGCTCGTCGGGGTTCAGCTCGGGCGAGTACGGGGGCAGGAAGTGCAGCTCGATGTCGTCGGGGTGGGCGGTGAGCCAGGTGCGGACCTTCTTGGAGCGGAGGGCGGAGTGCCCGTCGACCACGAGGTGGCCCTTGGTCTCGAAGTGGCCGGCGAGGCGGACATCGCGTTCACCGAGAACCGGTTCCCGGTCCGCCGCACCACGGGCGTCTTCCCCTTCTCTCCCCAGGTGCGGCCGGTGACCTGGTCCGAGCGGATGCCGACCTGGTCGGCGAAGAGGATCTCCCCGCCGTCGGCCCTCGCCTTCGCGCGGATCTCCGGCCAGGTCTCCTGATGCCAGCGGCGTACGGCTTCGGGGTCCTGCTCGACGGCCCGCTTGTCCGGACGCTGGAAGCACAGCCCCCAACGCTTCAGGTACTTGCCCACCCCCACCTCGGTCAGCCGCACCCGGTACAGCTTCGCGATCAGCTCGCCCACCAGCCGCCGCGTCCACAACTGCCCGGAAAGCCCACGTCACAGGGCCGGTGATCAGAGGCGGCATCGTCGCTGTCGATGTACGAGAGCGACATCGTTCCGGGGCCGCTGCAAACCGAGGGATACGCGCGAGAGATCATCCGCACGCACATCCGTGACATCGGTGAGGTGGATCTCGACGGACGCGTACGGCTGCGCATCGAGCGACAGGCAATGCTGACCCGTGCCACTGACCCGCCGGTACTGAGGGCGGTGCTGGGCGAGGCGGTGCTTCGTCGCCCTGTCGGCGGACGGGAGGTGATGGCGCAACAACTGGCCCACCTGATCTACGTATCAGAGCGCGCGAACGTCTCCATCAGAGTGGTCCCCTTCGCAGCCGGCATGCATGCCGGGGTGGTGACAGGGCTGTTCGTGATCCTGCGGTTCCCGCTGACTGGCGAGGGGGTCGCCACGGAGCCGCCGACGGTCTACGCGGACGGGTACACCGGGGGGCTGTATCTGGACAAGGAGCGGGAGGTGCGACAGTACGACGCGGCCTTCGACGACGTCTGGAACGCATCGCTGGATGAGCAGGCGTCACGGCGCCTGATGGGTGAGTTGGCAGGGAGCTATGAAAAGGGTTGACGACGCTAAGTGGTTCAAATCGAGCCACAGCAATGGAAACGGCAACTGTGTCGAGGTCGCGAACCTCGGTATGGCGGTTGCCGTACGGGACAGCAAGGTGCAGGCCGGTCCGGTGTTGACGTGCGCCGCAGACGGGTGGCGTGCGTTCGTCGGCAGTGTCGTCCGGGACGCGTAGCGGACCGGGCCTGCGGCCCCTCGCTCGGGCGCCGGCTGCGGTGTGCCGGACCGGCGGCTCGGAAGACCTTCGTACGGCGAAACACCGTTGGTCCAACCCCGTGGCCAGCGCGGCGCCTCGATATCGGGGCTGGGCAGAGGGCGTGATCTTGAACCGGGATCACGCCCTCTGTGTTTGTCAGATCGCCTTCGATGCTTGCGGGCCGTACGACGGCGCCCCTAGAGCTCGTGGTCCTGGGCCAGTTCGTCCCAGCGAAGGTCGAGCAGCGCGGGTTCGGCGTCCTCCCCCGAGGGGACGTCCAGGGCGCTTTGGAACCAGATGACGGCGAGGGCGGAGCGGTGCAGGACCGGGTCCAGGGCGGGCGCCACCGCCGTCGAGCGGAAGAGGCCGGTACAGGCCACGGAAGGCAGCACTTCGACAGGCCCGAACGCCCCGGCGGTCTGGTCCGGATACTCGAGGCGCGGCGGCACCAGGTGGAGCGGCGTGGAGGGGAACGCCTGCTCCGCCTGCCTCCGCAACCCCCGCAGCTTCATCTCATTGACGGGCTTGCACGGGTAGCCCTCCAGGAATCCGGCGTACGTCGAGGACATACGTATCTCGGTGAGCTCGACCGGACGACCCGACGACAGAACGATGCGACTGAGCGACATGCGCACACCCTAGGCGGGGCGGGAACGTGGTGCCGGGCCGACTGGGCCCCGGGCACCACGACCGTCCCGGACTGGAACGACGAGCGCGTCGCGCCGCGCTGATGGTCGCGGACAACGTCAGGTGAGCGGGGCCTCCGGGAAGTCCAGTTCGTCCAGGAGGGCCGCGAACAGGTCCTCCGCGAAGGTGTGGTGCGTGCGCAGGAGGTCCTCGATGTGGTGCTGCTGGGCCGTGGTGCGGACGCCGGCCGCTGTCGCCCAGGCGAGAGCGCGCTCGGCGACCGTGGGGACGTCCGCGTCCAACTCTGCCCGCTTGCGGGCGTAAGCCTCCTCGAACTGCGGGGTGTTCAGCCACAGGCTCTCGTCGTCCACGTCCTCGGGTGTCCTGAGGAGCACGCGCGCGGCGATGTGCGGGTTGAGCCATCCCTGCCAGCGGCGGCCCTCGGTGTCCAGGCCCGTCACCAGGGCGAGGTCGCTGTCGTGGACGTCGGCGAAGCAGGCCGGGGCGCCGGTCCATTCGACCAGGGCGGGCAGCAGCTCGTACTGCCAGAAGCCGTGCGTCAGTTGCAGGGTCTGCCAGCCGCCCGGGCGCGGCGGCCACGCGTGCGCGCCGTCGTCCAGCTGCTGGGCGGCGCCGCCGAACACGGGGGCTTCCGACAGAGGGTGTTGGCTGCGGGCGAAGACCAGGTGACCTGTGAATCCCATGGGCGCACGGTAGGGGGCGCCACCGACACCGACCGTTCCGGTCACGTCGTGACGGCGGTATGGACACGGCTCGGGGGCCGGTCCGGCGCCGGTGCGGTGCGGCGGCGATCATGGCGGGCACAAGTGGTTCTACGGGAGGGGCGGACGTGTTCGGCAAGGCGGCACGCATGGTGCGGAACCTGGAGGCGACCGGGGTCGGGCTGGTGCCGGACCACGCGGTCGTGGTCGACGCGCCGGACGCGCGCGCCGTCGAGGCGCTGGCCGCCGTACGTCGCGGCGCGTACGCACCGGCCCGTACGCTCCTCGCCGCCACCCGGGAGGAGGCCGGCTGGACGCTCCGGCACGAGGTCGTCACCGCGCTCGCCGAGATCGCGGTGGACGACGCGGCGTGGCTGGGGGCCTGGCTGGACGAGTCGCCGGAGGACCCTGACGCCCTCGCCGTCGAGGCGTTCCGGCGGATCGAGGAGGCGTGGCGGGTCCGTACGGCCGCGCGCGCGAAGGACGTGGACGAGGAGCGGTTCCGGGCCTTCCACGCGCTGCTGAACGATGCGCTGCCGGTCATCGAGGCGGCCGTCGCGGCCAGCCCCGGCGACCCGGTGCCGTGGTCCGCCGCCCTGACCCACTGCATCGGCGCCCAGGCGCCGCGCGACGTGTTCGAGGAGTGCCTGGGCCAGGCGCTCGCCTGCGCGCCGCACCACCTGCCCACCCACACGCACGCCGTGCAGTACCTCGCCGCCAAGTGGTACGGCAGCCACGAGGAGATGCTCGGCTACGCGGCCCGCGCCGCCGCCGACGCGCCGGAGGGTTCGCCGCTGCGCGCCCTGGAGGTCGTGGCCCTGACCGAGGTCGGCCTGCAGGCGGGGCGGCGGCACGACGGCGGGGCTCCTGGCGCCGACCGGGCCGACGCGATCATCGCCACCGCGCAGGCGTACTCCGCCTCGCGCCCGCCCGAGGACCACGCGGCCCGGCTGGTCCGCAACCACCTGGTGTGGGCGCTGAACGGGCGCGCACGCTGGACCGAGTCGCTGGACGTCTACCGCTCCATCGGGCGGTACGCCACCGCGTACCCGTGGAGTTACGCGGGCGAGCCCCTGGCGGCGTTCCTGGAGTTTCGGGAGGGCGCCCGGGCCGGGCTCGCCGCCTCCGTCCCCCGCAACGGCACCGTCCCCGCCCCCACGGTGCCCCTGCCGGAGTCCGCGCAGGCGGCCCACGAGATCGCGTACGTGCCCGGCGCGCCGCAGCGCGTCTCGCAGGAGCTGCTGCTGTGCGGGGCGACCGTCCGGCTCGCCCCGGCCGGGCGGTGGACGCTGATGGAGTCGGCCCCCTCGCAGGAGACGCCCGGCAAGCGGGGGCGCCGGGCGACGGTGCTGCGGCTCGACGGGCTCGCGGCGGTCGCGGAGACCGCGTTCGACTCCGCCGGGCTGACCACGCTGGTCGCCCGTTGCGAGGGGGCCGACGCCCGCGTGCTCACCGTCGTCGCCAAGGGCGGGACGGCCGCGCGGCACCGGTGGGCGGGGCCCGGTTCGGTGCCGTCCCAGGAGACCGCGCAGCAGCACGCGGACGTGCTGGTCGCAGCGGCCGGCCAGGGCGACGCCCGCGAGATCGCGCGGCTGCTGCGCGACCCGGGCGACCCGTCGGAGCTCCTGATCCGCACCCTGGCCGCGCTCGGCCTCCCGCCGCTCCCGGCCGGCTTCGGCGAGCGCGCCGAGCTCCTGGCCGACGCCCGGGGCGTTACGGTCCACCGGGCGCGCTCGCTGTGGCAGGGCATGAAGGACTTCATGAGCGACGAGACGGACCCGAACCCGCCGTTGCAGCTGGACGGGCGGTAGCCGGACGATTGTCCTTGCCGTGCGCTTCACTGGCCCTCATGGAGCTCACGCAGACGGCCCTCAACGACCTGCTCGCCACCCTCGACCCGGCGGGCCACATCTACCTGCCGGGTGCCGAGGACCCGCAGAGACTGACGGAGGCGCTCGCCGGCCGATTCGGCGCACCGCGCACCCTCGTCCTCGACGGCTTCCGCGATCCGACGGTCGACGCGTCCTCGGGCGCCGCGCTCCTCGCCCCGTTCGAGGACCGAGTGGTGAAGATGCGGGCGTGGGCCTACGGGGACCAGTGGATCGGTACGGGGACGGTGCGGGACCCGGAGGGCGTCGAGCGGGTGGTGCTGGTGGTCGCGCGGAGGGAGGTCCCGGAGCCTCTGTCGGCCGCCCCGGGCGAGGACGTCGACTGGGTGGACCGGCTCATACGGATCACCGGCTGGGCCGGGCCGCCCCGGCGGCCGGACGTGGACTGGGGGGAGGTGGAGGCGCGCCTGGGCACCGCGCTCCCCAGCGACTACAAGCGCATGGTCACCACGTTCGGCAACGGCGCCTTCGACGCGTACCTGAGCCTGAACCAGGAGCCCTGGACACACTTCGGGGACGACCGGCTCCTCGTCTGGGCGGGCACGGAGCACGAGGATCTGTACTGCTGGCGGCTCGACGGCGACGACCCCGACCGGTGGCCCGTCGTCGTCAGGTCCTTCGACAACGAGGACACGTTCTTCGACTGCGGGACCGCCCAGTTCGTCTGCCGCATCCTCGTCGACCCGCACCACCCGTACACGATGGCCCGTTACTTCGACACGCACTGGTTCATGAATTATGACGAGGGGTGAGCGGACGGGACGGCGTCGCGGCGGCCGGGCACGGGCGACGCGTGTGCGTCCTCAAGCCGTCGGGTCCCAGAGGCCGTTCGCCCGGTCGCGTGCCAGGTGGTCCGCGTAGACGCCGACCTTCCAGGTGATGACCGAGCGGCACTCCTCCAGCGCCTCGATCTGGGCGTCGACGCGTTGCCGGTGGGCGTCGAGGAGCCGGAGACGTTCCGATTCATTGCCCGGGCCCTGGCGTACGAGGGCGGCGAAGCGCTTCAACTCGGCCAGGGGCATTCCGGATTCGCGCAGCTTCACACAGATCAGCAGCCAGTCGACGTCCAGCGCGCTGTAGCGGCGCCGGCCGCCGGAGGTGCGAGCCACCGGGCCGACGAGCAGGTTCTCGCGCTCGTAGAAGCGCAGGGCGTGCACGCTGAGGCCGGTACGTTCGGCCACCTCGCCGATGCTCAAGGAGTCGGCCGGAGTGTCGGTGGTTGCCATGGGCGCAGTGTAGGGCTTGACCTAGACCTCGCTCTAGATCGTAGCTTCGTCTCCATGACCACCACCGAACAGCAGCCCATCGGCTCGCCCTTCTCCGCCGCCAGCACCGCCCAGGACGTCACCGCCGGCCTCGACCTCGCCGGCCGGAACGCCGTCGTGACCGGGGGCTACTCCGGGCTCGGGCTCGAAACGACCCGCGCGCTCGCGGCCGCGGGGGCCCGTGTCCTCGTCCCGGCGCGGCGGCCCGAGAGCGCCCGCGCCGCACTCGCGGACCTGCCCGGCGACACCGAGGTCATCCCCATGGACCTGTGCGACCTCGGGACCGTACGGGCGGCTGCCGCGCGTATCCGCGAGGAACTGCCCGCGCTCGACCTCCTCTTCGCCGCTGCCGGAGTCATGGCGGCCCCGGAGCGGCACGTCGGCCCCGGGTGGGAGAGCCAGTTCGCGGCGAACCACTTCGGGCACTTCGCCCTCGCCTGCGAGCTGTACCCGCTCCTCGCCGCTGCTCGTGACGGGGCGCGTGTCGTGGTCTACAGCTCCGGCGCCCACGGCATCACGGACATCCGCTGGCACGACCCGCACTTCCGTACCGGGTACGACAAGTGGCAGGCGTACGGCCAGGCCAAGACCGCCAACGCGCTCTTCGCCGTGCACCTCGACGCCCTCGGCCGAAAGGACGGCGTCCGGGCCTTCTCGCTCCACCCGGGCAAGATCATCACCGGGCTGCAGCGGGAGATGGCGCTCCAGGAGCAGATCGACAACGGATGGGTGGACGAGCACGGCAAGGTGATCGGCGAGGGCTTCAAGACGCCCTCGCAGGGCGCCGCGACCGGGCTCTGGGCCGCCACCTCACCCCTCCTGGCCGGCCGGGGCGGCCTCTACCTGGAGGACTGCGACGTCGCGGTCCTCTCCACTTCCGGGCAGCCCGTGGCCGACGGCGGCGTCTGCTCCTACGCCGTCGACCCGGACGGAGCGGCCCGGCTGTGGGACCTGTCCGTCGCCGCGACGGGGGCGATGCCGGTCGGCCGGTGACGCGAACGCGGATCCGCCGGCCGGGCCGGTACGGGGACGGATCCAGTCGGGCGAGCAGGTCGTTGAGAGCCGTCTGCGTGCGCTCCATGACGGCCGCCCCGGGCGAGGACGTCGACCGGGTGGACCGGCTCCTACGGATCACCGGCCGGGGGCGGGCTCCCCGGCGGCAGGACGTGGACTGGGGCCGGCCGAGCACGGCTTCGACCCGGCGGCGCCGGGCTGTGAGCTGGACGTCCTGAAGGCCAGGACTTGACGTCCTCCCGAGGTGACATGGCCGCACGGGGGCCTTACTGCCAGCCTGCCGCCTTGAGCACGGAGGCGGCGACGTCCGGAACGGGAACGTCCGTGGTGTCGACGGTGAAGTCCTCGAGTGCGGTCCGGCCGAGGATCTCGTCCAGCTCCGTGGTCCGGTCCAGGTGCCAGCGCAGCGCCTCGGGTTCGTCTGCGTGGCGCTGCGCCAGTCGTCGCTGCAGGACCGGCAGCTCGGCCCTCAGCCGGCATACGGTGAGGTCGGTCCCCACGGCCTCGGCCAGTCGGTCCCGCTCGGCCCGTTGCTCGATCACGCCCGCGAGGACGAGGCGAGCGGCACCGGCGGCGACGTAGTTCCCGGCCACGCTCCGCAGGTTCCGGAGCAGCATGGTGAAGTTGAACCGGTCCCCCGGAGGGGCGGGCCACGCCTGCCTCAGCCAGTCCAGGTCGAGGACGGCATGAGGGACGCCGGCCTCGGCGAGGAGGCCGCCCACCGCACCGGCGACGCTGGTTTTGCCCACGCCGACGGTGCCGTTGATCAGGAGCGCGGCGGGGGCGTGGCGGTGGTCGGGACGCATCTCAGCATCGTACAGAGGGGGTTGCCGGGGTTCCTGGGACACCTCGTCCAGCGGTCAGGGGCGCCCGGGGGAGCGAACCGGGGCCTTTCCGTCCAGGCCCGGCACGGTGTGAAGGCCGATGGTCTCGCCATCGCTCAGGCAGCGATGGCGGAGACCGGCCTCCGTGAGACAGGCGACGGCCCGGTCCGCCCCCGCCGCGTCGGGGTGGTCGGACCGCCAATGCGGAACGAGCCGGAAGGGCACCAGGCCGAGACAGGACGGCTGGACGTCGGCCGGGTAGCCGTCGGGGTGGACGCCCGGGTCGTCGATGAGGTCGATGCCGCGCAGGTCGGGTCCGGTGACACAGGCCCCGGCCGAGTAGCCGCCGTAGACGAAGTCGTGCCGGTGCTGTTGTGTCCGCAAGGCATCCGCGAAGCGGGACTGCGTCATCGCGCGGGCGAGGACGAAGGCGTTGCCGCCCAGCGCCCAGACGAGGTCGAGCGCCGCCAGACGGGCGGCGAGCTCACCGGGGGCGGAGAAGTAGTCGCGCAGGTCGAGTTCCTCGCAGGTGTACCCGAAGGACTCCCAGGTGCGGATCTCGCGCGGCAGATCCCGGGCCCGCGAACAGCCGTACTGATCGAGCGCGTTGAGTACGATGCCGGCCCGCCCGGTCCGGGATGCCGGTGGGAGCGCGGCGGGGCGCTCGCCCGGCTTGAGGTACCAGGAGCTGAGGAGAAGTCGCACGTCGGTCTCCCGGGTGTGAGTGCTGTGTGCGGTACGGGGCTCGACGAGCCGGCCGCGTCCGAAACGAACGATACGAGGCTCGTCGGATGGGCGACGCCGTGCCCGGAGGACCGTCACGGTGATCAGGCTGCGGAGGGCGGCAGGCCCTTCCCTGACGCCGGCAAAATCATGCAAGCGCGCTTGATTGTTCTTGCGCCTGCTGCCACGCTCGACGCGACAGCCGGCAGAGAGCAGTGAAGGAGACCCCGAGGATGAGCCACCTCGCCCCGCCCGCCCACGCGCGCGGCATCACCACCCTCACGCTCGACTCGCCCGCCCACCGCAACGCCCTGAGCGCCGGCCTCGTCGCCGGGCTGGCCGAGGCCCTGGACACCTGCGCGGCCGACGACTCCGTGCGCGCTGTCGTCCTCACCCACACCGGCACCACCTTCTGCGCGGGCGCCGACCTGCGCGCCCCGGCCGACCCGCACGACTTCGTCGCCCTCATGCGGCGGATCGTCGCCCTGCCCAAGCCCGTCGTCGCCCGGGTCACCGGGCACGTCCGGGCCGGCGGGTTCGGGCTGCTCGCGGCCTGCGACATCGCGGTCGCCGGACCCGACGCCACCTTCGCGCTCACCGAGTCGCGGCTCGGGCTCGCGCCCGCCGTGGTCTCGATGCCGCTGCTGCCGCGCATCGACCCCCGTGCCGCCGCCCGGTACTGCCTGACCGGCGAGCGGTTCGACGCGGCCGAGGCCGCCCGGATCGGGCTGGTCACCCTGGCCGCCGAGGACGTGGACGCGGCGCTCGACCCCGTACTGGACGGGCTGCGCCGGGCCTCGCCGCAGGGGCTGGCGGCCTCCAAGGCGCTGGTCACGGCTACTGTGCTGGAGAATTTCGACCAGCACGCCGAAGACCTCATCGCCCGCTCCGCCCGGCTCTTCGCCTCCGCCGAGGCCCGGGAGGGGATGACGGCCTTCCTCGAACGACGGGACCCCGCATGGGCGTTGTGACACCGGGCGGCACCAGCCCGGGCCCCAAGCAGAACCGCAGCCGCGCCACCCGCCGACGCCTCCTCGAGGCCGCCGTGGCCTGCCTCGCCGAGCACGGCTGGGCCGGGTCCACCGTCGCCGTCGTCGCGGAGCGGGCCGGGGTCTCGCGCGGCGCGGCCCAGCACCACTTCCCCACCCGCGAGGACCTGTTCACCGCCGCCGTCGAGTACGTCGCCGAGGAACGCTCCGCCGCCCTGCGCGCCGTCCCCGCCCAGGACCGCGCCGCCGTCGTCGCCGCCCTGGTCGACCTCTACACCGGGCCCCTCTTCCGCGCCGCCCTCCAGCTCTGGGCCGCCGCGTCCAACGAGGAGCAACTGCGCCCCCGCGTCACCGAGCTGGAGGCGCGGGTCGGCCGCGAGACCCACCGCATCGCCGTCCACCTGCTGCGCGCCGACGAGGCGAGGCCCGGGGTGCGGGAGACCGTGCAGGGGCTGCTCGACATGGCCCGCGGGCTGGGGCTCGCCAACGTCCTCACCGACGACACCGCCCGCCGCCGCAGGGTCGTGGCCCAGTGGGCGGCGCTGCTGGACGGGGCGCTGGGCTGAGGGGGCGGCCGGGGCCCGGTCCCGGAAACGGGTTGGTGGCGACGCGACGCCCGTATATCGTCCCCGGCATGACCAGCAGCCCCGTGTCTCCCTTCCCCGAGCACGTCCGACTGACGGGCGAGGGGCTCGTGTTGCGCGACTGGACCGAGGACGACCTCGCCGCGATGCCGGAGCTGTTCGACCACCCGGACATCGCGTACTGGACGCCGATCGTCTCGCCGTTCGACGACGCGGCCGCCCGCGCGCGGCTCGACAAGGCCCGGCAGTTGCGGGCCGACGGCACGGCCGTGCTGCTCGCCATCACCCTCGACGGCGGGGCGCCGCTCGGCGAGGTGATGCTGCGGCGCGCCCCCGAGGGCACGGAGCTGGGTTACGCGGTCGGCCCCGCCCACCGCGGGCAGGGGCTCGCCGGGCGGGCGGTGCGGGTGATGGCCGCGTACGCCTTCGGGGAACTGGGCGTCGACCGGGTCGTCCTGGAGCTGGAGGCGGAGAACGCGGCCAGCGTCGCCGTGGCCACCGCGAACGGCTTCCGGCTGCTCGGCGTCCCCCTCATCGAGGGCGAGGAGAAGGGGCGCCCGTACGCCCTCCAGACCTGGGCGCTCGACCGCGCCTGATCCGGCGGACGCCGGGCGCCGCCCGGCTCAGTTCCCCAGGTCCGTCAGCTCCCCGTACCCCTCGACCTCGCGCGGGCCGCGCGCGGCCGGGCCCACGTAACGCGCCGACGGGCGCACCAGGCGGCCCGTCCGCTTCTGTTCCAGGATGTGCGCCGACCAGCCCGCCGTACGGGCGCACGTGAACATCGACGTGAACATGGGCGCCGGGACCTCGGCGAAGTCCAGCATGATCGCCGCCCAGAACTCCACGTTCGTCGCGATGACCCGGTCCGGGCGGCGCGCGTGCAGCTCCTCCAGCGCGGCCTTCTCCAGCGCCCGCGCCACCTCGTACCTGGGCGCCCCCAGCTCCTCGGCGGTGCGCCGCAGCACCCGGGCGCGCGGGTCCTCGGCCCGGTAGACGCGGTGGCCGAAGCCCATCAGCCGCTCACCCCTGTCCAGCGCCTTCCTCACGTACGCCGTGGCGTCGCCGGTCCGCTCGATCTCCTCGATCATGCCGAGGACCCGGGACGGGGCGCCGCCGTGCAGCGGGCCGGACATGGCGCCCACCGCGCCGGACAGCGCGGCGGCCACGTCGGCGCCGGTGGAGGCGATGACCCGGGCGGTGAACGTGGAGGCGTTCATGCCGTGCTCGGCGGCCGAGGTCCAGTACGCGTCGACGGCCTTCACGTGCCGGGGGTCCGGCTCGCCGCGCCAGCGGATCATGAACCGCTCCACGACGGACTCCGCCTTGTCGATCTCGCGCTGCGGGACCATCGGCACGCCCTGTCCGCGCGCCGACTGCGCCACGTACGACAGCGCCATCACGGCGGCCCGCGCCAGGTTCTCGCGGGCGGTCTCCGCGTCGATGTCCAGCAGCGGTCTCAGCCCCCACACCGGGGCGAGCATCGCCAGCGCGGCCTGCACGTCGACCCGGACGTCACCGGAGTGCACCGGGATCGGGAACGGCTCGGCGGGCGGCAGGCCGGGCTCGAACGCCCCGTCCACCAGCAGCCCCCACACCTGGCCGAAGGAGACGTGACCGACGAGCTCCTCGATGTCGACGCCCCGGTACCGGAGCGAACCGCCCTCCTTGTCGGGTTCGGCGATTTCCGTCTCGAACGCGACGACTCCTTCGAGTCCGGGTACGAAGTCGGACATCAGGCGGCTCCCTCGGATCGACGGCTGCGGCGGGCCCGGAAGCCCACCCTCGATACTGGCGGGTTCCGTCGGGGCCGGGAAGCGTGGCGGCACGCAACGCCGCCCGTGCTCCCGCGCAACGGCGGGCGGACCTCCTGCCGGTCCGGCCGCTGCGGCAGGATGGCTCCGTGCCCACCGCAGACTCCTCCTTCGATTCCACCACCGATCCGGCCGCGATGCGCGAGCAGTACCGTTCCGAGACCTTCACCGAGGACTCGCTCGCCCCGGATCCCATGGACCAGTTCGCCCTGTGGTTCCGGCAGGTCGCCGCCGGCGGGATGCTCCACGAGCCGAACGCCATGGTGGTGTCCACCGCGACCCCCGAGGGCCGCCCCTCCTCCCGTACGGTGCTGCTGAAGATGTACGACGCACGCGGGTTCGTCTTCTTCACCAACTACGGCTCCCGCAAGGGCCGCGAACTGGCGGCCAACCCGTACGTCTCGCTGCTCTTCCCCTGGCACCCGCTGGCCCGCCAGGTCATCGTCACCGGCACCGCCGCCCGCGTCGCCCGCGAGGAGACCGTCGGCTACTTCCGCACCCGCCCGCACGGCTCCCAGCTCGGCGCCTGGGCGAGCGACCAGTCGACGGTGATCGGCAGCCGCGAGGAGCTGACCGCCCGCTACGAGGAGCTGTCGGCCCGCTACCCGGAGGGCGAGAAGGTCCCGGCGCCGCCGCACTGGGGCGGCTTCCGCGTCGTCCCCGACACGATCGAGTTCTGGCAGGGCCACGAGAACCGGCTCCACGACCGGCTGCGGTACGTCCGGGAGGGCGGCGAGGACGCCAGGTGGCGCGTCGAGCGGCTGTGCCCCTGAGCAGGGATTCCCCGTACGTTCACTGCCCCGTGCAGCATGCGGCGCGCCCGGGCTCGGAGTGGGCGGGGGCCCCGGCCGGCAGTTCGACGTCCAGCGCGACGGCGTCGGCCGCCTCCTCGTCGGTCTCGAACCGGCACTCTCCGAGGTGCCGGATCGTGACGGGGGCGGCGGCCAGCAGCCGCCCGGGTGCCAGGCAGCCGGTGCGCAGTCCGCTGATCACCCGCTGGAGCCGGATCCCGAACTGCGCCGACGAGGCGTCGTCGGGGGCCTGGGCGCACTCGTTCATCCACCGCTCGGCGCGCAGCAGCTCGGGGCCCACCTGGTCGGAGGAGTCCTCGTCGACCAGTTTGCGGAAGGCGGTGTTGACCTTGTCCCACATGGTGGTCCCGGCGCCGGCGAGGTCGGGCACGAGGCGTTCGAAGAGCTGCATCTCGTCGATGTTCTCGCGGTGCATCAGCCATCGGCTGGTGAGCGGGTGGTAGCTGCAGATGTTCGTTCCGTGCAGGCGCAGGCGCTGGGTCCGCTCGTACTCCCAGCGTTCCTGCTCCTGGACGGCGAAGCTGTCGAGCAGCGGCGCGCCCGCCGCGGCCAGTGTCGTACCGCTGACAGGGGCCGCTCCGTGGAGGAGGTCGTGGAGCCCGGTAACGGCCTCCCGGGTTCGCTGCCGGGCTTCCTCAAGGGCGGGAAGGGCGGGGGAGGGCTGGGAGGCGTTCTGCAGCCAGGCGGCGACCGAGGCGCGCTCGCGGATGCCGCCGAGGGTGCTGAGTGCCTTCCGCGGGTTGCGGGCCCCGAAGATCTCAAGGGTGATCGCCCGCAGATGCGGGGCGTGACGGACGATCTCGTCGAGCATGTCGAGGCACACCGAGACGATGGGGGTGTCGCCGTGGCTGTCGTCGTACTGGTAGCCGTGGCGGTGGAGGTCGATGCCGCCTCCCGCCACGTGGATCTCGGTGATGTGATCCCAGGGAAGGCGGTGGAAGTCGCTGGTGGGAGACGCTCCGCGGGCGATCTGGTAGCTGAGTACGTGGCCGATGTCCAGGCACATGCCCGCCCCGGTTTCGGTGACGAGGGCGTGGAAGAAGTCGAAGGCGTGCATCGCCCCGGTGACCATGGTCATCGGGGGGAACTCGGCGTTGAAGGGGACGCCCAGGTGCTCGTGGATGTGCCGGACGTTGTCGACGGCGACGGCGAGCGTGGCGTCGGTGACCGGGAACGGCATGAAGTAGGGATAGACATGGCGTTCGCTCATCAGCCATACCCCGAGGTCCTCGGTGACCCAGGGGGCCTCGGCGAGCTCGACCAGCCGGCGCAGGTCGGCCAGCTCGCCGCCGGTCACGGCGTGCGGGTAGACGGGGTTCAGGTCGGTGCTGTGGACGAGAACGGTGTGGTCGGTGACGAGGTCCGGGATGCGCTTGTGGTGCCAGCCCTCCGGAGCGTTGCGGCGCCGTTGGATCTCCGTGTAGTTGGCCGGCCCCTGATGCCGCGTCGCGGGTGCCGTGACCTCGAAGAAGTCGACGGCGCTGTTCTCGTTGACGAGGTACGTCCGGTGCAGGTCCGAGGGGTTGACGCCCAGCCCGACGCCGTAGCGCGGCAATGAGGCGAAGTAGGCGGGACCAAAGGGCATGGAAGTCACCGTTCCGGTGTCGGGGCGGGGTGGTCGGACGGGGAGGTCAGGCGCGGTAGTCGGGGCGCCAGACCATGGCCTGGCTCGGGTACCAGTGGTGCTCGATGCAGTAGGGGGCGAAATCCATCAGACGTGAGTAGAAGCTCTCGTACGCGGCGCGGCTCAGGCCGAGCCGGTCGCACAGTCCGGCGATGGTGAGGCTTCCGTCGGCCCGGTCGACGGCCCGGCCCAGCAGGGCGTCGGTGTCCTTGAGGACGAGAACCGCCGACCGCGGGCGTCCCTGGTCGTGGGTGAGGCCGTGCAGGGCGAGGGGCGCGGCGGCGGAGTGGGCGTCGGGCTCGGCGGGGGTGTCGAAGGGCCCGAAGGCGGGGTGGAAGCGGGGGTACACGTGCCGCGCCGAGCGGACGTCGGCGGTGACCTGGCGAGCGATCCACTCCTGGGCCGCGGCGGGGCCGAAGCCGTGCGGAAGGGCTGCGCGCTTGCGGCCGTGGCGCTTCTGCAGCCAACCCGAGAACTCCAGCCGGCAGCGCCACAACGCCGTGGCGTCGGACCGGACCTGGGCGGCCAGCCAGGTGTAGAGCGCCTGGGCGTAGTCCGTCTCGGTCATGGTGTCGTCGAGGAGCCACAGGCTGTCCAGGACGATCCGGCCGGTGCCGGTCCCCTCGGTGGCCAAGTACCGGGTGGTGGTGGGGAACCAGCGCAGTACGGGAGCGACGACGCGGTCGTCCGGAAGACCGTCGATCGCGTCGAAGAGGACGGAGTCCCCGTCGGGCATCAGTTCCTCGATACGGGCCCGGCACTCGCTCCAGGCGTCGCGCCAGGCGTCGTGGCCCGTGGTCCGGACGAGCCCGAAATAGTGCCGGTCCCGGATGTGGATGTCGAGGAGCAGTGACCAGAGCCGGCCGAGGGCCGTTTCGATTTCGGCCGCCCCGGTGTCGGGGCCCTCGCCGCAATCCGTGATCGAGGTGTGCGGGCCGAGCGGTGAATCGTCCAGGACGATGCGCTGCCCGTCGTCCAGGGCGATCAGGTGGGTGCCGTCCGGCAGGCCGGCCGTCAGGTTCCGGTCCCGGTAAAGCGCCTCGTTGTGGGGGAACCAGGGCGCGTCGACCGCCGAAACACCGCGGCGCTGGCCCTCGTTGACTCCGAGCGGCACCATTGCCTGCGGCCGCAGGACCCCAGCGGCCTCCAGCCAGGTGCCCGGCGACATCTGGTTGCGCAGGTTCTCGTAGTTCAGGCTGCAGTTGAGCGGCAGCAGCGCCAGACGAATCGGGCCTTCCGCACGCAGACGCTCGAACGTGGCGAAGTCCTCCAGGGTGTCCGCGCCGTGCAGGATCCTGTTCTCGCCGTCATCGATCAGCAGCGACTGCTGTGCGATCCCCTCGATCGAATCGGGGGCGGCGACCGAGGTGACCCGTAGCCCCGCCAGGATGACGGACTCCCCGTCCTTCAGCTCGATCACGTTCCGGAATCCGTGCTCGGCCAGCTCGTCAGCCATCGGATAGGCGCTGTGCCGGTCTCTCGCGGGAATGACGACGGGGATTTCCCTGTCGAAATGGAGCAGCGTCGGGGGATGGAAGTGATCGCAGTGGGAATGCGTGATGACGATGGCGTCGACATCGCTCAGCAGCCTGCTCGCCGTCCGGTTCTTTCCGCGCGGGCTCCACAGATTCCCGAAGTAGTCGAGTGCGGGATCGACGGCCAGGCGCCCCGCAGCGGTCTCGAAGACGAAACAGGTGTGCTGAACCCGTGTGATCTGCATGGTCGGTGATCCTCATGCGCTTTTTCCGCGGGGGACAGTCCCCGAAAAAGGGGACAGCGGAGAGGTGCCGGGGCCATTGACCCGGCTTTCGGGCGGGTGATCGTATGTGCCTCGCCGGTCGCCGACCGGTAAGCGGAGAGGCCGCCTTCGCCGGTGGCCCTATTCGAGGGAGAATTCAATGGAGCAGGCGCCCAAGGCTGTCGACACCGACAACTCCGAGATCCTCATCGAGGAGATCGAGCACTTCGAGACCGAGATGGACCTCAAGCCGTCGAACTCCCGCTGCCAGTAATCGCGGGCCGGCGAGGGCCCGCTGTTACGGCCTCCGGCCGGGCAGCGGGCCCTCGGCTCTCCGCCACCCTCACCCCCAGGGACGACTTGTGAAGCAGCACGATGTGGTCGGGTACGCACCGGGCGTCTCGGTGACCGCCGACGGCGAGAAGTTGACGTTCGAGGCTCAGCACCTGCGTCTGCGCGCCCGCATCGCCGACCGGCGGGTCCGCAGATGCCTGCTGGACATGGCCGAGCAGCCCGTCCCGCGCGACGACGTCGCCGCCACCACCCTGGCGTTCCTGCGAGAGCACCGTCTCGTGACCACCGCCGCTCACCCGGCGCACCTGCAGAGCCTCCGTGCGCACGACGAGGCGTCCGTGCCCCTGAACCAAGGGCTCGCGTACACAGCGCAGGACCTCGCGCGCTACGTGCAACGTGCCCGCCTGTCCCGGTTCCTGCCCGGCACGGCGTCCGGGACGAGCGATCTCCCCGGGGCGCTGCGGCGCCGCCCGAGCTTCGAGCCCTTCGACGGCCCCCGCGCCGCCCCGGTCGATGAGGCCGCGGTCCTGGCGGTCATGCGAACCCTGCACGACCCCGAGACGCGGCTGTACCCGTCGGCCGGCGCGCTGTACCCGGTGCGCCTGATCGCCGAACAGGCGGAGCCGACGCGCTCCTCGTTCACCCGGTTCGACCCCTCGTCCGGGACCTTCGAGACCCACAGCCGGGCCGCGGACTCCGAAGAGCGGGCCGCCCTCAAGCTGGACCCGACGCTGTCCGCGGTCCCCACCCGCTTCTGGCTGGTCGCCGACCTGCGCGACGTCACGGCGAAGTACGGGGCCCGCGGTTACCGGTACGCGCTCATCGAGGGCGGGCACACGAGCCAGACCCTCATCCAGGTGTTGCAGCACGCCGGCATCGACGCCCGCCCGTTCGGCGGCTTCGACGACGCCGAGGTCGCCCGGCATCTGCGACTGCCCGACGGATGGGTGCCGGTGTGTGCTGTGGGCGCCAGACCCCGCATCGGCGCAGGGGACTTCGTCGTAGCGGAGGAGCTGCGTTCCATCCTGGTCAACGGAACGCCCCTGTATTACGCCACCGCCTTCGGGGCGAAGGTGAAGGACGAGGTACGCGAGTGCGGCTTCGGTCTCGACGTCACCGCCGACGCGGCCCGGCTGCGCGCCCGGGGCGAGCTGGCCGAAAGACTCGCACTGGTCCGCTCCCGCCAGGTGCTGGGCAACAGCAACGGCATGGCCGCGCACACCCGGTTCGACGCGGCGGCCGATGCCGCCGTCCTGGAGCTCTACGAGCGGCACTGCTTCATGCGCACCTGGTTCACGGCCGTGTCACCGACGCGGCTGGCCCTGCCGGACACACCGCTGGCCCGCTCCGTGCGCAGCCTGTGCCGCTCGGCGCGCGTACGGCTGACGCTGGTGGACATTGCCGATCCCGCCCACGGGATCGCCGCCGTGATGGCCGTCGTCCACGACGACGCACACGGTGGCGTCATCACCGCTTCCGGCGCCGGAACGGAGGAGCACACTGCTGCCGAGCGCGCCCTGAGGGAGATCGCCAAGGCCCTGTTCTACCGCCGGGTGCTGCGCAGGACGCCGACGTTCGCCCCGGACAATCCGCTCTCCGGGCCGGTCACCGACCCCTGGGAGCACGAAGCCTTCTTCGCGCACGAGCAGGTCCCTCTCGGCCTGACCCGCTTCCTGACGGACGGGGGCGGGCCGCGTGACCTCTCGGCGGTCCCCACCCCGCTCGTCGGTCTGCACGGCCTCGCGACGGTGCGGGACCTGTCGGCGGAAGGGCCCGACGAGGTCGCGTGGAAGATAGCCCGGGCCACATCGGAACAGCTGCTGACCGTCGATTTCGGCCGTCCCTCGCTCGCCTTCCGCGAACGGATCAGGACAACGCTCGGTAAAGACGTCGACGTCGACGCCCGCTGGCCCCACCCTCTCGGATAGCACTGTCCCCACCGTTTCGGATCAATAGGACCCCGGATGACGCAAGCCCGTGCCCGAAACCTGCTCCGCGACCGCCGTTACCGCATGTTCTGGCTCGGACAGGTCACCAGCACGCTGGGCAACCAGCTGACCATCGTCGTCCTGCCGGCGCTGGTGGTGCCCAGCAGAGGACCGAGCATGTTCGGCCTGCTGCTCGCCGTCGAGTCCATAGTCATGGGCGTACTGCTCCTCCTCGGAGGTGTCGTCGCCGACCGCTACTCCCGCAGTGCCGTCATGGCGGTGTCCGACGTCCTGCGCCTCGTCGGAGTCGGCGGTTTCCTGCTCTTCGCCGACTGGGGCCCGCTCCTCCCCCTGCTCTTCGCCGCGGCTCTCACCGGCGCGGGCGCGGCGCTGTACGAGCCCGCGCACCGGGCCGCACTGGCCCAGGTGGTCGAGGAGGATCTCCGACAGCAGGCCAACGCCTTCGACAGCGCCACCAAGAGGGTGGGCGGGCTGGTCGGGTCGCTGCTGGCCGGCCTGCTCCTCGCGAACATCTCGCCGCCGCGCACGCTGGTGGTCGACCTGGTCACGATCGCCATCAGCCTGGTGACGCTGGTGTGGCTGCGGCTGCCGCGCGTCCAGGCACGGGACCAGGAAGAGGAGGAGCAGGGGCTCAGGGCGGTGTTCGCCGAGGCGAAGGCCGGGCTGGCGGAGGTCCGGCGCCGCCCCTGGGTGTCCGCGGTGATGCTGCAGGGCACGGCCCAGGTGTTCTTCCTCTTCGGCCCCAACTACGTGCTGGTGCCGATGGTCAGCCAACAGCGTTACGGCATCGAGGCGTTCGGCTGGGTGAGTGCCGCCACGTTCGTCGGATCGGTGCTCGGCTCCGTGGCCGGTGCCAAGGTCACCTCCAAGCGCCCCGGCCTGTGGGCCATGAACGCGCTGACGCCGTGTCTGCTGACCCCGGTGTGCCTGATGGCCGACGTTCCGCTGTGGGTGTTCTGCGTCGCCATGGCGGTCGGCTCGGTCGGCGTCGGCTGCTTCATGGTCCTCTGGTACACCGCGCTGCAGAACGAGATCCCCGAAGAGGTCCAGGGCCGGGTCTTCGCCCTGGAGGCCCTGGCCAGCTTCGGACTGCAGCCCATCGCCCTGGCCGCGGCCCCCGTGCTGGTCTCGCTGATGGGCATCACGCCGTTCGCGGTCCTGGCCATGATCGTCCTGCTCGTGTCGACCTACGCCGTGTTCATCGTGCCCGGCACCGTGCGGCTCGCTACGCCACGGGAGCCGGAGACCGCCCCGGCCGGCGCCCGGTGACCGGGACCTCGTCAGGAGCGGTCCGGAGTCATGGCGAGCCGGACCATGTCCGCCTTGTTGCCGACCCCCGACTTCGAACGGATCCGCTTCACATGGGTGTCGACCGTGTGCCGGCTGATGCCCAGGCGGCGCGCCGTCTGGGCGTGGGTGAATCCGTCGGCGATGAGATCCAGCACCTCTCGCTCCCTCGGTGAGAGCCGCCCCGGGTGCGGCGCCGGGCCGGCGGAGGAGCGCGCCTTTCCCGCCGCCCCGAGCACGGCCCTGACGAAGTCCTCCGGGGACGACCGGTCGGGCAGCCATGCGTCGACACCGGGTGCGACGACGCAGGTCGGCGACATCAGCAGGGTGCGTACGCCCGGCGGCATGCCTCCCGCCGGCACGTGGTCGGTCACCAGCACGTCGTAGGGCGGAGGGGTGCCGGTCTTGGCCCCGTGGTCCGTACCCGTCCCCTCCAGGACGCTGACGTGCATGGCGGGGATCGCGGCCAGCGTGTGTTCCATGGCCCAGGCGACCAGTGGGTGGCCGTGCCGGATCCCGACTCGATACGTCAATGTGCACTCCTCTGCGGGTATCGCACATGGATGCTGTACGCACGTTCATCATCGGGAACGGCCCCTCGCGTCGACAGACCGAAGAGCTGACTTGCAGGAACAGGCCAACGGGGACCCGCACCCGGCCGCGCGGCTGTGCCCGTGACGCCGTACGGCCCCGGACGCGCGGAAACCCGCAGGCTCTGGTCCCTCCTTGCGGAGGAGCCGGCCGGACTTACCGGCGAGCCTGCGGGTCGGTGACTGCTCTGGGTTTCGGCGGACAGCCCGCCGGGGTGCACGAAGTGCGACGACGGGCGTCAGCCCGCAGCCACCTCACGAATCCGATAAGACTGCACTTTTCGGATCACCTCCTTTCGCGTGTGGAACCACCTTAGGAACCGTCCGCGAGGTCGCACAACCGAATTGTCGGAGGGATCGATTTCGGGGAACTCGCCGTGCGCCGGGTCACGTTCGAGTTCAATGGTCTGACGTGCGGCTATGGCGGAAACGTCTCGCAGGGGGACCGGGATGAGTGCTTCCACGAGCAGGGGGACGGCCGGCGCGCTCGGCCCCGAGCAGGGCCCCGGGGCGGAGCTGCTGGCCGCTCTCCTCGACGGGATGGACGCGGCGCTCTGCGCCTTCGACGCGGACGGCACCGTCACCCACTGGAACCGCGAGGCCGAGCGCGTCCTCGGCTGGTCCGCCGAGGAGGCCGTGGGGCGGCCCGGTCTTGCCGGATGGGCCGTGCGCCGGGCCGACGCGGACGAGGTGCAGGGGCGGCTGATGGCCGTCATGGAGGCGGCGGGCCGGCAGGTGCACGAGTTCGCGCTGCTGCGCAAGGACGGCGGCCGGGTCCTCGTCCGCACGCAGTCCGCCGGGGTCCGGGGCGCGGACGGCAGGCCGGCCGGGGTGTACTGCGCGTTCAGCGAGGTCCACGCGCAGATCGACCTGGAACGGGCCATCGCGCTCAGCGAGGCGCTGTTCGACGACGCCTGCTGGGGCGTCGTCCTGGTGGACGTGGACCTGCGCCCGACCGTCGTCAACGCGCACGCGGCCCGCGCCCTGGGCGGCGGCCGTACGAGCCTGCTGGGGCGGCCCCTCGGCGAGCTGATCGCCCAAGGGGTGGAGGAGCTGGAGGGCGCGCTCCAGCACGTCCTGGCCGAGGGCGCGCCGGACGAGGCCGCCGAGCTGTGGGTCACTCTGCGCGGCGAGGGCTCCCGCCGCCGCTGCTGGCGCAGTGGTTTCCTGCGGCTGGCCTCACCGCTCACCGAGGAGCCGGTGCCGCTGGGCGCGGGCTGGGTCTTCCAGGACGTGACGGCGGCGAAGCTCGCGGCCCAGGAGGCGGACCGGCTGCGGTTCCGGTCGAACCAGCTGCACCGCGCCGCGCGGTCCGCCGCCGAGTGCGAGGACCCGATGGAAGCGGCCACGTCCTCCCTCGACTTCGCGCTGGCGGGGTTCGCCGACCACGCGTTGATCGACCTGCTGGTAGGGGAGCGGCTGGTCCGGGCCGCCGCCACCCCGGCCGACGCGCCGGGGCCCTGCCTGCCGGTGGCCGGTGGCGGCATCCCGCTGCGGTACGCGTCGGGCCACCCGGCCCTGCGGGCGGTGGACCGCACGGGCTCGGTGCGCGCCTCGGCGGGGACGGGGCGTACGGACGGGGAGTGGGCGCGGCAGCGGCAGTGGCCGGCCGACGCGGTGCACGCCCTGTGCACGGTGCTGCGGAGCCGGGGGCGGACCCTGGGTGTGGTGACGTTCCTGCGCTCGGCCCACCGCGCCGCCTTCGAACGCCCGGACGCGATGTACGCGGAGAGCGTGGCGGCCCGGGTGGCGGCGTCGGTGGACCTGCACCGGGCGGTGGGCGGCGCCGGTCCGCCGGGGGTGTGAGGCCGGAATCATGGCCGTGCGGAAACGGCGCCCCGCCGGGCCGGGACGCGCGCGGGCGCCCCGGACGCGCTCAGTGCCGGTAGAAGATCCGGTCCGCGTACTGGGCCATCACGCGTCCGTTCCACTCGTGCCCGCCATCGACGTTCCCCGACCGCAGCAACGGCGGCTCGACGCCCCGCTCCAGCAGCCGCTCGGCCGCGGCGGCCATCATGCCCTGCATGATCGCGCTGGTGACCACGGTCGACGCGGGCGCGAACGGTGCCTCGACGCCGTCCACCTCCAGTTCCGCGTCACCGACCGCGATCTTGCTGTCGAGGACGATGTCGCAGTGGTCCCGCAGGAAGCCGCCCGAGCTGTGCCGGGACCGGGTCTCCTCCGCGTACGCGACCGAGGTGACGCCGATGACCTTCAGGCCCAGCGCACGGGCGTTCAGCGCCATTTCGACGGGCAGGGCGTTGCGCCCGGAGAGCGAGACGATCACGAGCACGTCGCCCGCCCTGGCGGGGCTGGAGTCGAGGACCGCGCCCGCGAGGCCGTCCACGCGCTCCAGCGCCGAGCCGAGGGTGGCCGGCATGACGTCCACGCCGAGGGCGCCGGGGACGGCCATCAGGTTCATCAGGGCGAGCCCGCCGGCGCGGTAGACGACGTCCTGCGCGGCGAGCGAGGAGTGCCCGGCGCCGAAGGCGAAGAGCCGGCCGCCCGCCTCGACGGTCTCGGCGATCACGGCACCGGCGGCCGCGATGTTCCCGGCCTCCTCGTCGCGCACCCTCCCCAGCAGGCCGATCGCCGCATCGAAGAACTGACCGGCCAGCTTGCTTTCGCTCATCGGGGAGGACCTTTCCGGCGGGGTGAGATGTCCATGGGGGCGTCCGTACCGCCGATCACGTTGCGGTCTGGACCAGTGACATGTCAATACCGCGGGACCCCGGCGGTGACGGCGAGGCACGGTTGTCGGCCTGATGCGTCAGAATTGACCGAGGGCCAGCGCACGACTGCATCGAGGGGCACGAATGTCCGGACTGATCGACACGACGGAGATGTATCTCCGCACCATCCTCGAACTCGAAGAGGAAGGCGTGGTCCCCATGCGCGCCCGGATCGCGGAGCGGCTGGACCAGAGCGGTCCGACCGTGAGCCAGACCGTGGCGCGGATGGAGCGCGACGGCCTGGTGCAGGTCGCGGGCGACCGGCACCTGGAACTGACCGAGGAGGGCCGCCGGCTGGCGACCCGCGTCATGCGCAAGCACCGGCTGGCCGAGTGCCTGCTGGTCGACGTGATCGGCCTGGAGTGGGAGCAGGTCCACGCCGAGGCGTGCCGGTGGGAGCACGTGATGAGCGAAGCGGTCGAGCGGCGGGTGATGGAGCTGCTGCGCCACCCGACGGAGTCGCCGTACGGAAATCCCATCCCGGGCCTGGAGGAGCTGGGCGAGAAGGCCGAGGCCGACCCGTTCCTCGACGAGGGCATGGTGAGCCTGTCCGATCTCGACCCGGGCAGCGACGGCAAGACGGTGGTGGTCCGCCGGATCGGGGAGCCGATCCAGACGGACGCCCAGCTGATGTACACGCTGCGGCGTGCGGGCGTGCAGCCCGGCTCGGTGGTCAGCGTGACGCAGTCGCCCGGCGGTGTGCTGGTCGGCAGCAGCGGTGAAGCGGCGGAGCTGGCGCCCGAGGTCGCCTCGCACGTCTTCGTGGCCAAGCGGTAGGGCCCGTTCCGGGCGGATCGTCCGGGGGACCGGGTGCCGGCGGTGGCCGCCGGTGCCCGGTCCTTTCTTTTTCGTCCGGAACCGCAGCGCGTCGGCGCCTCGCGTGCCAGGCTGTGGCGGAGGCGTTGCCGAGCGTGTCGGCCGCGGCCGTCCGGCCGGGGAGGGGAGCTGCGATGCACCCGTCGTACGTACCGAAGCGGATGGCCCCGGCGCCGCAAGGCGCCGGGGCCTGTCCTCCCCTGTGTCCGACCTGGAGCCCCGAGCTCTCGAGGTCGGCCCCGCGAGCCCTCATCCCCGAGTGGCCCGCCTCCTGGAGAACATCTCCCCGCAGCTGCCGCCGTCAATCCTGGGAAGCAGTCACTCGAACGAGCGGTGTGAACCGGCAGATCGCCGTTTTCGAATAGGGGTTCGATAGTCTGGCCGACGTGACCACCCGGTGACTCAGGGAGAGAAGGGGGTGCCAGAAGCTATGGCGCGACGCATCGATGTGACCGGAACGGACGGCGTACACCTCGCGGCCTGGGAGTTCGCCGACCCGCCCCCGGGGGGCGCGGACGGCACCCGCGCCCCCGCCGTCTTACTGCTGCACGGCCTGATGGGCCGGGCCTCGCACTGGGCGTCCACCGCCGGCTGGCTCGCCGAGCGGCACCGGCCCGTCGGCCTCGACCAGCGCGGCCACGGCGACAGCGGGAAACCGGCCGACGGCCCCTACACCCGCGACGCCTACGTGGCGGACGCGGAGGCGGTGATCGAACAGCTGGGCCTCGCCCCCGTCACGCTCGTCGGCCACTCGATGGGGGCGCTCACCGCCTGGCAGCTCGCCGCCAAGCGCCCCGACCTGGTCCGCGCGCTGGTCATCTGCGACATGCGAGCCTCGGCGCTCGGCGCGGCCTCGCAGCGCGAGTGGGAGGACTGGTTCCGGTCCTGGCCGCTCCCCTTCGCCTCACTCGACGACGTACGGCGGTGGTTCGGCGAGGAGGACCCCTGGACCGAGCGGCCCAGCCCGTCGCGCGGCGCGTTCTACGCCGAGGTGATGGCCGAGCGGGACGACGGCTGGCGGCCCGTCTTCTCCCGCCGGCAGATGCTCGAATCCCGCGCCACCTGGGTGTTCGACGCGCACTGGGAGGAGCTGGCCCAGGTCAGATGCCCGACGCTGGTGCTGCGCGGGCTGGACGGCGAGCTGGGCCGGGCGGAGGCGCAGGAGATGGTCCGGGTCCTGCCCCGCGGGCAGTACGCGGAGGTGGCCGACGCCGGTCACCTCGTGCACTTCGACCAGCCGGACGGCTGGCGCGCCGCGGTCGAACCCTTCCTGCAACAGCTGGCGGAGGACGCGCGGGACGACCGCGAGCCGGTCTCCCCGTAAGCCCGCCGGGCCCGGCGGGGCAGCGGCCAAGGATGGGTTGAACCATTCGATCGCCGATGCCGGTCGGGGCGGAGCAGACCGGTGACCATGGAGAGCGTGGTGGTCTTCCCCGCCCCGTTGGGGCCCACCAGGCCGATGAACCGGCCCGCGGACAGCTCCAGATCGATGCCGGCGACCGCGGTCTGCTCGCCGAACCGCTTCCACAGCCCCTCGACGCGTACCGCGGGCGGTGCCGCACGCGGTGCGCCGGGCTCGCCGGGCCGGTCTGTCGCCTCGTGTTCCGCCCGGTCCGGCGGGTGCGCGCCTTTCGAAGCCCCCGTACGTGGGGGCCGCTCTACGAAAGGCCGCCGCGGGCGTCGGCCGCCACCCGGCCGCAGGCGTACGCGAGCGGGCCGATCAGCTCCTCGACCTCGGGCAGCCAGCGGTTGGCGTTGGTGGGGCACCGGGCCCACTGCACCGCGCCCGCGCCGCCGATCCGGGTGGGCGGCGCGATGACGTACGCGCCCTCGCCGACACCGCGCAGGCCGATCGACACCGCGTTCCACCCGGCCCGGCGCACCAGGTCCTCCGTCTTGGCGGCCGCGCCGGGCAGCACGAAGAACTGCATCCGGCGGTCCGGGGTGCGGGTGACGGGGCCGAGCGGCAGGCTCATCCGCTCCATCCGGGCGAGCGCCAGGAAGCCCGCCGACTCCGGTACGTCGACGGCGTCGAAGGCGCGTCCGGTGGGCAACAGCACGGACGAGCCAGGCAGTCGGGTCCACATCCGGCGGGCCGCCGCGCCGCTGCCGGTGGCCCCGGCCGCCCAGCCGACGCCGGTCGGGTGGGCGCCGGGCGCGGCGCACCGCTCCTCGCCGCACGAGCACCGCCGGCCGTCACCGGACGGCTCCAGCCAGGTGCCGGGGCAGACGTCCCAGTGCCTTTCCTCCGTGTACCGCACGGCGGCGTCGAGCAGCTGCTCCACGCGCTGCCGGGGGAGCTGTGCGGCTTCCATGATTCCGATGGGCTCTTCCACGCCCGGCTCAACTACGGGCTTCACGAAGAGTTACGGCCCTCCGGCGGACGGTTCCGCACACGGGGCGCACGGGTGCACGGGCGGGGGCGCGTGGGAGAGGCACGGGCCCCGGGCGGGTAGCTGGTTACGGGATGTCCGGGCGGTGCGGTTCGGGGCGGCATTTTAGGTACTCGCCGTGACGAATGAGGTGAGTCGCTCGGAAAGTGACCAACACGATGAATCGGCGCATTTCTCAGGCATATGTCGGGCAGTGATCCCGCCACCCATCACTGCGGCCCCAGGGGGATACACATGGCAGCCAGGCCACTCGTCGCACGCCAGCCGAACGAACGGCTCCAGGCGCTCATCCAGGAAGCCGGATGCTCCAACGCGGGCCTGGCCCGCCGCGTCAACATGGTGGGGGCCGAGCGCGGCCTCGACCTCCGCTACGACAAGACCTCCGTGGCCCGGTGGCTGCGCGGCCAGCAGCCACGCGGCCGGGCGCCGGGCACCATCGCCGAGGCGCTGGGCCGCAAACTGGGCCGTACGGTCACGATCGACGAGATCGGGATGGCCAACGGCAAGAACCTCGCGTCCGGCGTCGGCCTCCAGTTCGCCCCCACGGTGATCGGGGCCATCGAGCAGGTCTGCGAGCTGTGGCGCAGCGACGTCGGTCGCCGCGACTTCCTGTCCGGTTCGACGGTCGCCTCCTCCGCCCTCGTGGAGCCCAGCCGGGACTGGCTGATCACCGGTGCGGACCCGCAGGTCGCGCGCGCGGCCGGGTCCCGGGTCGGGATGTCGGACGTGGAGGCGGTGCGGGCGACGACGGCCGCGCTGGTCGACCTCGACCACCGCTTCGGCAGCGGCCACGTCCGCCCGGTCCTGGTGCACTACCTCAACAGCGTGGTGTCCGGGCTGCTTTCGGGCGCGTACCGGGAATCGACGGGCCGTCAGCTGTTCGCGGCGGTCGCCCGGCTCACCGAACTCGCCGGGTACATGGCCGTCGATACGGGCCAGCCGGGTCTGGCCCAGCGCTACTACATCCAGGCCCTGCGCCTCGCGCAGGCGGCGGGCGACCGCGCCTACGGCGGCTATGTGCTGGCCGCCTCGATGAGCCACCTCGCGGCCCAGCTCGGCAACCCGCGCGAGATCGCGCAGCTGGCGCGGGCCGCGCAGGAGGGTGCGCGCGGCCGGATCACGCCGCGGGCGGAGGCGATGTTCTACGCGGCGGAGGCGCGCGGCCACGCGCTGCTCGGCGACGCGCGCGCCTGCCAGGAGGTGGCGGGGCGGGCCGAGGCGGCCCTGGAGCAGGCCGCGCCGGACACCGGGGACGACCCCGACTGGATCGTCCACTTCGACCACGCCTACCTCGCGGACGAACTGGCGCACTGCCACCGCGACCTCGGCCAGGCGGAGGCGGCCGCGCGCCGGGCGAAGGAGTCCCTGGACGGCCACCCGGAGTCCCGCGCCCGCCGCCGCGGCATCGGGCTCGCGCTGCTGGCCACGGCCCAGGTGCAGTTGCGCGAGGTGGAGCAGGCGTGCCACACGGGGACGCGGGCGATGGAGCTGCTGGGCACGGTGCGCTCCAGCCGGGGCGCGGAGTACCTGGAGGACCTCCAGCAGCGTCTCCTGCCGTACGGGGACGAGCCCGCGGTACGGGAGTTCGGCGCGCGCCTGGAGCTCCAGGCGGCCTGAGGGAAACCGGGCGGTGGGCGGGGAGGAGCCTCGACCGCGTCGTGGGAGGGCAGGGTGCTGCGCCGTGTGTCACGGGCGGACCGGGATCACGGGGACTTGGCACACGGCGGCTGTCACCCGATAGCGTGAGCCGACGATTCCATAGTTGACACGTAGGAGTCCCGGTGACACAGAGCGGACAGGGCGACGAGCAGCAGTCCCCTGCTGTACGACCCGCGCACGAGGGTGTCGTGCTGCCCTCGGACGGCGGCGAGCCCTGGACGCCGGGGAGAGCGGCGGACCAGGCGGCCCCGGCCGGCGGCCGGCCGTGGGGGCAGCCCTGGGGCCAGCAGGACGGCGGCGGGCAGGACGCTTACGGGCAGCCACCGCGGCAGCCGTACCAGGCGGACCCGCAGCAGCAGGGGCCGTACGGGCAGCAGCCCGGTGCGTACGGGCAGGACGCGTACGGCCAGGGGCAGCCCGCCCCGTACGGCCAGGGCCAGGGCGGCCCGCAGCCGCCCGCCCCGTACGGTCAGGGTCAGAGCGGCCCGCAGCCGCCCGCCCAGCCCCAGCCGCCTGCCCAGCCGCAGCCGTACGCGCAGCCCCAGCCGTACACGCGCCCGCAGCCGCTGCCGCCCGAGGCCGGGCCCGGCGCGGCTCCCGGCGGTGACGCCGACGCCACGCAGTACATCGCGCCGATCCCGGCGGGCCCGGCCCCGGGCGGGCTGCCGCCGGAGAACCCCGCGGAGTCCACCCGGTTCCTGGGCCGTGTCCCGCAGCAGGGCTTCCAGCAGCGCGGTCCGCAGGCGCCCCAGGCCCCTCAGGCGCCCCAGGCCCCTCAGGCGCCCCAGGCCCCGCAGGGCGGTGCGGACGCCGAGGCGACCCAGTACATACCCCCGGTACCCGGGGGCGCCCCGTACGGCATCCGGCCCGGGACCCCCGGCGAGCGGCAGCCGCCCGCCGAGTTCGACAACCTCTTCCGCAGCGACGAGCCCGAGGGCGCGACGCAGCAGATGCCCCGGTTCGACCCGGCTCAGCCGCCGCCCTACCAGGCGGGTCCGCCGCAGCAGCAGGGCTTCCAGCAGCCGCCCCCGTACAGCGGTCCCCAGGGCGGGCCGCCGCAGGACGAGGGGGACGACGGCGGGCGGCGCAAGCGGTCCGGTGCCGTGCCGCTGATCGCGGCCGTCGTCGTCGGCTGCGCGGTGATCGGGCTGGGCGCGGGCGCGCTGATGAGCGGCGGCGACGATGACGACAAGGACGGCAAGCAGCCGGTGGCGTCCGCGAGTTCACCGGCCGCCGGCGGACCGTCCGAGGGGAAGGAGCAGCCCGCCGCCGACCCGGCGAAGCCGCAGGCCGAGGCGCTGGACAAGCTTCTCGCGGACAGCAACAACAGCCGTGCGGCGGTGATCGGCGCGGTCGAGAAGACCAAGAACTGCATGGCCCTGGACACGGCCGTCTCCGACCTCAAGGGCGCCGCGAAGCAGCGCCGCGACCTGGTCACGCGGCTCCAGGCCCTGACCCTCGACGAGCTGCCGGCCCACGAGCAGCTCACCACCGCGCTCGTCACGGCCTGGCAGGCGTCCGCGGCCGCCGACGACCACTACGCCGCCTGGGCCGTGCAGGCCAAGAGCAAGAAGGTCTGCAAGCACGGCCACGCCCGGACGACCTCGCACACCCAGCAGGCGACCGTGAAGAGCGGTGAGGCCAGCAAGGCGAAGCAGCAGGCGGCCGGGCTGTGGAACAGGATCGCGGAGAAGTACGGCCTGACGAAGCGCGCGGCGACCGCGCTCTGAGAGAGGGGCGCCCCGCCGGACCGGCGGGGCGCCCCTCTCCGGGCCTCAGCGGGTTGCGCTGGCGTCGACGAGGGTCTCGGTGACGTCCACGAAGCCCTTCCGCTCGGCGACCAGCCGCCCGTCCCGCACCACCTGGAAGGTCACCTTGCTGTTGACGATGCGCGGATACGACTGCGAGCCGATCATGTCCTCGTAGCGCCAGCGCAGCACGGGCGTGAGGCCGCCGGTGTCCACACGGACCCCCCGGCTGAGGGCCTTGATGACCTTCGAGGCGGTGATCCGGGACTCGTGCATCGACTCGACGAGCGACTTCAGCGCGGTGTACGCGATCCACGTGGTCTGCACGCCCGTGTCGGCAGGGTCGATCCGGTTGTCGCCGAAGGCGTGCTCGCGGATCACCTTCCGCATCGGGTTCCACCGGTCGTCGCCCGGGGCCGGGTACCAGCCGGTGACGTACGCCCCCTCGAACGGGCTGTCCCGGCCCCCGGTGCGGTCGATCAGCGGCTGTTCGACGCTGCCGAGCACGGAGGCCACCCGCACCCGCGCGCCTTTCGGCTCCAGCCGCCGGAACGAGTCGAAGAAGGTCTCCGTGCGGTCGCCGAGCACGGACGTCACGCACCCGCCGTCCGTGCCCGCTCCGGACAGCGCGCGCTCCGCCTCCGCGTCGTACGAGGTGGCGCCCTCGGCCGCCGGTATGTCGAGCGGCGCGGGCCGCTCGGCGCCCTTGAGACCGGTGTGCAGCAGCCACGCCTGGCTGTCGCCGCCCAGCGTGTCCGGCCGGACCAGGGAGATCCGGTCGCAGTCGGACGCGAGCTGCTCGGCGGTGCCGGCGAGCAGCGCGGACTGGCCGCCGGTCAGCGGGTAGGACGTATAGCTGCGGTACTCCTCCTCGGAGGCCCCGTAGCCGCCGATGTACGGGATTCCGGCGACCTCCAGCGGGGCCAGGAACGCCCGGCCGTGCCGGCTGTAGGAGCCGATGACGGCGACCGCCTTCTCCTTCACGGCCCGGCGGGCGCAGTCGCCCGCACCGGTCGGGGTGTCCTGTTCGTCACAGGTGACGACGCGCAACTCGTGCCCGTCGATCCCGCCGGCGGCGTTGATCCAGCGCCCGTACGCCTGCGCCATCGCGGTCATCCCCGCCATGTTCGCCGCGTCCGGGGCGGAGGCGCCGCTCGGCGCCCAGGTGACGACGGTGACGGGCTCCCTGGAGTCCCCCGAGCCCCCAGGGAGCGCGCCGCAACCGGTCAGCAGCAGAGCCCCCGCCGCCACCGCGCCGGTGAGCGTTCCGAAGGTGCGGGAGGAAGGGGGGCGTCGCCGTCCGGTCATGGCCCCAGAGCTTTCCCGGCCCCGGGTAACGCCGTGGTGTGCCGCCCTCAATGCCCGGTGACGACGCGGTGAACGCCAGGGGCCGGTGAGCGGCGCCGAAAGGGGAACGTACGATCGACAACCGTGCAGCAAGGTTCCGAGAACTCTTCCCGTCGCGGCCGTCGCTCCTCCACCATGGGCGGCATGCCGCTCAACGACCTTCCGTGGTGGCGCTGGCGCAGCAACGTGCGTTCGGCGCTGCACATGCTCTCCGACCCCGTTTTCCACCGCGAGTGCTGGCTGGCCGGCCGGGAGGGGTACGGCGACGTCACCGACGCCGTGTACCGCCTGGTCGAGGACACCTGGCTCGACAACTGGTCCGCCGAGAAGTACGTCGGCACGGTCTTCCGGGACGCCGCCGAGGCCGCCCTCGTCGACGCCGCGGTGCTCCGGGTGCTGCGCATCCTGCACCAGGTGGGAGCGGACGCCCCCGTCTCCGCCTACCTGGAGCACCCGGGCTGGCCGGAGGCCGTCATGGCCGCCCGTGAGGCGCACGTCCTGCTCTCCGCCAACGACGGCGAGGACCCCGACACCCCGCCGCGCTCCCTGGACGTGCTCCGCATTCTGACCAGGACCGCCTGAAGCCGCGTCGTTGTGGCACGCTACGGGGATGACCGTGCCGCAGCCTGCCGAGACCACCCCCGAGCAGTACGTCCTCACCCTGTCCTGCCCCGACAAACAGGGCATCGTGCACGCCGTGTCGAGCTATCTCTTCATGACCGGCTGCAACATCGAGGACAGCCAGCAGTTCGGGGACCACGACACGGGTCTGTTCTTCATGCGCGTCCACTTCTCGGCGGGCACCCCGGTGACCGTCGAGAAACTGCGGGCCAGCTTCGCCGCGATCGGCGACTCCTTCGCCATGGACTGGCAGATCCACCGGTCCTCGGAGCGGATGCGGATCGTGCTGATGGTCAGCAGGTTCGGCCACTGCCTCAACGACCTGCTGTTCCGGTCCCGGAGCGGCGCCCTGCCGGTCGAGATCGCCGCCGTCGTCTCCAACCACCCGGACTTCGCCGAGCTCGTCGGCTCGTACGGCGTCCCCTTCCGGCACATCCCGGTGACCCGCGACAACAAGCCGCAGGCCGAGGCGGAGCTGCTGGAGCTGGTCCGCGAGGAGAACGTGGAGCTGGTCGTCCTGGCCCGCTACATGCAGGTCCTCTCGGACGACCTGTGCAAGCAGCTCAGCGGCCGGATCATCAACATCCACCACTCGTTCCTGCCGAGCTTCAAGGGCGCCAAGCCCTACCACCAGGCGCACGCGCGCGGCGTGAAGCTCATCGGCGCCACCGCCCACTACGTGACGGCCGACCTCGACGAGGGGCCGATCATCGAGCAGGAGGTGGAGCGCGTCGGCCACGGCGTGACCCCCGACCAGCTGGTCGCCATCGGCCGCGACGTGGAGTGCCAGGCGCTGGCGCGCGCGGTGAAGTGGCACGCGGAACACCGCATCCTGCTCAACGGCCGCCGCACGGTGGTCTTCGACTGAACGGCGGCCAGGGCGTGTGGGAAAAGTCCCGCACGCCCTAGAGCCGGCTGAGCGAGGCGGCCGTGAAGAGCACGTCGCGGATCGCCTCGCGGTCCCCGCTCCGGCCGGCCGCCGCGTCCACGGGCGGCACGTGGCCCGCCACCAGCCGGCAGAACTCCACCCCGTCCAGCGCGACCTGCGCCACCGTGTGCTCGGCGGAGCCGAGGGCGGCGGGGGAGTCCAGCGCGACGTACCAGTCGCCGCCGCCCGATCCCTCGATCTCCAGATGCAGCGAGCGCCCCGGCGAGCCGGCCGCCACCAGCTGCCGGGCCGGTCCCGCGAGCCCGGCCCGGCGCCGCACCGCCAGCGCGGCGGGCAGCATCCGGACCGCGAGGTCGATCATCCGGTGCAGATGCCCGGCGGACGGCGGCTCGTACGGATAGTCCACCGCCTTCGCGATGTCCTCCGCGTGCACCCAGCACTCGAAGGCGCGGTCCAGCAGGGCGTCCTGCAACGGCAGCGCGAAGTCCCCGTACGACACGGAGAGCTCCGAGACCCCGCGCCCCGCGAACGACACCGTCCGGATCAGCGTGTGGCTCTGCTCGCGCCATGGTTCGCGGACGGCCCGGGTGGGCGGGAGCCGGGTGGACGCCCAGTACGACTCGGTGCGCGCGGTGGGGGTGAGCGGCGCGCCGGCCGCCGGGTCCTCGAGCCCGAGAGCGGCGCTGACCAGGCCGTCCACGGTCATCAGGTGGCCGATCACCCCGGCGACGGTGGTCCGGCGAGCGGCCTCGCGCTCGCCCTCGAACCACTGCAGCCGCACCGGGGCGTGCCACTCGGCGTCCCCGATGTCCCGCAGCAGCGCGTCGAGCCGCGCCGTCTCGGCGTCGTACGGGGCGGCCCAGTCGGGTACCGGGATCTTCGGGGGCCGCCGGCTCAGGCAGTTCTCCAGCACCCGGGTCCGGAGCAGCGGGTCGAGGTCCAGGCTCCGGTCGGTGTGCAGCAGCCCGACCGCGTCCCGCAGCCGCAGCGCCTCGTCCGCGCAGCGCGCGCACTCGGTGAGGTGCGCCTCGACGGCCTCGGTCTCCTCGGCGGAACACGCGGCGAGCGCCCAGGCCCCGAGGAGGGCCTGGAGCACACGGTGCGGCAGGACGAGGGCGGGCGGGGCGGGCGGCTCGGGCGCGGGCCGCGGCGCGCGTTCCGCTCCGGGTTCCGCCCGAGGTTCCGCTCCGGGTTCCGCTTCCGGGACCGACGAAGGTTCCGCTTCCGGGACCGACGAAGGTTCCGCTTCCGGGACCGGCGAAGGTTCCGCCTCGGCCTTCGGCTTCGGCGGCGGCGGTACGCGGCCGAGGTCGCCGAAGTCGTCGGCGGCGGCGCGGGGCCCCGGTATGCGCCGGGCGCCCCGTACCTCCTCCTCGCGGCCGTCCTCGTCCCGGCCGCCCGCCCCGTCGCTCACACCGCCCTCCCGTATCCGGGCGGCGGGGCGCCCTCCGGCAGCGGGGTCTGGGCGGTGGACAGCAGCTGCAGACCGAGCCGCAGCCGGCGCCGCGCCTCGTCCTCGGTGACCCCGAGGTCCGCGGCGGTCTGCCGGTAGTCGCGGCGCTGGACGTACGCCAGCTCCAGGGCGGCCCGCAGCGGGGCGGGCATGGACGAGACGATGTAGTCGGCCCGGGCCGCCGCGGTGGCCCGGCGCACCCGCTCCTCCAGTTCGTCCGGATCGTCGTCGTCCTCGTCCGCGCCGCGGCGCAGCCGTCGCACGGACTCGCGGTGCGTGAGATGGGCCACCCAGGACCGCATGGAGCCCTGCCTGGGGTCGTAGGCGTCCGGGTTCTCCCAGATGTGGCCGAAGACCTTGCGGGTGACCAGGTCGGCGGCGTCCTCGTCGTCCAGGATGCGGTTGGCCTGGCTGTGGACGAGGGCGGCGAACCGGTCGTACATCTCGCCGAGGGCGGCCGCCTCGCCGCGCGACAGCCGCTGCTGCATTTTGCGGTCCCAGCGGGGTGGTGCTTTTTTGGCCATATGACCCCAACCCTTCCGCCGTCCGCCCCTGTCCCTCTCGTCCTGTCCGAATGTAGTCGGCCGCCCCGGCCGAGCACGCCCCTTTACGACAAGTACGTGCCCCGGACACGCCGTCCTCGCGAGGTCGGTGTTTCGCGAGGGACCTGTGGGGGCAGCCGCCCAAGGAGGAACGCAAACTTCCGGATCACCGGGCTCCCCGGAATCCCCGGAACGAGAGGCCCCGTCGCGTGACCCTGAAAGTCTCGGAGACAGAGCAGGGCGGATGGACCGTGCTGCACATAGGCGGCGAACTGGACCTGCTGACCTCGGCGGCCGTCCGCCAGTCCGTGCACGAGGTGGTCGCCGTGGGCCGCCACGACGTCGTGCTCGACCTGTCCGGCGTCCAGTTCTGCGACTCCAGCGGGGTCGGGGTGCTCATCGCCCTGCGCCGCCTGATGCGGTCCTGCGGGGGCCGCCTGCGCCTCATCCTGCCCGCCCGGGGCGCTGAGGACGCCTCCCACGTCAACCGCGTGCTCGCCGCGCTCGGCGTGCGCCGCTTGTTCGAGGTCTACCCGGACTGGAGCGCCGCCGTCGACGAGGAGGCCGAGCCGCTGACGGCCTGAAACCGCCGTCGCGGCCGGGCTGATGCGGTGCTGTCACAGGGCTGAGCCGCGTAAGTGACACGTGACGCCCGAAGGCGTCGTACGCTCCCCGCATGGACAGCGCAGAGTATGAGCGCAAGATCGCCTTCCGCTTCGCCGCCTTCGACCAGGACGGCAACGGATACATCGATCGCGCGGATTTCAACGCCGCCGCGGCCCGTCTGCTCACCGAGTTCGGCACGACGGCCCGCTGCGACAAGGGGCAGGCGCTCTACAACGGCGCCGAGGCGTTCTGGCAGGGCATGGCGGGCATCGCCGATGTGGACGGGGACCAGCGTGTCACCCGTGAGGAGTTCGTGGGCGGCGCGGTGAAGCGGCTCCGCGACAACCCGGAGCGGTTCGCGGAGATCGCCCGTCCGTTCCTGCGCGCGGCGCTCGCGGTGGCGGCGGGTCCGACGGGCGGCGGAAGGGCGCCGGTGGCCGCCGTGGAGCGGGCGCTGAGGGTGCTCGGGGCCGGCCCGGACGCGGCGGCGTTCGCCGCGCAGAGCCTGGACGTGGACCGGGACGGCGGGGTCGTCGAGGACGACGTGGTGGCCGCGCTCGCGGGGTACGTCACGGTGATCGAGCCGGAGCAGGCGCCTCCCGGGGGTGCTCAGCCCCTGGCGTGACGCAGCGCCACCGCCGTTCATCGAGACCGGCTCGTGTCCTGTGAGCGATTCGTCACGGGGCGGAGTCGGGGCCGGGCTCGGGTACTCTCCGTGGGATGCGAGTGGTTCTGGAACCTGGCGGTCCGGGTGCGGCGTGTGCGGCGCCCCGGGTCCGCGCGAGGTGCGCCGCTCGCGGTCGCCGCAGCGGGGCCGGGCCTGCCGGGAAGGCGGCTCTCCGGCGCGCGCGGCGTCACTGTTCGACTACCCGCAATGTGCGTCGCACAGTATGCACTACGCGTACTCCTTCGCGCTGGAATATGCCCGAAGCGCTTGTTGCGGTGACTGTACGTCAACCATGCTGTCGTGCAAGGGAATCACGTTCCGTGACCCTGAGGAGGCGCGAGGCGATGTGTCCGCCGGTTCGGATGGTGTGAGCGGTGCAGGTGCTTCAGGTTCAGTTGGAGGTCGGGCCCGACCCCGCGGAGGTCGGACGGGCCCGCAGATGGGCGCGCTCACGGCTCGCCGGGTCCGGGGTGCGGGACGACGAGCCGCTGGGCGAGACCCTCATCCTGCTCATCTCGGAGCTCGTCACCAACGCGGTCGTGCACACCGGCTGCCCGGCCGTGCTGCGCATGCTGTTCGGCTCGACGGGCGCGCCGGGTGACGCCGGGACCGTGCGGGTCGAGGTGGCCGACGCCAGCTGCCGCCCGCCGCAGCAGCGGCACGCGCGGGGCGAGGACACCGGCGGCCGGGGCCTGGAGCTGGTCGACGGCCTGGCCGACCGCTGGGGCTGGCAGCCGGAGGGCGCGGGCAAGCGCATCTGGTGCGAGGTCGACCGGCCCGCCCCGCTCGTCCAGGTCCAGCTCCAGCCCGGCGTCCACGGTGCCGCGCAGGGCGCCGGGCCGACGCACGCGGTGCCCCAGGGCGGGTAGCGGGGCGGGGCCGGGGCGCGTGCTTCAGGCCCGGTTCCCGGCCGTCGAGCGGAACGTGCGCCGGTAGACCGTCGGCGAGACGCCCAGCGCGGCCTGGAGATGCTGGCGCAGGGACGTGGAGGTGCCGAAGCCGGCGTCCCGGGCGACCTGGTCGATCGACAGGTCCGTGGACTCCAGGAGCCGGCGCGCCAGCTCCACCCGTTGCCGGGTGAGCCACTGCACGGGGCTGACGCCGACCTCCTCGCGGAACCGCCGGGTGAACGTCCGTACGCTCATCGACTCCTGCCGGGCCATGTCCCGCAGCAGGATCGGCCGCTCCAGTCGGGCCAGCGCCCAGGCCCGCGCGGTCGTCGTCGTGGCGAACTGGGTGTCGGGGACGGGCCGTTGGATGTACTGCGCCTGCCCGCCGTCGCGGTGCGGGGGCACGACGGTGCGCCGGGCGACGTCGTTGGCGACGGCGGTGCCGTGGTCGCGGCGGACCATGTGCAGGCAGAGGTCGATCCCGGCGGCGACCCCGGCGGAGGTCAGGACGTCGCCGTCGTCGATGAACAGCACGTCCGGGTCGACCCGGACGTCGGGGAAGAGCCGCTGGAAGTGGTCGGCGGAGGCCCAGTGCGTGGTGGCGGGGCGCCCGTCCAGATAGCCGGCGGCGGCCAGGACGTAGCTGCCGGTGCAGATGGACACCATGCGGGTGCCCGGCCGGACGTACGCGAACGCGGCGGCCAGCTCGTCGGTCAGCCGGCCCTCGCTGTGGACGGGGCCCAGTTCGTAACTGGCCGGGACGACGACCGTGTCGGCCGTGGCGAGCGCCTCGGGTCCGTGCTCCACGGTGATCGTGAAGTCCGCGTCGGTGCGGACCGGGCCGGGCGGCCGGACCGAGCAGGTCACGACCTCGTACAGTTTCCGCCCCCGGTCCAGCGGTTCCAAGGGCCGCGCGAGCCCGAAGATCCTCTGGGGGATGCCCAGTTCGAAGGGGAGCAGCCCGTCGAGGGCGAGAACGACGACCCGGTGCGGCACAGCGGACTCCCTTCGGCCCGGCAGGGCTCGGTGAAAAGGCCCTAGCTGGTATAGACCATAAGCTGATACATGTCATCGGTGTGAAGGAAAAGTCAGCAGACCCCGTGTGCATTCCCGCCACGGACCACGAGGCCGCCCCGGGCGGTCCGGCCCCCCTCCCGCCTCTGCCGCCCCTGTTCGAGGAGGCCGGCAGGCAGCTCTGGAACCGTAACTTCCGGTTGTTCTTCGTCGCTCGGACCGCCGCCGTCTTCGGTGACGGGATGATCCCCGTCGCGCTCACCGCAGGGCTCCTCGGAGCCGGCCGCCCGGCCTCGTCGGTCGGTTACGCGCTGGCCGCCTGGATGGGACCGCTCGCGGTCTTCGTGCTCTTCGGCGGCGTCCTCGCGGACCGGTTCACGCCGCGCCGCATGATGATCATCGCCGACGTGCTGCGGCTGGTCGGCGCCACCGTGCTCGCCGTGGCCTTCGCCACCGGCAATCCGCCGCTGTGGTCGGTGTACGCGCTGAGTTCGGTGGCCGGTGTCGGGGCGGCGCTGTTCCAGCCGGGCGTGGCGTCCACCGTGCCGCGCGTGGCGTCGGACGTCCAGCGCGCCAACGCCGTGCTGCGCGTCTCCGAGGCGCTGATGACCATGGCGGGCCCGGCCTTCGCGGGCGTCCTCGTCGGCCTGGCGAGCGCCGGCGCGGTCTACGCGGCCAACGCCTCCACCTTCCTGGTCTCCGGGGCCTGCCTCTTCCTGCTCCGCCTGGCCCCGGCCCCCTCGGACGAGGCTCCGCGCGGCTCGTTCCTGTCCGAACTCGTCGACGGCTGGCGCGAATTCACCGCACGCAGCTGGCTGTGGGGCGTCATCGCCGTCTGGACGGTGTACGGCTTCGCCGTGCTCGGCCCGATGCTCCCGCTCACCGCCGTCCAGGTCACCGAGGCGCACGGCTCGGGGACGTACGGCGCGATGATGGCGGTGAACGGCGCGGGCAGCGTCGTGGGCGGCCTGCTCGCGCTGCGGCTGCGCCCGCGCCGTCCGCTCGCGGCGGGCGCCGTCGCGCTGACCGGGGTGTGCGGGAACCTGGTCGCGCTGGGCCTCGGACTGCCCGTGGCCGCCCTGGGCGCAGGGCAGTTCGTGGCGGGCGCGGCCTCCGCGTTCTGGCTGGTGATGTGGTCGACGACGGTCCAGACCCACGTACCGCCCGAGTCCCTGAACCGCCTGCACGCGTACGACGTCGCCGGATCGCTGCTGATGGTCGCGGCGGGCCGGGCGCTGGCGGGCCCGGTCGCGGACCGGCTGGGCACGGGCGAGGTGCTGATCGCCGGAGCGGTGATCAACCTCGCGGTGGTGGGCGTCCTGCTGACGGCCCGCCCGGTCCGCCGCCTGGAGCGGATCGGCTGACCCGGGCCGGGGCACTACTTGTTGCGCGCCCGCTCCTCGGACTGCTGCATCTCGATGACGCGCAGGACGTGTGCGCTGGTCTGCCGGCGCACGCTTCCGGCGACGAGCAGCCCCGTACCGGCCACCGAGAGCGGCGCCGAAATCCCCAGCAGGGTCAGCTGCTTGGGCATGGTGGTGTCCATCTCGCAGATGGACGAGGCGCGGAAGCAGTACATCCTGTCCTCCGAGTCCCCGATCAGGAAGCCGACCCGGACCCACAGTGCGCAGGCGATGAGCAGGAACAGGGCACCCCAGCCCTGCATCAGCGACGACCCGTGGTTGAAGCGCTGGCGTTCGGCCCACTGCATGGAGTTCCCCCGAGGACATGGACGGTACGGCGTGGCCAGATCGTACGCGCATACGAGTGGCGCCGGGGTGGTGGCCCGATTCCTGCGAACCGTGTCCCTCGGGCCACTCGTGGGGAGGAGGCCCGCGACCGGATGCTGGGCGCGTGAATCCGACCACCGAGAGCGCCGCCCCCCTCGCCCCGCCGCCGAACGCCCCTGAAAAGCACCGCCGTCGGCGCGTCCACCGCGCCTGGATCGTCGCCGCCGTCACCTTCGTGACGATCATCGGCGGCGCCGCCTTCAACTCCCTGCCCGGACTCCTCTTCGACCCGCTCCAGGACGAGTTCGGCTGGTCGCGCGGCCAGATCGGGCTCGCGGTCTCCGTCGACATGGCGCTGTACGGGCTCACCGCGCCGTTCGCCGCCGCGCTGATGGACCGGTTCGGCATCCGGCGGGTGGTGGCCGTGGCGCTGAGCGCGGTCGCGGCCGGGGCGCTGGCGAGCGTGTGGATGACGGCCGCCTGGCAGCTGATGCTCTACTGGGGCGTCCTCGTCGGGCTCGGCACCGGCTCGATGGCGCTGGCGTTCTCCGCGACGGTCACCAACCGCTGGTTCGTGGCCCGGCGCGGCCTGGTCACCGGCGTCCTCACCGCCGCCGGGGCCTCCGGGCAACTGGTCTTCCTCCCGCTCTGCGCGTGGATCGTGGACCGGCACGGCTGGCGCCCCGCGTCGGTCACGGTCGCCCTGGCCGCCCTGGTCGTCGTCCCGTTCGTGTGGCTCCTGATGCGCGACCACCCGGCCGACGTGGGGCTCGCCCCGTACGGCGGCGCGTACGCCGAGAAGCCCGCCCCCGCGCGCGGGGCGGCGGGACGGGCCGTGCGGGTCCTGTTCGACGCGGCCCGCACGGGACCGTTCTGGCTGCTCGCCGGGTCCTTCGCGATCTGCGGCGCCTCCACCAACGGCCTGATCCGTACGCACTTCGTGCCCTCGGCGCACGACCACCACATGCCGATCACCGCCGCCGCCTCGCTCCTCGCGGTCATCGGGATCTTCGACATCATCGGCACGGTCTTCTCCGGCTGGCTCACCGACCGCTTCGACGCCCGCCGGCTGCTGGCGGTGTACTACGCGCTGCGCGGGGTCTCGCTGCTGTTCCTGCCGTTCCTGATGCAGGCCACCGTCGAGCCGCCGATGGTCTTCTTCATCGTGTTCTACGGCCTGGACTGGGTCGCCACGGTCCCGCCGACGCTGGCCCTGTGCCGGGAGCAGTACGGGGAGGACAGCGCGATCGTCTTCGGCTGGGTGCTGGCCTCGCACCAGGTGGGCGCCGCCCTGGTCGCCTTCCTCGGCGGGGTGGCGCGGGACACCTTCGGCACGTACGACGTCGTCTGGTACGCGGCGGGGGCGCTGTGCGGGGTGGCGGCGCTGATGGCGCTGGTGATCCGGCGGGTGCGGGGGGCCGCCGGGGCGGCCGTACCGGCGGGGTGACCCCTGCGTCCCCGCGTGATCCGGCGAGGGCGAGAATGCACGCGGAGGGGGGTTCGCATGTCGAAGAACACCGCGTGCGTACGGGAACGGGCCGAGGAGTCCGGCAGCCCGCCGTCCCTGTGGACCGCCCGGGCGATCGTGTCCGGGGCGGCCGCGCTGTTCGTGGGAGCGGAACTCGCCTTCGAGGTGTACGGCTTCGCCGAGCTGGCCATGGAGGCGCCCACCCAGCCGGACGGGCCCGCGAGTGCGCTGCTCATGCTGCCGTTCCTGATGTGCTTCGGGGGTCCGTTCGCCCTGCTGGGGAGTCTTCTGCTGGCGCTGCCGACGGTGTCCACGGCTCGTTGGGTGAGCGCCCGGACGACCGGGGCGGACACCTGGTGGTGGGTGCCGGTCGTCGCCGTGGTGGCGGTGAGCGCGGTCGTGGCGGCCGTCGCCGTCGTGTGGCATCCGGGGCCCGGCATGCTGGCCCTGACCTGGCTGACGAGCGCGGTGCTGCTGGCCGGGGCCGCCCTCCTGGCGCGGCACGCCTCCCTGCACGGGCGCCGGCTCCTGCGCGTCTTCGGATACGGGGCGCTGGCGGGGGTGGCGATGGCCGGCCTTGCCGGGGCCGCCTTCGGGACGGGGCTGGTCACCGAGTACCGCCCGCCGGAGGTCGACGCGGCCCGGCTGGTGGGTACCTGGTCGGACGGGCGGGGTGGTGTTCTGCGGCTGGCCGCCGACGGCACGGCCCGCGCCGAGGGCCTGACGGACCATGAATCCGCGTACGAGGACGACGCGGACGCGGGCCGTGCGAAGTACCGCTGCACGGGCCCGGGCACCTGGGCGTACGAACCCGGGAACGCCACGACCTGGGACCAGCGCCTGAACGTGAGCATCGAGCGCTGCGGCTTCGATGACTTCAACGAGTACGTCGACTCCGGCTGGCTGATCAGCGGTACGCCCGAGCGACCGAAGCTGGTCCGCCTGTACGGCGACCTCGATGCTCCGGGGATGTACACCCTCACCCGCTGACCCTCAACGCCCCCGCCGGGCCACCCGCTTCGCGATCCTCTCCGCGTCGCGGGCCAGTTCGCGGAGCATGCCGCTGATGGGGTTGGTGAAGCCGGTGAAGTACAGGCCGGGGGCCTGCTTCGGGGCGCGGGGACCGTGGACCACCGGGCGGCCCCGGTCGTCCAGCACGCCGAGGTGGCCGACCAGCGGTTCGAGGGCGCGGCGGTAGCCGGTCGCGGCGATCACGGCGTCCGGGGTGGCCCGGGTGCCGTCCGCGAGGACCACCGCGTCCTGGTCGAAGGACTCGACCGCCGCCACCGGGACGACCCGGCCGCGCTTCACCGCGTCGATCAGGCCGACGTCCTGGACCGGGATGGCGCCCTCCTTGACGCGGGAGTACAGGCCCGTGTCGGGGCGGGGCAGCCCGTGCTCGGCGAGGTCCGGCACGGCCGCGCGGGCCATCAGGCGGCCGGCCCGGTCCACCAGGGCCACCGGCAGCCGGCGGACCAGGATGCCGGTCGCCTGGGCGGGCCAGCCCGCCGTGGAGCGGCGCACGAGGTGCGGGACGGTGCGCACCGCGAGCCGTACGCGTGACGCCCCGCCCTCCACGAGGTCGACGGCGATCTCCGCACCCGTGTTGCCGGCGCCGACGACCAGGACGTCCCTGCCCGCGTACGGGGCGGGGGAGCGGTAGGCGGCGGCGTGCAGCAGGTCGCCGGTGAACGTGTCGCGGCCGGGCCAGTCGGGCAGGTGCGGGGTGTGGTTGTAGCCGGTGGCGACGACGACGGCGCGGCCGGTCAGTTCGCGGCCCCCGCTCGCGCTCAGCCGCCAGCCGGTGCCGTCCGCCGCCCGGTCGAGGCGGGAGACCTCGACGCCCGTGATCACTTCCAGCTCGTGGTGCTCGGCGTACTTCTCCAGGTAGCGCACCACGTCGTCCCGGGCGACCCAGCGGCCGAACTTCCTCGGCATCGGCAGACCCGGCAGCGCCGACCAGCGCCGGGTGGTGTGCAGGTGCAGCCGGTCGTAGTGGGTCCGCCAGGACGCGCCGACGCTCCCGGACTTCTCCAGCACGACCGCCCGGACGCCCCGTGCGCGCAGGGCGGCCGCGGCGGCCAGTCCGCCCGGGCCGCCGCCGATGACGTAGACGGGGCGGTCCTCGGTGAGGTCGGTGGGGGCCGGGGAGGTGCTACCGGCGGCAGGTGCGCTGTCGGACATGGATCGGAGCGTAATCGCGTGACTCCTTGATGGGTCTCGGTCAAGACCGGAATCGATTGCGAATTGATCACGCTCGAACGCGGGTGCGGTGCACGGCACCCGGTCGCCGAACTCCGTTCCCCCGGTGGGACGCTGAGGGGTCCTGATCCGTACGTCCGCGAGGGAAGCATCCGTTGAGCACCGGCAGTTACTACGAACGCATCGACGCCCACCACTTCAAGCCCACCGCGCACGCGAGCGGCGCCTGGAGCACGGACGAGGTGCACTTCAGCCCGTTCGGCGGGCTCCTCGTCCACGCCGTCGAGCGGCATCTCGCCCAGCGGCCCGGCGAGCGGCTGCTGCTGTCGCGGATCAGCTTCGACATCCTCGGCCGGCTCGCCCTGGACGAGTGCGAGATCCGGGTCGAGACCGTCCGCCCCGGCCGCACCATCGAGCTGGTGGAGGCCGTCGCCCTCATCGCGGGCCGCCCGGTCGTGCGGGCCAGGGCCTGGTCGCTCGCCCCCGTGGACACCGCCGCCGTCGCCGACGGCGAGGACGGCCGGCTCACCCCGCCGGAGGCGCTCGCGCCCTGGCCGATGGGCGACCTCTGGCCGGGCGGCTACGTCGCCTCCCTCGACGTCCGCCCGCTCGCCGCGCCGCTGCCGGGCCGCGCGGCCGCCTGGCTCTCCACGCCGCTCGACCTGGTCGCGGGCGAGACGGCCGGGCCGCTGGCCTCGTACGTGGCGCTCGTCGACACCGCCAACGGCATCGCCGTGCGCGAGAAGCCCACCGAGTGGATGTTCCCCAACGTCGACCTGACGATCCATCTGCACCGGCAGCCCGAGGGCCGCTGGACCGGGCTCGACACCACGGTCGTCTTCGGGCCCACCGGCCAGGGCCTCACCAGCACGGTCCTGCACGACGTCCACGGGCCCGTCGGCCGGGCGGAGCAGATCCTCACCGTCCGCCCGCTCTGAAGGGCGTCAGGGCCGCTTGCGGCGTTCGCGGAGGCCGGGGCGGCGGATGCGGACGCCGCCCGCGCCGCAGGAGCCCGTGATCCTCAGCAGCGGCGCGCCCGGCGCCCGGTCGCCCGAGATCCTGGACTTCAGGCCGCCGAACGCCAGGTCCAGCGCGTCCGTGTCCACCGCCCAGCCCTCGGGCACCACGATGCGCACCCCGCCCATCTGCGCGTCGACCTCCACCTCGACCTCGCCCAGCCGGCACTCGGCCCGGCTGAAGTCCAGCAGGGCGCCGCCCAGGCCGCCCGAGACGACGATGCGCGCGGGCACCTTCCAACTGCCCGTCCGCCGCACCTTGTGCATGCCGCCGCGCAGGGTCAGCGGCTCGCCCGCCTCCACCGCGACCGGGCCCAGGTCATCGGTGAGCGGGACGAGTTCGCCGTACGTCTTCGCCGTCAGGGCCAGCTCGAGCCGTTCGTTCAGCTCGTCCAGGTCGATCCGCCCCTCCGCCGCCGCTTCCCGCAGCTGCTCCACCACCGCTTCGCGGTCGGCGTCGGATGCCCGCATGCGGGCGGCGGATCGGGCGGGCTCAGTAGTCATGCGCCTGATGATACGGAGGCCGGTGCGCGGGGGAAGGTTCTCAGGTCCGGTGCCTCGTGCGCTCCAGCCACGGGCCGAACTCGCTTTCCAGGACCAGCCGTCCGAGCTTCCGGTACTCCGCCAGCACCGCCCCGACCAGCTGCTCGGTGTCCAGCGGGCGGCCCGACTCCGCCGCCTGGTACGCGGCGGTGACCGCGCAGGCCCGGATCGACCCGCCCGTCAGCTCGAACCGCTCCGCGCACGTCGCCAGGTCCAGGTCCGGGGCGCGGGGAATCTCCGTACCCAGGCAGCGCTCCCACAGGGCCAGCCGCTGCCGGGCGTCCGGTACGGGGAAGTCGGCGACCACGTCGAGCCGGCGGGTGAACGCCTCGTCCAGGTTGGCCCGCAGGTTGGTGGTGAGTACGGCGATGCCGTCGAAGGACTCGACGCGCTGGAGGAGGTAGGCCGACTCCACGTTGGCGTGCCGGTCCTGCGCGTCCTTGACCTGCGAGCGTTTCCCGAAGACGGCGTCCGCCTCGTCGAACAGCAGCACCGCGTTGACGTCGGACGCCTCGACGAAGATCCGCTCCAGGTTCTTCTCGGTCTCACCGACGTACTTGTCCACCACGGACGACAGGTCGACGACGTACAGCTCCATGCCCAGGTCCGCCGCGACGACCTCCGCCGACATGGTCTTGCCCGTCCCCGACTCCCCGGCGAACAGCGCGACGATGCCCCGCCCCCGGCCCCCGCCCGGCCGCATCCCCCACCGGCCGAGCACCTGGTCCCGGTGGCGGGCGCGCAGGGCCAGGTCGGACAGCTGGCGGCGGGTCGCCGGAGGCAGCACGAGGTCGTCCCAGCCGACCGTGGGCTCGATGCGCCGGGCGAGCCGGGCGAGCCCCGCCCCGTTCTGGGCCCGGACGGCGGTCCGCAGGTCCTCGGCCGCCACCGGACGGCCCTCCAGCGCGGCCAGTCGGGAGGCCACGGCGGCGGCCCGGCGGATCTGGCCGGAGTCGAGCCGGTACGCCCGGGTGGCGTCCGCGAGGCGGGCGTCGGCCGCGTCGGTGCCGGCGCCCGGCCCGGTGCCGGCACCCGCTTCGGTGAGCGCGCCGCGCCACCGCCGTACCGCGTCCGCCGGGTCCGGCGGCGGGACCGGGACCGTCACCGGGCTCTCGCCGGCCCACAACGGGTCCCAGTGCTTCCTTCCGTACAGGACCAGGGGCGAGCCGCCGCCGACCGCCGCGCAGAGCGTGCCGAGCAGGGCGGCGCCCTTGGGCTGCTCGGGGGCGAGGGTCTCCAGCGGGCCGAGGACGAGCCCGCCGCCGCTCAGCCGGGCCTCGGTCGCCAGAACGCGTACGGCCCTGTCCGGTTCGGGAGCCGCCGCCAGGGCCGCCGCGTCCACGACGAGCGGGCGCAGCCCGGCCGCGGCGAGCGCGCCCGTGGCCAGGCGGGCCGGGTCACCGCCCCGGTCCAGCAGATGCACCAGCCCGCTGCCGGTACCGGCGGCCGCCGCGATCCGCAGGGTGACCGGGCAGCCGTCGGGATCCTCCGGCGGCCCCGCCACCCGGACCAGGCCGTGCACCCGCGCGTCCACCTCGTCGTCCCCGAGCAGATGCGCGGTGATCCGGTCCGGGACGCGCAGCACCCTGGAGAGCAGCGGGCGTTCGGGCTCCAGCACCTCCACCAGACCGGCCGCGACGAGCGGCGCGGAGGGCGAGAACCGGAAGCGGCCGGGGCCCGCGCCGGGCAGGCCGCACAGTTCGAGGGCCAGGCCGATCGTCGCCCGGCGCCGGGTCAGGTCGTCGTTGAGGTACCCGTACAGCCGCTCGAACCGGGCGTCGATGTCCGGGGCCATCGCGACCAGCAGCAGATCGACGTCCGGCCCGGCCAGCCCGAAGCGGTCCGCCAGCTCGGCGATCCGGCCCCGCTCCGGCGGGGCGTCGGGGCCGGGGAGCGGAACGGGGCGGAACGCGTCGCGCGAGTCCAGGACGCGTTCGGCGGCGGCGGGCGTGAGGTACTGCCCCCGGAACGGGTCGTCCGGCTCCGGATCGTCCTCGCGGCGCAGCGCGACGGCGAGCCGCACGCGCCGCTCGATGTGCCCGAGCCGTTCCCAGAGGTCGGCGACGGCCGTGTCCGGCCCGTCGAGCCCGGCCGGGGCGTGCTGCGCGGTGGTCACCGCACCCCACCCCCGCGCTTCCGCCGCCCCGGCGGGAGCTGCCGCTCGCGCTCGGCGGCGAAGCCCCGGCCCGCCGGGTCGGTCGCGCCCTCGTAGCGCAGCCGGCGCCCCGGTTCCGTCGCCTCGCCGTCCCGGGCGGCGGCCGTCCGTACGAGCAGGCCCTCCGTGACCGGCGGGCCGGCCGGCTCCACCTCGCCGGCCAGCGGGGCCCATACGCGTACGTCGATCGCGGCCTTCAGCTCGCCGCCCAGCGCGGACCACACGTCCACCGTGGACGGGCGGTCGCCCGAGCCCGCCGAGGCCGCCTCCATCTCCACCGTGAGGCCGAGGCCGGCGAGGCTCCCCGTGAGCGTGCGGCCGGGCAGCGCGCTCGTGCGGACCAGGCAGCGCAACACCTCGGAGAGCAGGCGGTGTTCGTCCTGGGGGCGGTTGGTCCACGCCGTCACCAGATACGTCAGCTCGAACCAGCGCGGGGGCGTCCGGCGGCCGGTGACCAGGCCCTCGGCGTCGTACTCCTCGGCCGTGCCGCTGCGGCGGCGCGTCGCGTCCTCGCGGATCCCGTACAGGAAGACACTCACCGTGGGGGCGTTGCGGCGGGCGGACCAGTCCTTCGTCGGGGCGTCGAAGACCAGCTCGACACCGCTGTCCTGGAGGCCGGCGTCGACCAGCAACAGCCGCAGGGCCTCGTCGACCTCGTGGATCACCGGCGCCCCATCTCGTCCGGCGGCACCAGGTTGCCGGTGACCACCAGGAAGTCGGTCCTGACCGGGCTGAAGCCGGGACCGGAGGCGGTGATGGTGCGCGGTCCGGTCCGGTCCTTCACCATGATCAGCAGCTGGGCGGTGAACGTGCCGTCACCGGCCGGCCGGGTGGGCGCGGCGGCGGCGGTGATCCCGGGCTTCCAGGTCAGCTTCACGGGCACCCCGGGCGGGAAGTCCTTGCCGCGCACCGAGGTGACGAACCCGGGCTTGCCGATCTTTGGCACCGACACGATGCGGGGCCGAAGGACGCGCAGCGGGGTGCGGGAGACGTTGTCGCCCCGGTCCGCGTCGGTGCCGCTGGTCGTCAGCGTGCCGGTGACCGTGGTCCGCAGGGCGCGGTCCGGGGCGAGCACCACCCGCAGGACCGAGGAGGCGCCCGGTGTCAGGTCGGGGAGCGCGCACACCCCGCCGGTGCAGCCGGCCGGGAGCGTGACCACGGGGACGCGGGCAGGGAGCCCGAGCCGCAGCCGCAACCCGGTGGCCAGGGCGTTCTTCCCGTTGCGCACGGTGTACGTCACCACGACCCGGCCGCCGACGTAGCCGGGGCTGGGCTGCGCCCGTACGGCGACGCCGGGGCCCGCCTCGGGCGCGGGCGGCAGCGCGGGGGGCTGGGCGGACGGCGGGGGGAGGGGGTGCTGCGGGGCGGGGGCGGACGGGGCCGGGGCGGGCGGCAGGAGCGCGGTGGAGACCTGGACGGACGTGCCGGTGGCGTTGTCCGTGGGGTTCGGGTCCACGACCGTCCCGGTGACCGACCAGCCCAGCTGCCAGGGACCGTCCGTGACGCCGGTGAGCCGGGCGGTGACCCGTGCCTGGGCGCCGGGCGGGAGCAGGCCCAGGGCGCAGCTCTGCGCCCCGGTGGCGCACCGGCCCGTGGTGCTGGTCAGCTCCTCCAGCCGGACGCCCGCCGGGAGGTCGGCGACGAACGTGGTGCCGGGCGAGGGTGCCGGGCCGTGGTTGGCGACGGTGACGGTCACGGAGGCCGAGGAGCCGGTCTCCAGGGTGGGGGTGGTGGACGGTGCGGTGAGGGACAGGTCCACCTGCTGCTGGAAGGCGGGCTCCTTCTGGCGGCCCGGGAGCTTCGCGGTGAGCGGGGTCAGGGTGCCGGTGGCGAGGTTCAGTTCGGACAGCTGCTCGGGGGAGCTGGGCGCCCGGTCCCGGCGGTGGCTGAGCACCAGCCGTCCGGCGTCCGGCGACCAGGCCACGTCACGCGGCTGGTACGGGCCGGTCGCCTCGACGTCCGGGATCGGCTCGCGGCACGCCTTGGCGTCGTCGCGCCGGGCGGACGGCAGCACGACCCGGCAGCCCTTCCCGTCCGGCGAGGTGACGACGACGCTGGCGCGCTGGTTGATCCGGTCGGCGCGGTCCTTGCGGTTGAAGGCGATGGACCTGCCGTCGGGCGAGAACGCGGGGCTGTCGTCGATGACCTTGCACTCGCCGGGGCAGCCGGTGCGGCTGAGGTCGTTCTGCTTCTTGAGCGTGTCCGCCCGGGCGGTCCAGACGTGTTTGATGCCGCCGAGGCCCCGGATGACCTCGTCGCGGGTGAAGGCGAGCATGGTGCCGTCCGGCGACCAGGTGGGCTGCGCGTCGGCGCCGGTGACCTCGTCCCCGGGCGGGACGACCTTGCCGGTGATCCGCCCGGAGGCCACGTCGGCGACGAGCACCTGGCTCGTCCAGGAGCCGTTCGCGCCGGGCGTGGACCGGGTGAAGGCGAGCCGCTTGCCGTCCGGCGAGAACGAGGGGTCGGTGTCCCGGTCCCGGGGGCCGCGCCCGTCCAGCTTCATCGCCTCCGGGTGCTTCCCCTCGGTGTCGGTGAGCCAGATCCGCTGGACCCGCTGCCCGTCGATCGTCTCGAAGCGGGTCACGGCGATGTGCTGCCCGTCGGGCGTGTACGTCTGCCGCTCGGTCCAGGGGTCGTAGCCGTCGGCCGGGTGGAACAGCGGGTCGACGGCGGGGTTGTCACTGGGGTTGGTCCGGGCCCGCGGGTCCTCGCGCAGCACGTCGAGCCGCAGGTCGCGGGGGTCGGAGCCGTCCTGCCGCATGTCCTGGAGCGTGACGAGGGCGGGGTCCTTCGTGGTCCTGCGGGTGACGACCGTGGTCGTGGCCGGGGAGCCGGCGGTCCCGAGCACCGCCGGAGTCCCGACCTCGCGGTCCTCGTCGAGCACCTTCGTCGGGGCCGGCCCGACGAGGGACTCGATCCGGTAGACGTGGACGTAGTCGGAGCACCCGCAGTCCGTGTTGGGGCTGAGGAAGAGCAGCCCGTTCCCGTCCGGGAGCCAGGCCGCCGACCGGCTGCCCCAGCTCGCGGGCTTGCCGGTCAGTACGGGCCGGGCGGCTCCGGGCCGGGCGGTTCCGGCCCCGTCGGTGACCCGCAGCCGGTGCCCGGTGTCCGTGCTGGACGTCGGCTCGACGTGCACCGTGTAGACGAGGCGCGAGCGGTGGGTGCCGGCGTCCGGGTTCCACTCGGGCTCGTCCGCGTCGCCCTCCGCGCTGTTGCTGAGGCACGTCACCGTGCCCCCGGACAGGGCGCGTTCGTAGATCTGCGTACCCGCCTCGGGCCCGCCGTCGCTCGCGTACGCGATCCGGGTGCCGTCCGGGGAGAGCGTCGGGGAGGTCTCGTCGTCGGGTGTGTCCGTGAGCTGCCGCGGCTCGGAGCCGTTCACGCCCACCGACACCGACCACAGGTCCCGGCGGCCCCCGTTGCCGGGCGAGTCGAAGACCACCGTCCGCCCGTCGGCGGAGAGTTCGGGGTGCGCGGCGTCCATGCCCTCGGTCAGCTTGCTTATGGTGCCGTCCGCGCCGCGCAGGTACACCTGCGGCCGCGCCTCGTCGCGGAGGCTGGTGAAGACGAGCTTCTCGCCGCGCCCGAAGGCGTCCTGGTCGTAGTGGGCGGGGCCGTCGCCGAACAGGTCCTCGGTGGCGCTCTCCGAGGTGACCCGGCCGAGGCTGCGGTGGCCGGTGCCGGCGAAGGCGATCCGCCCGGCGGCCGCCACCGCCGTGTCCGAGGCCGCCGCTGCCGGCTGCGCGGCCTGCGGGGCGGACACGGACCCCGCCACCAGCAACGGCGTCAGCAGCACCACCGCACCGCTCAGCCGACGCCACCGGGCACCCCTCGCCGGGCCAGCAGGACCGCCCACGGTCCACCTCACAGTCTGGTCGATGGTTCTCCACGTCGAGCATCGCGCGTAAGGGGGCGGGGGGACAGGGCCCGGAGTACCGGGGGCGGGGAAGCGCGGGTGCCCTTTGCGGCCGGGGCTGCCCCGGGCGGCGGCCGGCGAGGCGGTCCCGCCGGCCACCGGCGCCGCGGCGGGCAGGGTCCGCCCGGAAGGAGCGGCGTCGGCGGGCGCGGGTCCCGGCCTCGGCGGCGGACGCGCGGGCGGCCTCGTCGTCGGGGAGGCGTACGTCCGGGAAGTCCGTGCCGGGGCACCGAGGGGGCAACGGGCACTGCCCCCTCGGTGCCCCGGCACCCCTCAGATGAGCCCGTGCCGCATGGCGTAGCCCACCGCGTGGGCCCGGTTGCGCAGGTTGAGGCGGGTGGCGACCTCGTGCAGCACGTTCTTGACGGTGCGTTCGGAGTACGAGGTCTTCTGCGCGATCTCCGCGGTGCCGTAGCCCTCCGACACCAGCCGGATCATCTCCGCCTCCCGCGTCGTGAGCGTGGACAGCGAGAGGCCCCGGGGGTCCAGGACCGAGCGGTGCAGGCTGCTGACGTGGTCCATGAGCTTGCCCAGGAGGTCGCCCGGGAGGACCCCCTCGCCCTTCGCTATGGCCGTGACGAGGTGGACGAGCCGGTCCTGATCGGCCTCCCCGCGCCGCAGCACGGCGGCGACCCCGTACTCGATGAGGGTCTGCAGGGCACCCGCCTCGAAGTAACCGACGACGAGGCCGGTACGGGTGGCGGTGTTGCGCTGGAGGCGGTGCAGGAGCTGGACGGCGGGTTCGTTCACCATGTCCACCACCACCAGCGAGACCTGCGCGCTGTCCGCCTCCTCGTCCGGTATCAGCTCTATCTCCGGACGCCGGCGCAGTTGCTGCACCACGCCGGTCCTGAGGATCAGGTCCTCCGCGTACACCGCCACCGAGACCCGGTCGGACGCCGGGGCGGGCACGGGGTGCGTGGGCGGGGGGAGGGTGCGGACGCCCGCCGCCCCCGTGGTCGTCATGTCTGTCGTGGTCATGGTCATGTGCTCGTCCTTCTGGGCTGCTTCCGCCGAAATCCGTTACGTCCTGTGCCGTACGCGCTCGTCCCGGCGGCCGCAGGGCGATCTGGCCCTGGGGTGCGGCGTGGGCACCCGGCGCGGATGTGCCCCCGGGGCACCCGAGGTGCCCGCACATTGCCCTTGCGCCCCTGCTGCCGGGAGCGCGGCGCGGCCTAACGTCGCATCGTGACCACATCTGCCGAACTCGACATGCCCACGGTGACGGTGTCGCCCGGCGCCGAAGCGACGACCACGCTGACCGTGCGCAACGACGGCGACATCGTCGAGGCGTACACCCTCGACGTGGTCGGCGACTGTGCGGCGTGGACCACGGTCGAGCCGGCGCGGGTCTCCCTCTACCCGGGCACCTCCGAGACCGTCACGGTGCGGTTCGCACCGCCCAGGTCCCATGAGGTCCGGGCGGGCGAAGTGCCCCTGGGGATACGGGTGCTGCCCGCGGAACACCCCGAGTCGGTGGCCGTCCCCGAGATGACGGTGGTGGTCGAGCCCTTCCGCGAGCTGCGGGCGACGCTGGAGCCGGGGCGGCGCAGGGGCTGGCTGGGGGCCAGGTTCCGGACGGCGGTGCAGAACCGTGGGAACGCTCCCACGGACGTCGTGCTCAGCGGCAGGCAGCCGGGCGAGGAACTGCGCCTCGCCTTCACGCCGGAGCGCCGGCGGCTGGAGCCGGGCGAGTCCGCGGAGGCGGGCCTGCGGGTCCGGGCCCGGAAGCTGATCTGGTTCGGCGAGCCGGCCGCCTGGCCGTTCGAGGTCGTCGTCGCGGAGCCGGAGGCCGAGGGTGCGGGCGTCGAGGACGCCCGGGCCGGGCAGCCGGAACCCCTCCAGGGCGAGTTCGCCCAACTCCCGCTGCTGCCCAAGTGGTTGCTGATCGTCCTGGCGGCGGTGCTCGCGCTGCTGCTGGCCTGGTTCGCGCTGGTGCGCCCCGCCGTCCGCAGCACCGCCAAGGAGGCGGGCGCCCAGGCCGCGCAGGAGGAGAACCGGCAGCCCCGGCAGGAGGGCGCCGCGGCGTCCGGCGCCACCACCGGTGGCGGCCAGGAGCAGCCCAAGGGTCAGGGCGAGACCGCCTCGACGGGCCCGGACGGGTCCGGCGGCGCCGCCACGGGTGGCGCCGGGTCGACCGGCGGGAGTGGCGGGAGCGGCGGCGCGAACGCCCAGCAGAGCTCCGAGACGATCGACGTGGAGACGGGCGCGGGGGCCCGGAAGACCGGCACGTATGTGGTCCCGGAAGGCAAGACCTTCGGTGTCACGGACATCGTCGTGGCCAATTTCCAGGGCGACGAAGGCCTGTTGACCATTTCCTTCGGCCAGCGGAAGATCACCACCATCGCCCTGGAGACGTTCAGGAACCAGGACTATCACTGGGTCACCCCCATTCAGATACCGGAGAAGGCGGCGGTCACCGTTTCCGTGACCTGTTCCAAGCCTGGGACTCCGGCCACCGGTACGCAGGCTTCCGGGTGTCACCAAGTGCTCAATGTGAGCGGCGTGCTGAGCGATGTCTCGCGAGAAGAACGATAGCGCCGGATTCCTGTCCTTCTGTTCCGGTGACGTGAACAGACGCGCTCCCCACCTGCGCCGATGTGCCACCGGGTGTTCATCCGGGTGTGGCCCTCCCCACACCCGGACACGCCCGGAACGACTGGACGCGTAAATGCGCGGACTGCGGGCGGCAGGTGAATCCCGGTGTTTCCCGGGTCATTTCCGGTCATTTCCGGTCATTTCCGGAGGCGGTGAGCGGGCCGGACCGCCGGCTGCCTCCGTTCGCCGGAGCGGATCCGGCCGCTTCCGGTTCCCTCGGGGGGACGTGGAGAATCAGCCGGTTTCGGGCCGTCGGCCCTTGATTTCTGGCTGAAACCCCTCCCTCACGTCAGGGGGCCGGCCCCCCGGGCCCGGAAAGGCAGCGATCCTGCCCCCCGGCCAGGACTTTGAGACCTACTGCCCCCTGCGCCCCCTGATGAGACTGGGCGGGCGAACGACTGACCAGCCGAAGGAGCGAGCATGCCGTCGTACCTCACCCCAGGTGTATACGTGGAGGAGGTGCAGTCCGGAGCACGGCCCATCGAGGGTGTCGGCACCGCGGTCGCCGCCTTCGTCGGCTTCGCGGAGACCGGCCCCTTCCACCGGCCGACGCTGGTGACCAGCTGGGACCAGTACGTATCGGCCTTCGGCACCTTCACCCCGGACACCTACCTGACGCTCGCCGTCCACGGGTTCTTCAGCAACGGCGGCGGCGCCGCGTACATCGTGCGCATCGGCGGCCCCGCCGAGGACGCGTCCCGGGACGCCGCGCCCGCGACGGCCCCCTCCGTGGCCATCGGCGGCTTCCTGGTCTCCGCCCGGCCGGGTGCCGGCGACGGCGTCTCCATCGAGGTCGCCGACGCCGAGGGCGAGAACCCGCCGGAGGACCGGTTCCGCCTGCTGGTGCGTCAGGGCGGCAAGGTGGTGGAGACCTTCGACACCTCCGTACGCAAGAACGTCAAGGGCTACCTCGTCACCCAGGCCCGTCAGTCCAAGCTCATCGAGGTCACCGAGCAGCCGGGCGCCGTCCAGACCCGCCCCGAGAAGCAGAGCCTGACCCTCGCACCGGCCACCCCGGAGGCGGGCACCACCGGCCGGACCGGGCCCGCCGAGTACGTGGGCGACGCGTCGGCCCGTACCGGCATCGCGGCCCTGGAGGCGATCGACGAGATCACCATGGTCGCCGTCCCCGACCTGATGGGCGCCCACCAGCGCGGCGACATCGACGACGAGGGCGTCCGCGCCGTGCAGCTCGCCCTCATCGCGCACTGCGAGCAGATGGGCGACCGGGTCGCCGTCCTGGACACCCCGCCGGCCATGAACGCCCAGCGCGTGCGCACCTGGCGCAACGACGACGCCGGCTACGACTCGCGCTACGCGGCCCTGTACTACCCGTGGCTCAAGGTCCTCGACCCGGCGACCGGCCGGCAGACCCTGATGCCGCCGAGCGGCCACGTCGCCGGTGTCTGGGCGCGCAGCGACGGCGAGCGCGGCGTGCACAAGGCGCCCGCCAACGAGGTCATCCGGGGCGCGCTCGACCTCGAACTGCGCCTGAGCCGGGGCGAGCAGGACCTCCTCAACCCGATCGGCGTCAACTGCGTGCGCGCCTTCCCGGGCCGGGGCATCCGGATCTGGGGCGCCCGGACCCTCTCGTCCGACCCGGCCTGGCGCTACCTCAACGTCCGCCGGCTCTTCAACTACCTGGAGGAGTCCATCCTCCTGGGCACCCAGTGGGTGGTCTTCGAGCCGAACGACGACCGCCTCTGGTCGAGCATCCGGCGCAACGTCACCGCGTTCCTCTCCGAGGAATGGCGCCGGGGCGCGCTCTTCGGCCGCACGGCCGAGGAGGCGTTCTACGTCAAGTGCGACCGTGACAACAACCCGCAGGAGTCCATCGACCTCGGCCAGGTCGTGTGCGAGATCGGCGTCGCCCCGGTGAAGCCGGCGGAGTTCGTCGTCTTCCGCCTCTCGCAGTTCTCGGACAGCACCAGCCTCGTGGACGAGTGACCGTCCCCGTCAAGCGGTGACCCGGCAGGCAACAGACAGCGAACGGAACAGGTGACACACAGTCATGGCAGAGGGCGACGCTCTTTCCACCCACGTCTTCGGCGTGCAGCTCGGCGGCTATCTCGTGGAGTCGATCCAGGAGATCAGCGGCCTCACCGTCGAGGAGGAGGTGGTGGAGGTCCGGCAGGTGACCTCCACCGGCAAGCAGATCATCCGCAAGCAGCCCGGCGCGCGGCAGGCCGGCGAGGTGACGATCACCCGTGGACTCGACAAGAGCAGCGAGTTCACCAAGTGGATCAAGGAGACGCTGAACAACGGCGCCGTCGACACTGCCCGGCAGAACCTCACCATCGAGATCAAGGACTCCACGGGTGAGACCGTCCGCCGCATCCAGCTGATGCAGGGCTGGGCCAGCCGCTGGGAGGGCCCCTCGCTGAAGGCCGGCGAGTCCAGCGCGGCGACGGAGACGGTCACCATCACCTTCGAGGAGATCATCGTCGAATGAGGCGCAGGACCGTATCCGGCGGCGGCCTCGAAGAGGTCCTCGACGACCTCGCCGCCGCCGCGCCCACGCAGCGCGAGACCCCGGCCCCGGCGCAGCCGGCCCCTCGGCCCGAACCCTCGGGCCTCCGCACGGAGTTCGAGTTCGAGCTCCCGCGCGGTTACGTCGACGACGAGGGCCGGCTCCACCGGACGGGGTCCATGCGGCTCGCCACCGCCCGGGACGAACTGCGCCCGCAGATCGACCTCCGGGTCAAGGAGAACCCCGCGTATCTGAGCGTGGTGCTCCTCAGCCAGGTGATCACCCGGCTCGGCACGATCACCGACGTGCACGCCGGGGTGGTCGAGCGGATGTACGCCACCGACGTGGCGTTCCTCCAGGACTTCTACCGCCGCATCAACAGCGAGGGCCACACCCACGCGGCCGTGACCTGCCCGCTGTGCCAGGGCTCGTTCGAGGTGGACCTGTCGGGTGAGCGCCTGGGGGAATCGTGACGTACGCGCCTTCCCGGCTGCGGGAGGAGCTCGCGTACATCGCCTACCACTTCCACTGGCAGCGTGAGGACATCCTCGACCTCACCCACGGTGAGCGGCAGGAGTGGGTGAGGGAGATAGCGCGGATCAACACCCGCGTCAACGAGAGCGGGTGAGGGCGTGGAGTTGAAGGGCTGGTTCCGTCGGCGTCCGGTGACGGCCGGGGCCGGCGTCCCCGACGCGGCCCCGGGCCCCGGCACCGGGGAGGCGCCGGCCGCCCCTTCCGCGCGTCCCGACGCGGACTGGGACGGCGGCTGGCGGCGGGTCGCGCCCCCGGCGGTGACCGTCGCCCGGTCCTCGATCGGCGTCAGCGACGGCCTGCGCTTCCGCTCCCGCCTGGCGTCCTGGCAGAACGTGGCCTACAGCGACGGCGACCTGGGCCATGCGGTGCTGCCGTCCGCCCCGGTGGGGCTGGTCCACGGGGTGGCCCGCGCACCGGGCCTGCCGCGTACCGCCCCCTCGGGGGCGCCGTTGCTGCTGCGCGCGGCGGGCGGGGCCCCGGAGGAACCCGTGGCGCCTTCGGCGCCGAGCGGGGCGGATGCGCCCGCCGGATCCGGCCCGGGGCCGGTCGCGAGGCGTACGGCTACGGGCCCCGCGCCCGCCGTTGCGGGGTCCGCTTCCGCCCGTCCCGGCACGGAGGCCCGCCCGGGCCGGGACGGGCGGGGCGCGGCCGCGCCCAGGCGGGTGGTCCCGGTCGTGCCCGGCTCGGCGACCCGCGCGGCCGGGGAGGGCGGAACCGCCGCCCCCGCGCCGTCGCAGGCGCGCCCGGCCCCGGTGCGGGCCCGGCGCACCGCCCCGCCGCTGATCATCGCCCGCCGCCCGGCGACGACCCTGCGGAACCTGTCCACCGTCGCGTCCAGCGGGGTGCCCGCACCGGTCACGCCGGTTGCGCCGGTTACGCCGCCCGGGACGTCTGTGGGGTCTGCGGTGCGTCCTGGGCTGGGCGAGTCCTTGGGCGAGCTGCCCTCCGGGACGGGCCCGTCCGCCCGGCCCGGTGGTGGCGGTCCGGCTTCGTCGGGGCCGGAGCTGCCGGTGGTTCAGCGGCAGTCGGACGCGCCCGCGTCCGGGACGGTCTCGGAGGGCGCGGCTGCTGTGGCGCCGGAGCGGTCCGCCGGTGCGGCTGCGGTACGTCCCGGGCTGGGCGGGCCCTTGGGCGCACCGGCTACCGGGGTGGGTTCGTCGGTGCCGTCCGCCGGTGGTGGTCCGGCTTCGTCGGGGTCGGTCCTGCCGGTGGTTCAGCGGCAGTCGGACGGGTCGGTGTCCGCGGTGTCGGAGTGGTCCGGCGGTGTGTCCGCCGCGTCTGCGGTACGT